>NZ_CP108393.1:4218928-4542500 GCF_035961655.1 Streptomyces sp. NBC_01317 | reverse complement strand
ACCGGTAATCCGGTAGACACCTCGTAAGAGCCGGGACCACCGGTCGGAATAAGACCCGTGATCCACAGCGTCCTCGCTGTGTTTCATTCAAAGGAACCACCAACCCACCAACCACAAGGGTTGAGTAGGCCGGGGTATCAACATATCTGGCGTTGACTTTTGGCACGCTGTTGAGTTCTCAAGGAACGGACGCTTCCTTCGGTCCCGTCTCCGGGGCCCTCCGGGCGCTTCCCTTCGGTATTTCGTGTTTCCGACTCTATCAGATGCTTTCGTATCCGATTTCCCCGGCCGGCGGGGCTGCCTTCCAGGTTTCCGCTTTCGCGTTTCCCTTTCCGGCGATTCCGACTCTACCAGAACCTTTCGGGCCTGATTCCCAGTCAGAGGGGGCTTGTCCTCCCGGCCCTTCGGCCGTTCCGACGTCCCGAACACTAGCGGATTCCCCAGGCGACTCATAATCGAGAGATCGGGAGTTCGAAATGTATTTCGGCATGCGAAAAAACATCCCGGCTGGGAGATCGTGCTGAGTTTGGGTGCCGCATCCGCGGCGGGAGTGGCTGCCGCCGGGCCGTACCGGCCCCGTGACAACTCGAAGAACCTTACGGATCCGGCAAGGGGCTGTCAAGCCCCCCGTTCAGTCGAGATCCGTGAGCCGTCCGCCCGCGTCCGGCTGGGCGTGTTCCACCCTGCGCAGCAGGCGGATCAGCATCTCGCCCAGCACCCCGCGCTCGTCGCCCGAGAGGTCCTGGAGCAGCTCCTCCTCGAAGTCCGACGCCATGCGCATGGCCGCGAGCCACTTCGTACGGCCCACGTCGGTCAGCTCCACGATCACCCGTACGCGGTTGTTCTCGTCGCGGTCGCGGGTGACCAGGCCGTCGCCCGCCATGCGGTCGATGCGGTGGGTCATGGCGGCCGGGGTGAGGCCGAGGCGCTTGGCGAGTTCGCCGGGGCCCAGGCGGTAGGGGGCTCCGGAGACCACGAGGGTCTTGAGCACCTCCCACTCGGCGTTGCTGATGCCGAGGTCGGCGACCTGTCGGCCGTACGCGACGTTCATGCGGCGGTTCAGGCGGCCCAGCGCCGAGACGATCTTCTCGACCTGGGGGTCGAGGTCGCGGAATTCGCGCTGGTAGGCGGCGATCTGCTCGTCGAGGCTCGGCTCCTGGAGGCCCTGTGGGGCGGGCTTGGCCGGGGTGTCGGACATCGGGGAAGTATCGCACGCATGCGCGTTGGCTTCTAAGTCCTTCGATGTGTATTGTTAAGGTATTAACTTTAGCTTCTAAGTCTTCGGACGTCAGTTCTTAGGTGGGTGAGTGTGACCAGGGAGTTGGGCGCGGCCATGCGCAGGATCCAGGCGGGCAACGCGCTGAGCGCGTTCGGGCTGGGGTTCACGGTCCCGTACCTCTATGTGTACGTGGCTCAGGTGCGGGACCTGGGCGCCAGTACCGCCGGTGTGGTGCTGGCCGTCTTCGCCATGGCCGCTCTGGTCGTCCTCCCCTTCACCGGCCGGATCATCGACCGGCGCGGTCCGCTGCCCGTACTGGTGAGCGGGGCGGTGCTGGCCTCGGCGGGGGCTCTCGCCATGGGGTTCTCGGGGAGTGTGCCGACTGCGGTGATGTCGGCGGCGCTGCTCGGTGCCGGTACGGCCGTCATGCAGCCCGCGCTGGCCACGATGATCGTGTGGTGCTCGACGGCGGCGACCCGCACGCGGGCCTTCGCGACCCAGTTCTTCCTGGCGAACCTGGGGCTCGGGGTCGGCGGGCTGGTCGGCGGTCAGATCGTCGACCAGGACCGGCCGGGCAGCTTCACCCTGCTCTTCGCCGTCGAGGCCGTGATGTTCCTCGTCCTGGCGGGCATGGCCGCCTCGGTGAGGCTGCCCCGTCCTGCCGCCTTCGCCGTGAGCGCGCTGTCCAAGGAGGACAGGGGCTCCGCAGGGGGCGGGCTGCGGGCGCTGCTCCGTCACCGCGCGATGGTGCAGCTGCTCGGGCTGGGCTTCGTGGTGTTCTTCGCCTGTTACGGGCAGTTCGAGTCGGGGCTCGCCGCGTACGGCACCGAGGCGGCGGGGATCGACCCGTCGACGCTCGGGGTCGCGCTGGCCGCCAACACGGCGGTGATCGTGATCGCGCAGTTCGTGGTGTTGCGGCTGGTGGAGCGGCGGAGCCGTACGCGTGTGATCGCTGCTGTCGGGCTGATCTGGACCGTGGCCTGGATCGTCGCGGGGTACGCGGGGCTCGGGCACGGCAGTACGACGATGGCGACGGCCGCGTTCATCTCCACGTACGCGCTCTTCGGGCTCGGTGAGGCGATGCTCGCGCCGACCGTCGCGCCACTGGTGGCCGATCTGGCGCCGACGTCGATGGTCGGGCAGTACAACTCGGCCTTCGCGCTGGTCAAGCAGCTGGCGCTGGCGGTCGGTCCGGCGGTGGGCGGTCCGTTGGGGGCGTCGCTGCACGGGCCGTACATCGTGACGTTCGTGCTGTTCTCGCTGGGGATCACGGTGCTGGCGCTGCGGCTCGGCCGGCGGCTCACGCCCGCGCAGGACCGGCCTTCGCTCGTGTCGGTCTCACGGGTGGTCGCGCGGCGGCTGCCGGAGGGCGCGGAGAAGGCGGAGCCCGTGACGACCGAACCCGTACCGGAGCGGGTGGGCTGACCACGCGGGACGGGCTCGTGTCAGCGCGGTAGGGCGAATTCGCACCAGACGGCCTTGCCGCCGCCCGGGGTACGGCGGGATCCCCAGGACGAGGCGATCGTCGCGACGATGGAGATGCCGCGGCCCGCCTCGTCGGCCGGTTCGGCGCGGCGGCGGCGCGGCAGGTGGTCGTCGCCGTCCGTCACCTCGATGATCAGCCGGCGGTCGGTGCGGCGGAGTCTGAGGCGCATGGGCGGGGTGCCGTGCTGGAGGGAGTTGGCCACCAGTTCACTGGTGGCGAGCACGCCCAGGTCGCGCAGTTCGACCGGGAACCGCCAGGAGGAGAGCACTCCTGAGGCGAAGGCGCGGGCGCGCGGGGCGGCCTCGATGCCGCCGAGCAGGTCGAGCGCCGCGTTGTGGAACAGCTCGGCGTCCGGGCCCGTACGCGCCGGGTACTGGAGGACGAGCACGGCCACGTCGTCGTCGTGGTCCGCCGTCACGCCGAGGGAGCGGATCAGCCGGTCGCAGACGACCTGGGGTGAGCCCTTGGCGCCCGCGAGGGCGCGTTCCAGGGACTCGATGCCTTCGTCGATGTCCTCGCCCCGGCGCTCGACGAGGCCGTCCGTGTAGAGCACGGCCGTGGAGCCGGGCGGCAGCGCGATGCTGCCGGAGGTGTGCTGCCAGCCGCCGGTGCCGAGCGGGGGGCCTGTGGGGTCCGCCGCCCGTTCGACCGAGCCGTCCTCGTCGCGTACCAGGATCGGCAGGTGGCCGGCGGAGGCGTAGACGAGGCGGCCCTCGTCGGGGTCGTGGACGGCGTAGACGCAGGTGGCGATCTGGCTGGCGTCGATCTCCGCGGCGAGTCCGTCGAGGAGTTGCAGCACTTCGTGCGGGGGCAGGTCGAGGCGGGCGTAGGCGCGTACGGCGGTGCGGAGTTGGCCCATGACGGCGGCGGCGCGCACGCCCCGGCCCATGACGTCGCCGATGACCAGGGCCGTACGGCCGGCGCCGAGGGTGATGACGTCGTACCAGTCGCCGCCGACCGCCGCGTCCTTGCCGCCCGGCTGGTACGTGGCGGCGACGCGCAGGTCGTCGGGCTGCTCCAACTCCTGCGGGAGGAGGGAGCGCTGGAGGGTGACGGCGGTCTGCCGGTGTCTGCGCTCGCTGGTGCGCAGCCGTTCGGCGGCCTCGGCGTGGTCGGTGACGTCGGCGGCGAAGATGAGGACTCCGCCGGAGTCGGCGCAGCCGACGGGGGTGCAGGTGACCGTGTAGGAGCCTTCGCCGGTCTCGGGCCTGTCGGGCCTGTCGGGCCTGTCGTGGCGGTCCTGGCGGTCGGGGCCGTCCTGGTGCCGGTCGGACCGGCCGCGGACGTGGACCTTGCGGGACTTGACCGTACGGGGCTTGCCGCTGCGCAGCACCTGGTCGAGCAGCGGCAGGAGGCCCAGCTCGGCCAGTTCGGGGCAGCTGTCCGCCGCGAGCGCGCCGACGGTACGGGGGCCGAAGGCGGCCGCGTACGCGTCGTTGACGTAGGCGAGGCGGTGCTCGGGGCCGTACACCAGGGCCACCAGGGCGGGTAGTTCGCCCAGAATCTCCCGTACGGAGAGGTCCTCCAAGGAGGGGACGCCGTCCGGCGCGGGGTCGGGCTGCCGCTCGTACTCACCACGGGCCGCGGGCACGGAGCCGCGGTCGGTCCGCGCGGCGGCGCGGCGCTGCGTACCGGGGAGCCGGGCGCTCCAACGCGTGAAATTCACGTCTGTTCAGGCCTCATGGGGTCGTGTTGCTGTTCGTCTTGGCCGAGCGGAGCCGAGCGTGCCGGATCAGTCGGTGCACCGGATCACTCTGTGCAGAGGTGAGCCCACCTATGGTCACACGCGGGTCACGGCTCCAGTGTCGCCGACCGGACGGGCGGCGGGCACCGGCGGAGCGCCGGTCGTCGGGATCACCGGTGGTGTCACCGGTGACAGGGCCGGTGAGGTCGCCGGTGACGCGACCGCTCCTCCGGCGCCGGCGTCAACGCTCCTTGGACGGGTCGTCCGGCGTGTCCTTGGGCGTGTCCTCGGTGTTGTAGCCCTCCGCCACGTTGGTCTTCCAGCCTCCCGCGGGGTCGGTCCTGCGTCCTCCCGCGGCGAGTTCGAATTCGGCGCGCGGGTGTTCCAGTGAGCCGAGGGAGACGATCTCCCGCTTGAAGAATCCCGAGAGGGTCCATTCCGCGAGCACCCGGGCCTTGCGGTTGAAGGTGGGGACGCGGCTGAGGTGGTACACGCGGTGCATCACCCAGGCCGGATAGCCCTTGAGCTTGCGTCCGTAGACGTGCGCCACGCCCTTGTGGAGGCCGAGGGACGCGACGGAGCCCGCGTACTTGTGACGGTAGTCCTGGAGGGGTTCGCCGCGCAGGGAGGCGAGGAGGTTCCCGGCGAGGACCTTGGCCTGGCGGACGGCGTGCTGGGCGTTGGGCGCGCACTCCGTGCCCGGTTCGGCGGCGGTCAGGTCGGGTACGGCGGCGGCGTCGCCGGCGGCCCAGGCGTGCTCGGCGCCCTCGACGCCGAGCTGGGCGGTGCAGGTGAGGCGGCCGCGTTTGTTCAGGGGGAGGTCGGTGGCGGCGAGGACCGGGTGGGGCTTGACGCCGGCCGTCCAGACGAGGGTGCGGGTGGGGAAGCGGGTGCCGTCGCTGAGGACGGCGACGCGGTCCTCGCAGGAGTCGAGGCGGGTGTCGAGCCGTACGTCGATGTTGCGGGCGCGCAGCTCTCGGACGGCGTAGCGGCCCATTTCCTCACCGACCTCGGGGAGGATCCGGCCGGTCGCCTCGACGAGGATCCATTTCAGGTCCTCGGCCTTGAGGTTGTGGTAGTACCGCGTGGCGTAGCGGGCCATGTCCTCCAGTTCGGCGAGGGCCTCGACGCCCGCGTAGCCGCCGCCGACGAAGACGAAGGTGAGGGCGGCGTCGCGGAGGGCGGGGTCGCGGGTGGAGGAGGCGATGTCCATCTGCTCGATGACGTGGTTGCGCAGGCCGATGGCCTCCTCGACGGTCTTGAAGCCGATGCCGTGTTCGGCGAGGCCGGGGACGGGGAGGGTGCGCGAGACGGAGCCGGGGGCGAGGACGAGTTCGTCGTAGGGGACGTCGACGGTGCCGTCGCCCTCCTCCTCGGCGCCGAGGGTCCTGAGGGTGGCGGTGCGCTTGGCGTGGTCGATGGAGACGGCCTCACCGAGGAGGATCCTGCATCCGGACAGCACCCGCCGGAGCGGGACGACGACGTGGCGGGGGGAGATGTTCCCGGCCGCCGCTTCCGGGAGGAATGGCTGATACGTCATATAAGGCTCGGGGGTGACGACGGTGACCTCGGCCTCGCCGCTTCTGAGCTTCCGCTGGAGGCGCAGCGCGGTGTACATGCCGACGTAGCCGCCACCGACGACAAGAATGCGCGCGGGAGCCGCGGCGGGGGGCGCGGCGGGCGGGGGTGCGGGGGTCGTCCCCCGGGAGATCTCAGCCATCACTCCCCCATGACGCAACGCCCTCAAGGCTTTGTCCACAGCCCCGACAAATTGTGTGACCGGAGGCGGTCGGCGGAGCGGGGTGCGCAAATGCGCCGGTAATGCCGGAGGAAGCCAGGTCAGAGCGGGTGGAGAGGGGTGAGGGGGATGGTTGAATCACCCATCTTCCGGTCCTTGCTCCGATCGGGGCATGCTCCGTGCGGAACTACCCCCTTCTGAATTGACCCGGGCTCAACTATGTTCGTACCTCGTCGGGGTGTACGGCCTGTGACGGGACAGGCTCACATCGTCGACTGTCAAGCGGGGAGTCTCCGGGGGGAGACATCATTACCGGGGGAACGCTTATGCACATTCAGGATTCGCATTGGCAGGCTGCCGTCGTCTCGGACGGGGAAGGCCGGTTGGGTGCGGGCGGGCGATCGGCTCCGCTCCGCGTGGACGCACAGCGCAATCTGGAGCATGTACTGCGAGCGGCTCGCGAGGTGTTCGGCGAGTTGGGGTACGGGGCGCCGATGGAGGACGTGGCGCGCCGGGCCCGGGTGGGTGTCGGTACGGTCTACCGGCGGTTCCCGAGCAAGGACGTGCTGGTGCGGCGGATAGCCGAGGAGGAGACCTCCCGGCTGACGGACCAGGCGCGTACGGCGCTGGGGCAGGAGGAGGAGCCCTGGTCGGCCCTCTCCCGCTTCCTCCGTACGTCGGTGGCGTCCGGCGCGGGACGGCTGCTGCCTCCCCAGGTGTTACGGGTGGGCGTGGACGGCGACGACCCGGCGGAGGCGCGCGGTCAGGCGCCCGAGGGCCGGGTGCCCCAGCAACGGCAGGCGGGCCAGCCCGATCTGCGGGTGGTGGAACCGCGCCTGTCGGTGGACGACCTGGACGATCCGGGGGCCGTGGAGCTGCTGGAGGTCGTGGGCCAGCTGGTGGAGCGGGCCCGTGAGGCGGGTGAGCTGCGCGTCGACGTGACGGTGGCGGATGTCCTCCTGGTGATCGCCACGGCGGCACCGTCCCTGCCGGACGCGGCGCACCAGGCGGCGGCTTCGGCACGGCTGCTGGACATCTTGCTGGAGGGGTTGCGGTCGCGGCCGGCGTGAGGAGTGGCGGGGGCGGGCGCCCGGACTCGTGAGCGGGTCGGTGCGTTTTGCGCTCGGCGCGAGGTGCCTTGGCGGTCGGCGGGGTGTGCGTCCGGCGGGGGGCGTTCGGCGTCCGGCGCCAGGGGCCCTACGGGTCCTCGCACCGAGGTCCCTTTCCGTCCCATACCGGGCGGCCTCACCGGTCCGGACCGGGTGCCTTCGGCGGTCCGCGCCGGGTGGCCTTCGGCGCGCGACCTTGCTCGAACTGGCGTACTTTCAGGGGCTGTTGAGGCTTCCCCGAACGGGTGAAGTGTGGGGCTCGGGCCCGGGAAACGACCCCGGACGGGTGGTTGCGGAGCTTGAGAGGGCTTGGGCGCGACGCGCTGTGGCACGCTGACCGGGTGTGTGGGTCGGACAGTGCGTGCGGGGGCTTCCGCGATGAGCGGTGATGGACGGGACGAGCCACTTGGTGGCGGTACGGAGCCGCCTGGCGGCGGCGCCGAAGGGGGTACGGAGTCTGACGGCCCGACGTCCTGGCAGGTACCGAACCAGAGCGGCCCCAGAAGGCCGTCGGCGCCGGGAGGCGCGAGTGCGGCCGGTGTTCCGGGGGGCCGCCTGGGTGGTCCCGGTGTTCCGGGAGCGCCTGGTCGACCTGACGGTCGCGGGGGGCCGGGAGGCCTAGGCGGGCCTGGTGGCCCAGGCGCCCCGGGCGGTCCGGAAAACCCCGGTCAGCACCGGGGGCCCGGTGGCGTCGGGCGTCCCAGCGGGCCGGGACGCTTTGGTGGTCCCGGGTGGCCTGGGGGTTCTCATGGGCCCGCTGGCCCCAACGGTTCTGCTGGCCAAAGCAGTTCCGCTGGCCCCAACAGTTCTGGTGACCCTTACGGACCTGGCGGCCCTGGTGCTGCGGATACTGCGGGCGTGCCGGGTGTGCCGGAGCAAGGGGGGCCGAGCGAGGCGGCCGTATCGGAGCGGGGTGGGCCCAGCGACGCGGGTGTGCCTGAGAGGGGTGGGCCCCGGGACGCGGGGGTGCCTGAGCAGGGGGGGGCCGGGGGGGTTGGTGGGGGTGGCGGCTTCCTGCCTGGGCCGGCTGCCGGGTCCGGTCGCGGTGGGCTGGGGGGTGGGGGGCTTCCGCCCCTGTCCGATGGGGACGGCAGTGTGCCGTCGCAGCGGGAGCGGGGGGCCGAGGACGACCCCCGGTTCGGCGAGGAGGTTGACGTACCTACGTTGGAGCTGCCTGCTGCCAGCCTGCTCAGGTCGGACGCCGACCTGGTTCAGCGGATGCGGGACGGCGACGACAGCGCGTACGAGGAGCTGTTCCGCCGCCACTCGGACGCGGTGCGGCGCTACGCCCGTACCTGCTGCCGCGACGCGCACACCGCCGACGACCTGACCGCCGAGGTGTTCGCCCGTACGCTCCAGGCGGTGCGCGGCGGGGCCGGGCCCGAGCAGGCGGTCCGTGCCTACCTGCTGACGACCGTACGGCGCGTCGCCGCGTCCTGGACGAAGTCCGCGAAGCGCGAGCAACTGGTCGACGACTTCGCGCTGTTCGCGGCGCAGGCCGCGCGCGTCGCGGAGGTCTCGGACGTGGACACGCTCGACCTGGGCGCGGACGTACGGGCCATGCACGACGCCGAGCAGTCCCTCGCCATGCAGGCGTTCCGCAGCCTTCCCGAACGCTGGCAGGCGGTGCTCTGGCACACCACCGTCGAGGACGAGTCGCCCAGCGAGGTCGCGCCGCTCTTCGGGCTGAGCGCCAACGCGACGGCCGTACTGGCCGGACGGGCGCGCGAGGGGCTCAAACAGGCGTACCTCCAGGCCCATGTGAGCACCGCGCTCACCTCGGGCGGCGACTGCGCCCGCTATGCCGACCGGCTCGGCGCGTACGCGCGCGGCGGGCTGCGGATGCGGGCGGAGCGGGGGCTGCGCAAGCACTTGGAGTCGTGCGCGAAGTGCCGCGTCGCGGCGGGGGAGTTGGCGTACGTCAACTCCGGCATCCCGGCGCTCGTCCCGATCGCGGTCATCGGCTGGTTCGCGGCGGGCTACTCGCTCAAGGCGGCGGGGATCATCGCGGGCGGCGGGGCCGCGGGAGCGGCGGGCGCCGCGGGGGCCGCCGCTGCGGCCGGGGGCGCGGCGGGTGGGGCTTCCGGTGGTACGGCTGCCGGTTCCGCGTCCGGGGCCGCGGCTGCCGAGGGGCTCGGGGCGCCGGTCAAGGTCGGTATCGCGGGGCTGGTCGTCGTCGCGACGGCCGGTCTGGTGTGGGCGCTGGTGGGCAGCCCGGAGGACGCGGCCCGGCCGGACGCGAAGCCGCCGGCGGCGCAGCCGGTGCTTCCTGGAGTCCCGGTGCCGTCTTCGTCCCCGGCGAAGCCCGGTGCGCCCGCGCCGCGGGTGTCGAGGCCTTCGCCTCTGTCCACTGCGTCCCGTACGTCCGCGCCCAAGCGGCGTGCCGCACCGGCCCGGACGCCGTCTTCTGCGCCTGCGCCTGCGCCTACGCCTGCGGCACGGCGGCCTTCGGCGAAGCCGAGCGTGAAGCCCACGCCCAAGCCTGCGAAGCCCGTTCCTGTTCCTGCGCCCCCGCCTGCCGTGTACCAGGTGAACCAGCTGAAGTACGGCGTCCTCGGGGACGGCACCGCGCCCGAGGTGCGGCTCGGCGGGAGCGGGTGGCTCTGGCAGCGGTCGAGCGTCTCGATCGGCGGCACGAAGTACGCGTCCGGCGTGACGATGCAGGCGGGGTCCTCGGTGACGATCGACCTCAACCGGAGCTGTGCCTCGTACGAGGCGATGGTGGGGGTGGACGACATGACCCTCGGGCTCGGTTCCGTGCGCTTCTCCGTGTACGGGGACGGGGGGCGGTTGTGGCGGTCGCCGGTGCTGAGGGGGGGTGGGGGGGCGGTTCGGGTGTTTGTGGGGATCGCTGGGCAGCGGTCGATTCGGCTGGTGGTGGATCCTGAGAGCGCGTTCGACGGGGTGGCGCTGGCGGATTGGGCGCGGTCTCGTATCGCGTGTCGGTGATCGGCCTGGCGGCCGTGCTTTTGTCCTCAGTCGCCGGGACGGGCTTGTTTGTGCGTCTGCCCGGTGCGGGCGGGTGCGGCTTACTGATTGTCCTCAATCGCCGGACGGGCTTGGTTGTGCCCGCTGCGGGCCGGTGGTTTGGGTGCGGGTTGTTGCCGGGGGCCGGGCAGGGGTCGTGTCCTGCACTGCATGTTTTACGTCGCGTTCGGCGGGTCGTTCAGTTCACCGGGGCCTTGCGACACAAAACACGCTCTACGTTCCGGACACGACCCCTGCCCGTCCCCCTTCCACGCCCGCGTTCAAGACAACCCCCGGCCCGTCCGGCCTTGGGGGGCACGGGGGCACCATCCTGCCCGTCCGGCGTTTGAGGACATTGGTAAGCCGCGCTTGCGTACCGGGCAGAGGCCACACTCCAGCCCGTCCGGCGTTTGAGGACGTTGGTAAGCGGCACTGTCCACCGGGCGGAGGCGAGGCTCCCCGGGCCGGCGGGGTCGTTCGGCTCACCCTCGGCGTGAGGGGGGTGGGGTCGGAGGAGGTGCGTGTGTCCGGACGTAAAGCGTGTTTTGTGGCGCATGACTACCGGTGAGCCAAACAAGTCCCTGAGGCGCCGTAAAACATGCAGTCCGGACATACGCACCTCCGCAGGCCCCACCCCCCGCCACCACGACACACCCAGCCCGTCCGGCGATTGAGGACATCAGTAACCCGCGCCCACCACCGGGGCGCAGACGCCCCTCCGGCGCGAGGACAAGCAGTAAGCGCAACGAACACCGTCACGCGCGCAACGTCGGCCGCGCCACCACCCCCACCGCCCGCCGCCGAGGCGCAGCCGTGCCCGTCCAGCACGTGCCCCGGCGCGAAAGCAACCGCCGCAGCCACAGCTCCGTCGAGACCAGGTCCGCGAGGCCGTCCAGCGGCACCGGCTCGCCCTCCGCCGCCGCCCGCAGCGCCTTGCGGACCACGCGGGCCTCGATCAGGCCCGCGTCCGCCAGGAGCGGCGCGTCGAAGAGGGCCAGCAGGTCGCTGATGGCCAGGCGCAGGCCCGCCCGGGTGGCCGCCGCCGTGCCGGCCCGGGACGTCGCGCCCCAGCCGGGTGGCAGGTCATGGATGCCGGCGCCCGCGAGGACCGTGCGCAGGACGTCCGCGCGGGCGCCCGGCTGGACGCGCAGTGCCTCCGGCAGGAGGCGGCAGGCCCGGACTACCTGGTTGTCGAGGAAGGGGGCGTGGAGGCGCTGGCTGCGGATCTCCGCGGCCTGTTCCAGCACACGGTGGTCCGCGGCGTACCGGGCGAGCGCCGCCCGCGCACGGGCCTCGCCGGGGCGCGGCACGGACGTGGGGCGGGTCGCCGCCGTCGACAGGCGAACCGATACTTCGGCCAGCGCCTCGCCCGTGAGCCAGCGGGCGGCAGGACCGGGCCGGGACCAGGTGAGCGCGGCGAGCGACGCGCCCAGCGGACCGTCCCCCGCGGGCGCGAGCGGCGAGCGGTTGGCCTCGGGCAGGCGGGCCGCGGCGGCTTCGAGGCCGGTGCGGTACGGCGTACGGGCCAGGCGGCGGGCGGCCCGGTAGACGGTGAGCGGGACGAACAGCGAGGCGGGCGAAACGCCTTCGGCCTTGGCGACGGCCGCGACGGGCGACAGGAGGTGGCGTCTGCGCCGGTCGAGCAGCAGGTCGGCGAGGCGGGCGGGGTGCGCGTCCAGGACCTCGCGGGCGCCCGCCCCGGTGAAGTGGTCCGCGCTGCCCGCCGCGAGTCTGCGCCGGTTGCGTTCGGCGAGGACGAGGGAGGGGCCCGGCTCGTCGGTGAGCGGGCCCTCCAACTCCGCGTACGGCAGGGCCTCCTCGCCCGCCGCGACGACGACGTGGTGCAGCCGGGGGTTCGCGGCGATGGACCGCGCCCGCTCCAGCTCCGCCTCGTCGCGCCCGCCGGTGGCCAGGTCGTTGAAGGTGACGGCGAGCAGCCGCTCACCCGCGCCGGTGCCGTGCCCGAGGATTGTGCCGGGCGCGCCTGGCAGCCCGGCGGCGAGCAGCGCGAGGGTCCCGGAGGCGCTGCCGCCCGACAGGTCGGCGCCGATGCCGGGCACCGGCGCCCCGCGGGCGGCGCGCCGTTCGGCGGGCCCCATGCCGGGGACGGGCCCGGGGTCCGGCGGCAGGGTCTCGGGGGCGTGGCGCGGGGCCGTCAGCCGGGCCCGTACGGCTTCCACGAGGGCGTCGCGGACGCCCTCGACGGCCCGGTCGGGGTCGAGTTGCGGCGCGGCGACGGCGAGGGAGGCGACCTGTTCGTACCCGGTGATCTCGCGGGACCCCTCGCGCAGGATCAGGGCGTGCCCGGGCGGGATGCGTTTGACCCCGTCGTACGGCGTGGCGTCGCGCAGCGCCTCCGGGCTCTCCGGGCAGGCGAGGAGGGCCGCCAGGTAGCCGATGTCGAGCTGTGCCTCGATGAGGTCGGCGAGGGGTAGGGCGGCGGTGGCGTACGCGGTGCCGGCCGCCCAGGGCGTGTAGAAGACGGGCCGGGCGCCGGCCAGGTCGCCGACGACGGTGATGCGGCGGCCGATCTGCGCGACGGCGGTGTAACTCCCGGGCCAGGCCGTGAGATGCCGCAGCGCCCCGCCGCGCGCCGCGAAGAGCCCGACGCGGAGTTGTTCGTCGGTGGCGCCGCAACAGCCTAGGATCGCGAGGCGGTTGACGGCGTCGATGGTGACGACCCGTACCTCGTCGGGGCGCCAGTCGCCGACGGCCCAGAGCGGATCGGGGTCTCCCCACAGGAGTTGGGAGCCGACCGGGTGGACCGTACCGCCCCCCGTACCGCCCCCCGAGACATCGCCGTCGGCGAACCCGACGGCTCCCGCCGTACCGTTGCCGCCCGCGTGCCCGCCGACCGCGCCGGCCACGGACCCGCCGACGCTCCCTGCCGTGCCCGCCGTTCCGAAACGCGCGGCGATACTGCTCCACCCCACCAACCAGCGCATCGCCGCCTCCACAGCCTGTGGACAAGTCACATCGAGGGCCGTCCCGGCAGCTCGGTCCGAAGCGTGGACCTTAGCCCGATCCGAGCCGTTCGGGGACATGCTGCCACGACAACAGCACACAGGAGGGGCCGCCGGTAGCCCCCGGGCGGCGGACGCGCGACAGGCGCGAACACGCGAATGCGCCATTGGCATGGGCCGGATGGCCAGGAAACAGCCCTCGGCAGACAGGCAGCATTCAGCCAATCTCCGGGCTCGACACGGCTCCGAAACGCCGTCATACGTTCAGTCCGGGAGGCGGAAAACGCCTCCCGGACTGATCCACCGCCCGCGGGGATTGGGGCGGCGGTGTCCCCCAGCCCACTGGTTCCAGTACGCAGTGGGCCGACCCACGCAGGACTCATGGAAGCGCTCCCGCTCCTCCGGGGCCAAGAGCGCACGGCCGGGCGCACGGCCACACACCCGGAGCACGAACATCATGACGGGGTCTTACGCGCGGCCTCCCGCACGGACAACAATCCCGCCATAGGGAAGTCCGCCCCTTAACGGTCGGGATGTGGCGAACTACGCTGGGTTTACGAATGCCGCGCGCCTATGCCGCGACGTGGCGGCCGTCTGTGTGTCGAGGGGTGGCGCATGTCCAGGGAGCTACGCGGGCCGAACGAAAAGCTCGGAACCGTTCTCGCCCTCGCGGGAATCAGCAACGCCGGCCTCGCCCGGCGGGTCAACGACCTGGGGGCGCAGCGCGGGCTGACCCTTCGCTACGACAAGACCTCCGTGGCGCGGTGGGTGTCGAAGGGGATGGTGCCGCAGGGTGCCGCGCCCCATCTCATCGCCGCCGCCATCGGCGCGAAACTGGGACGGCCTGTCCCACTCCACGAGATCGGCCTGGCCGACGCGGATCCGGCCCCCGAGGTCGGTCTCGCCTTCCCGCGCGATGTGGGCGAGGCGGTGCGCTCCGCCACGGAGTTGTACCGGCTGGACCTGGCGGGCCGCAGGGCGGGCAGCGGGGGCATCTGGCAGTCGCTGGCCGGATCCTTCGCAGTGAGCGCTTACGCGACCCCCGCGTCGCGGTGGCTGATAACACCCGCGGACTCGTCCGTGGCACGGGATCCGACGGTCGCGCGGGCCGCGCAAGGAGCGCACGGCAGTCCTGGCGCGCACGGCGTGTCGGCCGGTCAGGGCGGGCCCGGCGGCGACTCCGCGGGAGAGATCTCACCTCTGCGGGTGGGCCACAGCGACGTGGCCAAACTCCGGGAGGCGGCGTCCGACGCCCGGCGCTGGGACTCCAAGTACGGCGGCGGGGACTGGCGTTCCTCCATGGTGCCCGAGTGCCTGCGGGTGGACGCGGCGCCGCTGCTCCTCGGGGCGTACAGCGACGAGGTGGGCCGCGGCCTCTTCGGGGCGACGGCCGAACTGACCAGGCTGGCCGGCTGGATGGCCTTCGACACCGGACAGCAGGAGGCGGCGCAGCGCTACTACATCCAGGCGCTGCGGCTGGCGCGCGCGGCGGCAGACGTGCCGCTCGGGGGGTACGTACTGGCGTCGATGTCGCTCCAGGCGACCTACCGGGGCTTCGCCGACGAGGGCGTGGACCTGGCGCAGGCGGCGCTGGAGCGCAACCGGGGGCTCGCGACGGCGCGCACGATGAGCTTCTTCCGGCTGGTGGAGGCGCGGGCGCACGCGAAGGCGGGCGACGCGGTGGCGGCCGGGGCGGCGCTCAAGGCGGCGGAGGGGTGGCTGGAGCGCTCGCGCGACGGCGACGCGGATCCGGCGTGGCTGGGCTTCTACTCGTACGACCGGTTCGCGGCCGACGCCGCCGAGTGCTACCGCGATCTCAAGGCGCCGCGCCAGGTGCGGCGGTTCACGGAACAGGCGCTGTCCCGGCCGACGGAGGAGTTCGTACGGTCGCACGGTTTACGTCTCGTGGTGAGCGCGGTGGCGGAGCTGGAGTCGGGGAATCTCGACGCGGCGTGCGCGGCGGGCACCCGGGCGGTGGAGGTGGCGGGCCGTATCTCGTCGGCGAGGACGACGGAGTACGTACGCGATCTGCTGCACCGCCTGGAGCCGTACGGCGACGAGCCGCGTGTGGTGGAGCTGCGGGAGCGCGCACGGCCGCTGCTGGTCTCCCCGGCGTAGCGCCGGTGCACGCCTCAGGGCCGGCGCGCGCCTTGACGCCGGTGCACGCCTTGGTGCCGGTACGGGCCTTGGTGCCGGTACGCGCCGTGGCGCCGGTGCACGCCGTGGCGCCGGCGCACGCCCGCTGTGTCCGCCCGCTGCCGTCCCGGACCCGTCCGGGCCGGTCCGCAGGCGGGCACGGCCGTACGCCCCCGGAACGCCTCCGGTGCGCCCGGCTGCCCGCACGTGGTTTGGCGGCGTTGTCAGCGGGCCAGTGCACTATCGGGGTGGGAGGTGGCACACGATGGACGGACGCGCGGGCTTCGACTGCGACGTGCTGGTGATCGGCGGCGGGATCGTCGGCCTGTCGACGGCGTACGCGATCACGCGCGCCGCTCCGGGCACCCGCGTGGTCGTGCTGGAGAAGGAAGCGGGGCCCGCGCGGCACCAGACGGGCCACAACAGCGGGGTGATCCACAGCGGGATCTACTACCGCCCGGGGTCGCTCAAAGCGCGGTACGCGGTGCGCGGCTCGGCCGAGATGGTCAAGTTCTGCGCGGAGTACGGCATCGCGCACGAGGTCACCGGCAAGCTGATCGTGGCGACGCGGCGCGACGAGCTGCCGCGGCTGCACGCGCTGGTCCAGCGGGGCCGGGAGAACGGGATTCCGGTGCGGGAGCTGGGCCCGGCGCAGATCATGGAGTACGAACCGCAGGTCCGGGGCCTGGCCGCGATCCACGTCGGGACGACGGGGGTGTGCGACTTCACTGCGGTCGCGGAGCAGCTCGCGGAGTCGGTGCGGGCGGCGGGCGCGGAGGTGCGGTACGGCGCGGAGGTGACGGTCGTCGACCGCCGCGCGTGGGGGGTCGCGGTCCGTACGGGCACGGGGGACGGGACGGGCGCGGGGAACGCGGGGGCAGTGGTGCGGGCGCGGGCGCTGGTGAACTGCGCGGGGCTCCAGTGCGACCGCGTGGCGCGGCTCACGGGCGACGACCCGGGGATGCGGATCGTGCCGTTCCGGGGTGAGTACTTCGAGCTGGCGCGGCCCGGCCTGGTCCGGGGGCTGGTCTATCCGGTGCCGGACCCGGCGTTCCCGTTCCTCGGCGTGCATCTGACGCGGTCCGTCGACGGCGGGGTGCACGTGGGGCCGAACGCGGTGCCCGCGCTCGCCCGGGAGGGCTACCGGTGGTCGGACGTACGCCCCGGGGAGCTGGCGGGCACGCTCGGCTGGCCCGGCTCCTGGCGTACGGCCCGGAAGCACTGGCGGTACGGGGCGGGCGAGCTGCACCGCTCGCTGTCGAAGCGGGCGTTCGCCACGGCGGTACGGCGGCTGCTCCCCGCGGTGACGGACGCGGACCTGCGGCCCGCGGCGGCCGGGGTGCGGGCGCAGGCGGTGCTGCGGGACGGCACCCTGGCCGACGACTTCCTGATCCGCCGGGGGGCTCGTACGGTCCACGTGCTGAACGCGCCGTCCCCGGCGGCGACGGCGGCGCTGCCGATCGGGCGCGAGGTGGCGGCGAGGGTGCTGGAGGTGCTGGCGGAGAGGTGAGGCGGGGGTTCCGGTTTCCGCGGCGGGCTCGGTCGACGGAAGCGCTCGGGGGCCCGGCGGACCCGGTCGACAGGAGCGCTCCGGGGCCCGGCCGACTCACCCGGACGGGCGTGCCCGGGGACTCCGTAGAATCGGAGCATTGTGGCCGAGCCCGAGAAGACCGAGATGACCCAGATCGCCGAGACACCCGAGAGCAGCGCTGCTGACGGCGCCGGCTCCAAGGACAACACCGCCAAGCGGATCGCCGCCCACCACGGCACGGTCATGAGCCGGATGTTCCCCAACGGCACCGGACCCGCCGCCGACCCGGCGGGGTCGCACTTCGAGCGCCGTATCCGCAGCTTCCAGCCGCGCCGCAGCCGGGTGACCGCCGGGCAGGCCGACGCGCTGCGCCGCAAGTGGCCCTCCTGGGGGCTGGACGTCGACGGACAGCGCGCCGTCGACCCGGCCGCGCTGTTCGGCGGGCTGCCCGTCGTCCTGGAGATCGGCTTCGGGATGGGCGAGGCCACCGCGCAGATGGCCGCCGCCGACCCGGGTACCGGAATCCTCGCCGTCGACGTGCACACCCCCGGGCAGGGCAACCTGATCCGTCTCGCGGAGCGGAACGGGCTGTCCAACATCCGGGTCGCCAACGGGGACGCGATCATCCTGCTCAGGGAGATGCTGCCGGCCGCCTCCCTCGACGGGCTGCGCGTCTACTTCCCCGACCCCTGGCCCAAGACCCGGCACCACAAGCGGCGGCTGATCCAGCCGGAGTTCCTCGACCTCGCCGCCGACCGGCTGCGGCCCGGGGCCGTACTGCACTGCGCGACCGACTGGGAGCCGTACGCGGAACAGATGCTGGAGCTTCTCACGGCCCACCCCGGCTTCGAGAACACCCAGGAGGACGGCGGTTACGCGCCGCGCCCCGCGTACCGGCCGCTGACCCGGTTCGAGGGCCAGGGGCTCGACAAGGGGCACGCGGTGCACGACGTGTTGTTCCGCCGGGCGCCCGCGCCCGCTCCGGCAGTGCAGCCCGCTCCCGCACCCCAACTCCCCCCGGGTGACGCGGAGTAGTCGATCAGGCACCGTCGCCAGACGCCGGTGCCGCTGGTTAGGGTCGACAGGTGTCAGCACCGCCCCCGCAGTCCCCCGCGCCCGACGGCGGGCCCGCCCTGCCGCGCCGCGTGTTCTGGCGCCGCCGTACGTTCTGGGCCCACCGGGCGGTCAGAGCGACGGCGGTGATCACCACACTCGCGCTGTGCGGCCTGGTGATCCTCCTGCTCGTCCGCGACCAGACCGGCACCGAGGGCTTCCTCGTCGGCCTCGGCCTCGCCGTCCTGCCCGTACCGCTGCTCATGACGGTCTTCCGCTGGCTGGACCGGGTCGAGCCCGGCCCGTGGCGCAACCTGCTGTTCTCGTTCGCCTGGGGCGCCTGCGCCGCCGCCCTGGTGGCCATCCTCGCCAACTCCCTGGCCACGCGCTGGATCGCCAACGCGACCGCCGACCCACGGGGCGCGGAGTCCCTCGGCGCCACGGTGATAGCGCCGGTCGTCGAGGAGAGCGCGAAGGCCGGCGCGATCCTGCTGATCTTCCTGTTCCGCAGAAGGGAGTTCACCGGGCTGGTGGACGGCGTGGTGGTCGCGGGCTTCTCCGCCACCGGCTTCGCGTTCACCGAGAACATCCTCTACCTAGGCAACGCCTTCGGCGAGGACCAGTACACCGGCGGCTCCGGCCTCACCTCCATGACCGTCGCCACCTTCGTCGTACGCATCCTGCTGTCGCCCTTCGCCCACCCGCTCTTCACCGTGCTGACGGGCATCGGCTTCGGGCTGGCGGCGGCGACACCCCGTCACCACAGGCTGCGCAGAAGGGTGTTGCCGCTGCTGGGCCTGGCGGTGGCGATGGGCCTGCACGCGCTGTGGAACGGCTCGACATCGCTCTTCGGCCCCTACGGCTTCTACCTGGTCTACGCCGCGTTCATGGTCCCGGTCCTCGGGCTGGTCACCTGGCTGGCGATCTGGAGCAGGCAGCGCGAACTGCGCACGATCTCCGCCGAGTTGCCCGCGTACTCCGCCGCCGGCTGGCTGGTCCCCGCCGCGCCGCTCGCGCTCTCCTCGATGCGGGCGCGCACGACGGCGCGGGACTTCGCGGGCCGTACGTACGGGGCGCGGGCGGCCAGGGCCGTCGGGGAGTACGAGGCGTTCGCGACGTCGTTGGCCTTCCTGCGGCACCGGGCCGAGCGGGAGGCCGGCGCGCCCGACTTCGCCGAGCGGGAGCGGGAGTTGCTGCACCATCTGTGGCAGCGCAGGGGGATCGCGGGGCCCGCGCTCACGTACGCGGCGCGGGCCACGGGCCGGGTACGGGTGCCGCCGCCGTACATCGACTACGACGGCTACAACCCGTACCGCGACTGACAACTCCCCCTACGCGCTGTGCCGTCCCTTTCGGACCTAGGGCGTGTCCGCAAAGTGGGGTCGTCCGCCCGGAGGGCGGGGCTCGCGGGGTCTGGTGCGTGCGATCGCAAGGCGGAGGACCCACCCCGTACTGGATGTACGGGGTGGGTCCGACAACGCCGCTAGCGCGCGTGCCAGACCCCGCGAGCCAGGCCCCACTTTGCGGACACGCCCTAGGCGGATGCGGCGGTCAGGTCCGCCAACTCCTCCGCCGTCAGCTCCAGTCCGGTCGCCGCCAGCAGTACGGGCAGCTGCTCGACGGTCCGCGCGGACGCCAGGGGCGCCACCACGGTCGGCTGCGCCGCCAGCCACGCCAGCGCGACGGTGCCGACCTCGACGCCACGGGCCCCGGCGACCCGGTCCAGCGCGGCGAGCACGGCCAGGCCCCGCCCGGTCTCCAGGTGCGCGCCCGCCCCCGCCGCGCGCGGGCTGTCGACCGTCGTCCCGGCGCGGTACTTGCCCGTGAGGAAGCCCGCCGCGAGAGACGAGTACGGCACGGTCGACAGCCCGTGCTCGGCCACGAGGTCCTGGAGCGGGCCCTCGTACGTGTCGCGGGAGACCAGGTTGTAGCGCGGCTGGAGGACTTCGTACCGGGCCAGCCCCTCGCTCTCGGAGAAGGCGAGGGAGGCGGCGAGGCGCTCGGTGCTGAGGTTGGAGGCGGCTATCGCCCGGACCTTGCCGTCCTTCACCAGCTGGTCGAGCGCGGTGATGATCTCCTCGACCGGCACCTCGGGATCGTCGAAGTGCGTGTAGTAGAGGTCGATGTAGTCCGTACGCAGCCGGCGCAGCGACTCCTCGGCCGCACCCTTGATCGTGGCCGCCCGCAGGCCCTTGAACTGCGGGTGGGCGCCGACCTTGGTCGCCACGACCACCTCGGAGCGGTTGCCGCGCGCGGCGATCCAGTTGCCGAGGACGGTCTCCGACTCGCCGCCCTGGTGGCCGGGGGCCCAGGAGGAGTACGTGTCGGCGGTGTCCACGAAGTTGCCGCCGACGGCGGCGTATCCGTCCAGGACGGCGAAGGACTCGGCCTCGTCGGACGTCCAGCCGAAGACGTTGCCGCCGAGGGAGAGGGGGAAGACCCGGAGGTCGGAGGAGCCGAGGGTGAGCAGATCTGTCATGAACTGCCCCAACGACGCGGGGGCCGGACGCTATTCCGGCCCGAGTCGACGACGCCGGGGCCGGGGGCTGCTCCGCCACCCCCGGCGCGCGATCGATCCGCTACGGGTCGAGGCCCTACGGGTTGAGGCCCTTGCTCTGGAGCCAGCCCATCGGGTCGATGTCCGTGCCGCCTGGGGCGTGGACCTCCAGGTGCAGGTGCGGGCCCGTCACGTTGCCGGTCGCGCCCACGCGGCCGATGACCTCGCCCGTGGAGACCTTCTGGCCGGCGGTGACGGTCATCGAGGACTGGTGGCAGAACCACAGTTCCGTACCGTCGTCGAGCTCCAGCACCGTGCGGTAGCCGTACGAGCCGGACCAGCCGGCCGACTGGACCGTGCCGCTGTGGACCGCCTTGATCGGCGTGCCGGTCGGGGCCGCGAAGTCCAGCCCGGTGTGGTAGCCGGAGGACCACATGGAGCCGGCCTGGCCGAAGGTGGAGGTGATCGTGTACGAGACGACGGGGAGGGTGTAGCTCTCGGCCAGCTTGGCCAGGCGCTCCTTCTCGGCCTTGGCGGCCGCCTTGGCCTTGGCCTCGGCCTCCGCCTTGTCCTTCGCGGCCTGGATCTTCTTCTCGGCCTCGGTCTGGCGCTTCTCGGCGTCCGCCGCGGCCTTCTCGGCCGCCGCCGCCTGCTCGGCCGCCTTGGTCGTGGCGTCGGCCTCGGCCTGCTGCGCCTCGGCCTGCTGGAGGATCCGGGCGCGCAGCGCCTCGCCGGCGTCGGTGGCGCCCGACTGGAAGTCCGCGGTGGTCATGCCCGCCGTGGTCAGCGGGTCGGTGGCGAGCGCGCTCGGCTTGGCCTCTTCCGTACCCAGGGAACCCACGCCCGGCAGCGACTTGGCGGCCGGAAGGTTGTCCGTGATGGCATCGGGCAGGGATATGGAGACGGCGGGCTTGTCCTGCGCGGTGGCGATGCCGCCCGCACCGACGGCGGCGAGGACGCCGACGCCGAGGACCGTGGAACTGCGGGCCAGTCCGCGCTGCTTGGCGACGCGGTGCCTGCCTCGTACGGGGGGAAGCAGGGAGTCCTCGGTGGGATTCCACTCCCCCCAGGTCCGGTCCGCTTCGGTGCCGAACCTCGGCGGTTCGAAGGTTTCCGTTTCGAAGGGGGCTTCGAGGGCAGGCTTGTTGGACGCCACTGGGGCGCGCTCCTTTCCTTCCTTCTCGCCTACCGGGTTAGCTGACGGGTTCGGAGCAGGAAGGTCTCCTACGGGTGCTCTCGCGGCACAAGGCAGCAAGAAGCTCCCGATTCACCCCAATTGGTGGTTCCCCGGTTCCCTTGCGGGATTCGGCGCGTGCGGCACGGCGCCGTCCTGACGACGGCTGGGACGACCGCGCTGCGTTATCGAACGTTAATAGAGACATGGGCTTTATTCCAAGCTGTTCCGGATGATCGTTAACGAATTCGCAACGGACGTACCGGGACACATCGAGGCGCAAGCGGGCGAGTTGATCGTCTCCGGTGGCCACTGCGGTGGTCAAAGGTTTCTGACGGGTGATCAGGCGTTGTGCGGAGCGGTACGCGGCGCTCACGCAGCGTGCTGAACGGGCGGGGGGGGCGGGTGTCGGGCGTCGGGCGTCGGGCGTCGGGCGACCTAGGGCACGACCGGCATCGTCCTGCGCCGTTCCGGCTGCCCCTGGACGGGCCGGCTGACCGCCAGCAGCGCCATGTCGTCCGTGTTACCGCCCCCCGTGTGCACGCGTACGTCCCCGATGAGCGCGTCCAGCATCTCGTCCGGCCCCGGGAAGATCCGCCCGGACAGCCGCTCGCGCGCGTCGTAGAAGACACCCTTCGCGTTGCGCGCCTCGGACAGGCCGTCCGTGTAGAAGAGCAGGGTCGCCCCCGGCGGGAACGGCTCCTCGTCCGCGCGGTCCGGCCACGCGCCCAGCTCGCTCATCCCGAGCGGCAGCGCGTGGTCGCCGGGCGCCAGCATCACCACCACGCCGTCCGCGTGGGTCAGCAGCGGCTCGGGGTGGCCGCGGTTGACCAGCCGTACCACCGCCTCGTCGTTCGGGATCTCGGCCAGCACGGCCGTGGTGAAGCCCTCGAAGACGTCGATCCCGTCCCGCCGCGTCCCCTCGCGCGTGAGGGCACGTTCCAGCCGCTGCGCGACCCCCTCCAGCGAAGCCTCCTGCTCGGCGGCCTCCCGGAACGCCCCGATGACCACCGCCACCGCCTCGACCGCCTCCAGGCCCTTCCCCCGTACGTCCCCGACCACCAGACGCACCCCGTACGGCGTGTCCTGCACGGCGAACAGGTCCCCGCCGATGAACGCCCCCTCCTGCGCCGCCTCGTACCGCGCGGCGATGTGCAGCCCGCCGATCCGGTCGGCGGGTCTGGGCAGCACGGCGCGCTGCGCCGTCTCGGCGATGATCCGGGCGGACGCGAGGCGCTCGCCGCTCAGGCGCACCACCCGGTTGATGCCGAGCGCGAGGACGGACACGGTGAGGACCGTCAGCAGCTCGGTGATGGCGTCGGCGCTCCCGACGTTGCCGTCGAGGAGGCGCAGGACCAGTTCGGTGCAGAGGGCGGCGACGCCGGTGAACAGGGTGCCCAGGGGGGTGAAGAACGGGGCCGCGACCAGGGGGGCGGAGCAGAAGAAGGGCGAGGCGGTGAAGCGGGTGGGGGTGGCGGAGTCGAAGATCACTCCGACGACGATCACCAGCGCGGGCAGGTAGCGGACGACCCTGCGTCCGATACGGCCGGGCTCGGCGCTCACGCCCCGGTCGATGAAGCCGCCGTCCGGGATGCGGCCGCCGGTGGCCGCGACCGGGGTGCTGCCGGTACCGCCGGAGGGGTCGAAGCCGCCTTCGAAGCGGGTACCGAAGCCGGTGGTGGGGCCGGGCGGCCGGGGCGTACCGGCGGCGGGGCGCGCACCGCCGGAGCCAGAGCCCGAGCCACCGCTGCCCTTCCCCGGCCTTCTCAGCCCCGGCTTCCTCAGCTTCCCCACCTGTGGTCTCCTGCCCGGTCCGGCTTCGGCTGCGGACGGTACCGCGCTCACCTCAGGCTGGTCGCCGCCGCGCCGGGCGGCGAGTCGCCATCGACCGAGTGGGCTACGGACCGATCGCTCCACCACTGCCCCTTCACCGTACGCGCACCGTACGCGGCGGTCCGCGCGGAGGCGTCACCGCACGCGGGGAGGCCGGAAGCGACCGCGGCGTACGCCGAAGGCCCGGATCCACTGGGAATCCGGGCCTTCGGTCCTACTGAGTAGCGGGGGCAGGATTTGAACCTACGACCTCTGGGTTATGAGCCCAGCGAGCTACCGAGCTGCTCCACCCCGCGTCGGTAAACCTGACTCTACGCCATCCAGACCAAGATCATTCCCATTTACGGCCGCCCCGCGCGGCGCCCCGCCCGCCGGGCCCTCGCCGCCCCACGCCGGACAGGCCCTATGCCGCTTCCACCACATCGGCCCGCACGGCGGCGGCCCACTCCACGAGAAGCCGCTGGTAGCGCTCCTGCTCGGCGGCCGACAGCGCGCCACCGGCGCGCGTCCACAGGGCGCGGATCTCCACATTGACCACGGCGGCGGAACGCGCGGGAGCGCCGGCGGGAGCGCCGGTACCGGAGGACGCGGACGAGTCGAACGATGAAGCGGACATGGAGGTAAGGCTACGGGGGGCCACTGACAATCGGCAGAGCGTGTCCCCCCAACCGCCACTCACCAGCGCCTAGGGTGGCACCGGTGATTGAAACCATCGTGTTCGACGTCGGCGAGACCCTCGTACGCGACGACCGGCAGTGGGCCTCCTGGGCCGACTGGCTGGGCGTCCCCCGGCACACGATCTCCGCCCTGGTCGGTGTCGTGACAGCGCAGAACAGGGACGGCAACGACGCCCTGCGGCTGATCAAACCCGGCATGGACATCGGCGAGGCGTACCGCGCCAGGGAGACGGCGGGACGCGGCGAGCACCTCGACGAGTCGGACCTCTACCCGGACGTACGGCCCGCCCTCGCCGCGTTACGGGCGCTCGGCGTCCGGGTCGTCCTCGCCGGGAACCAGACCGTACGGGCCCTGGAATTGCTGCGGCGCCTCGACCTCCCGGCCGACCTCGTCACCGGATCGGGCGACTGGGAGGCCGCCAAACCGACCCGGGAGTTCTTCGCCCGCGTCGTGGAGGCGGCCCAGGCCCCTCCCGAACGGACGCTGTACGTGGGGGACCATCCCGCGTACGACCTGTTCCCCGCCCAGCTGGAGGGCCTGCGCACGGCTCATCTGCGGCGCGGCCCGTGGGGCTACCGGTGGGCGGACGACCCGGAGGTGGTCGCGGCGGCGGACTGGCGGGTCGACAACCTGACGCAGCTGACCCCGATCGTGCGGGCGGCGCGCGAGAAGGGGTGAGGGGAGAGGGAGCGGCTCACCCCCGACCCCCCGCGAAGGACGGGTCACCTCACCCCGCCGCGTACTCGTGCGCCTGACCGCCCTGCCACTCCACCCAGGTGGGATCGTCGAGGAGATCCCACGCGTCGGGCAGGCCGGCCAGGCGCAGGAACTCGACCAGATGGTCGTCCGAGTGGGCGAGCCCCATGATGCGCCCGCGGACGGTGACCCGACGGCCGCCTGTCCCGGACGCCCGGTGTACGACGATCGGTATGTCATTCATACGGCCAAGAGTGCGACGATCTCGCCCCGACCGCAGCATCTGGCGGCCACTTCTTTTCCGGCCCCGGCCCCGGCCCCGGCCCCGGACAAACCCACCCCGACCGCCCCCCTGGACCCGGACGCGGGCGGAGGGGGGCGGGGGGCGAGAGGTGGTGGGCCGTGTGGGACTCGAACCCACAACCAACGGATTAAAAGTCCGCTGCTCTGCCAATTGAGCTAACGGCCCCGTGGGCCGACGGCCCCGGCGCGACATCCCCGAACCAGCAGAGCATAGCCAGCGGCGGGGCTGGTGCGTGGCCGGGGAACCGCGAGGCGGATCATGACCTCTGTAGTGTCACAGCGTTTTCGGCCACGATGCTCGGTCGTCTCGGTCGTCCGGGGTTACGGGGAAGCTCGATGAGACTCTGCTTTCTGGTGGAGGAGCAGTACCGCTACGACGGCATGCCCGTCGAGGTGATCGCCCAACTCGTCGCGTGGGGGCACCGGGTGGACGTCCTGCGCCCCGGCAGTGCGCTGCTGCCGCTGTCCGATGTCGTACGGGCGGGCAGTCACGACGCCTGGGTGCTGAAGACAGTGTCGGGCGGTCCCGGCCTGTCTCTCCTGGAGGCCGCGGCCCGGGCCGGGCTGACAACGGTCAACGACGCGAGGGCGATACGGGGAGTCAGGGACAAGGCGGTAGCGGCGGCGATCGGCCACGACCGGGGCCTTCCCCTGCCGATGACGTACGCCGCGTCACACCCGGATGCACTCGCCGAGATCCCCTCCTCCGCCTACCCGTTGGTGGTCAAGCCGGCCGACGGAAGCTCGGGCCGGGCGGTACGGCTGGTGGCGTCGCCGGATCGAATGGCCGAGATACGGGGGGAGTTGGCCGGGGAGGGCATGCTCATAGCGCAGCCGTACGTACCGAACTCGGGAACCGACCTCAAGGTGTACTGCGTCGGCGGCGAGTTGTACGCCACCGAGCGCAACTCCCCGCTCCACCCGGACCGCGCGACCAAGGAACGGCGCGTGCCGCTCTCCTCGGAAGTGGCCGGAATCGTGTCAGAGGTCGGAGCGGTCTACGGACTCGACCTGTACGGCGTGGACGTCCTCCTGGGCCCGGACGGCCCGGTGGTGGTCGACGTGAACGACTTCCCGAGCTTCCGCCAAGTACCGGACGCGGCGGCGAGGGTGGGCAGGGCGATCCTGAACCTGGCGCGCAGGGACAGCCCGTCCGTACCCCCACCCCTCCCACCCCACCAGACTCCCGTCCCGGCCGTGGCGGGGGACGGCAGATGAGCAACCGCCGATGAAGATCTGCTTCCTGACCCCGAACCCGGACCACCCACTCCTGGCAGCGACAGAAAAACTCCTGAAACCGACCCACGAGGTGACACACGTAAACCCCACCCACCCCCCGCACCCCACCGCGGCCCCCCTGGCGGACGTCTACCTACTGAAGTCCAGAACACCCCAGGCACTGGCCCTGGCCCGCTCGTTCGAGGAGCGCGGCGCGAGGGTGCTCAACCCGGCGGCGGCGACGGAACTGTGCCAGGACCGCAAGGCGATGGCGGACCTGGCCCTACGGGCAGGCCTCCCCTTCGCCCGAACCCACACCCCGGGCACCCTGACCGACCTGACATCCCTGCCGACGCTCCCCCTCCCCCACCCCTTGGTGGTGAAGAGCCGCCACAGCCGCCGAGAGGACCTGGTAGCCCGGGCCGACATCCCCGCACAGCTACGCGCCCTGGCGGCCCAGTGGCCGGAAGAACCAGTAGTGATCCAGGAGTTCACCCCGAACAGCGGCTGGGACCACAAACTCTGGGTGATAGCCGACAAGGTCTTCGCCACCCACCGCCGCTCAGAACTCGCCACCACCCCCACGCCCCCACCCCCACCCCCGCTCACCCCCACCGACCTCCCCCAGACCTGGCTCACCCTGGTCCGTACAGTCGGCAAGGTCTTCGCCCTGGACGTATACGGAGTGGACATCATCACCACCCCCACAGGCGCCCCCCTGATCGTCGACATCAACGCGTTCCCCGGCATAAGAAACCAACCAGGCGCCCCAGAAGCCCTCGCGACCCTGACACTCCGCGCGGCGGAAGGCTGACCGCCATGAACCGACGACCTACCGGGGCGGGTCAGCCCAGATAGGGGTAGGTGCCGGCAAGGTAGTCGCCGATCTGCTGTCGCATGCTGGGGTGGATGTCGTACTGGTCGAGGTCCGCGGGCCGGACGAAGCGGACGCCGTCGGCCTCGTCGTTGATGGTGGGCTCGCCTCCGACCGGCCGGCCGATATAGGTGTTCTCGTACTGCTGGCGGATCTCGCCGTCGCTGTAGGCGACGATGTGGTGCGGGTTGGTGTAGACGCCCAGGAAGCCCGTGATCTCGGCGATGATGCCGGTCTCCTCCAGGCACTCGCGCACCGCGCACTGCCCCGCGGTCTCACCTATGTCCTGCGCCCCGCCGGGCAGTGCCCACTGGCCCGTGTCACGACGGCGCTGGAGCAGGAGAGCACCGCTGTCATCGACGACGAGCAGGTTGCTGGCGGGGATGAGCGTGTTCGCCTTCGGGGCCTGCGGGTCGTTGTAGTACTCAATCCTGCCCATGTACGGCGATCCCCTCCCGGCCGGGCGTCCAGGGCCGTGCACCGGCACAGACATCCTCGAAGCCCTGAGCGTAGTTGTAGAACGGGCCACGCATCACACTCCGGGATCCCGGCTGCCGCAACCAGACCATCCGGCGCCGACGGCCGACTCTCGGCCATGGCGCTCGCTCTGCCCCCGGCCACGGTCATCCGTCCGAGTGACTGCGGCCTTGCCGGCTAGATGCGCCACCCGCGGGACGCCACGCCGAGGAAGACGAACGGAGACCGCGACGTGGTGAAGACACCCCCGAGTTGCCCTGACTGCTCGCTACTCCTGTGGAAGGACATGACCGCACCGTCACGCCGTGCGGTAACAACGGTTGCCCCGGAACGACGGTCTATGTCCACGACGACCAAGGCGACTGCGTCTCGCAGCACATGTTCGCCTGCAACGTCTGCGGCAGTTGACGACTGTCGACGGCTACAAGAGCCCGGGCCGTCCCGGGACAGCGGTCAGCCCCAGGTCCTGTGGAGCGGACCTGGGGCCGGGTGGTAGGCCGTGTGGGACTTGAACCCACAACCAACGGATTAAAAGTCCGCTGCTCTGCCAATTGAGCTAACGGCCCTCGGCGCGACACCCACGAGCATAGCCCGCCCGGCGGTGGGAGCCGATCGGGTATCGGGTGTGGGGGGCGTCGCGTCCTCGTGGGGGTGTGGGGCAGGGCCGGGCGGGCGCCCCTGGGGGTGTCCGGCCGGCCCTGCTCACTCAGGCGGGGTGCCGCGGGTCAGTTGCCGCGCTTCCAGCGGGGCTTGTCGTCGCGGCGGCCGAAGGAGCCGGTGCCGGTGCCCGTCGTGCCGCCCCGGTGGTCGTCACGGCGGCCCGTCGGGCGGTCGTGGGACGCGGCGGCGCGGAAGCCGGTCGTCGGGCGGTCGTCGCGGCGGTCGCGGTTGACCGGGCGGTCACCCGCCGGGCGGTGCTCGCGGCGCTCGAAGGGGCGGCCGCCACGGTCGTCGCGGCGGTCCGCGCTCGGACGGTCGCCGCCGGGGCGGTCGTTCGTACGGTCATTTGTACGGTCATTTGTACGGTCGCGGTTGAAGCCGCCGCCCGTGGGACGGTCGTCCCGGCGCTGGAAGCCGCCGCTCGGGCGGTCGCTGTTCGTACGGTCGCGGTTGAAGCCGCCACCCGCCGGGCGGTCATCGCGGCGCTGGAAACCGCCACGGTCACCGCTCGGACGGTCGTTCGTACGGTCGCGGTTGAAGCCACCGCCCGCCGGGCGGTCGTCCCGGCGCTGGAAGCCACCGCTCGGGCGGTCGCTGTTCGTACGGTCGCGGTTGAAGCCGCCCTCCCTGCCGCCACCGTCACGCGGCGTGTAACCCCGCGCGCCGCCCCGGCCGCTGCGCTCGCCGCGGTCGTCCCGGCGGTCGCCGCCACGGTCGCCCCGGTCGTCACGACGGCCGAAGTTGCCCCGGTCGTCGCGGCTCTCCCTGCGCTCCTCGCGCTGCGCCGGTACGGCCGCGGCCGCCGCGGCGGCCTCCGCCACCGCGCGCTCGGCCTCGGCGGCCACCTCGGCCACCGCCGCCTCCGGGTCGTCGCCCCGCTCGCGCGCCGCGCGGGCGACCAGGCGGTCGGCCTCCTCGCGGAGTTCGACGGCACGGCGCTGGACGCGCTCCAGCTGCTTGGTCAGGTCGACGGCCTCGCGCTCGGCCTGCTTGGCCGCGTTGTTCGCGGAGTCCGCCTGGACCTCGGTGAGCGAACGCGCGCCGGTGATCTCGGCGACCTCCGGCTCGAACACGCCGGCTCCCGCGACGATGTGGCGCGAGGCGTCGACGCCCGCGTCCTCCATCATCCGGAAGATCTGGCGCCGCTGGTGCGGCAGCGCCAGCGAGACGACAACACCGGACTTGCCGGCGCGCGCCGTACGGCCCGAGCGGTGGAGGTAGTCCTTGTGGTCCCCGGCCGGGTCCACGTTCAGCACCAGGTCGATGCCGTCCACGTGGATGCCGCGCGCGGCCACGTCGGTCGCGACGAGCGCGTTGACGTACCCCTTCTTGAAGTCCTCGAGCACGCGCGTACGGGCGCCCTGGGTCATCCCGCCGTGCAGCGCGTCGGCCTTCACACCGGAGTCACTGAGCTGCTCGGCGATACGGTCGGCGCCGAGCTGCGTCCGTACGAAGATGATCGTGCGGCCCTTGCGGGCGGCGATCGCGGCCGTGACCGGCGCCTTGTCCTTCGGCTTCACCACGAGCACGTGGTGGGTCATGGTCGTGACGTTGCCCTGGGCGCTGTCCACCTCGTGGTGGACCGGGTTGGTCAGGTAGCGCTTGACCAGCGTGCTGATCTCGTTCTCCATGGTGGCGGAGAAGAGCATCCGCTGGCCGCCGCTCGGCACCAGGTCGAGCAGCTCGGTGACCTCGGGCAGGAAGCCCAGGTCCGACATCTGGTCGGCCTCGTCGAGGATCGCGATCTGGACCTCGTCCAGCGAGCACGCGCCACGGTTGATGATGTCGCGCAGCCGGCCCGGGGTGGCGACGAGGACGTCGACACCGCGCTCCAGCGCGTAGATCTGGTTCTGCATGGACGTACCGCCGCAGACGACCTTCATCTTCAGGCCGAGCACGTCGCCGTACGGCTGGAGCGCGTCCGCGACCTGCATCGCGAGCTCACGGGTCGGGGTGAGGATGATGCCGCGCGGCTTGCGCTTCTCGGTGTGGCCGCCGGCCAGCGTGGCCAGCAGCGGCAGGCCGAAGGAGAGGGTCTTGCCGGAGCCGGTACGGCCGCGGCCCAGGATGTCCTTGCCGGCCAGGGCGTCCGGAATGGTCGCTTCCTGGATCGGGAAGGGCGCGGTGACACCGTTCTGTCCGAGTTTGCGGACGATGCCCTCGGGGAGACCGAGGTCGCCGAAGGTGACGCCGGGCGGGCCGGCGGGGATCTCGGGGAGATCGAGAGCGTCGTCGGAGAGTTCGTCGAGGTCGGTGGTGTCCGAGGCCTCGGCGGTACGGGGCGCCTCGGCGGTCTCCGTCGTCTCTGTGGAGTCGGCTGCCTCTTCGGCCACCACCGTCTCCGCGTCCTCGGCGATCTCCACGATCGCGGTGATCTCGCTGATCTCGGCGGAGACCTCGGTGGTGCTTCCCGCGACGGTCTCGTTGGACTCGTTCTCGGGCATGACGGTGTGGTCAGTACTGGAAATGGACATGCGAAATGCGAAACCTTCCGGAGTCTCGGCACGCGCCCAAACTCCGTGATTCGCAAATCGACCGCCTCAATGCGGTCAGCCACGGCAAGGGAGAGTACGCGCCACGCGGCGCTCTTCTGTGTCGGCGCCAGGCAATGGTCAAACGATCTATTACCATACGCACCCTCCCCCCACTTAGGCAAACCAGCAGGCCAGCCAGCTGGTCTGCTGCCCGCGTCACACCGGCCCCACCTGCGGAGACGCCGTCGGCACCTTCCGCATTCCGGTCCCGTCGCCGGGAAACATCTCGCTCGTCCGCAGGTTGGCCGCGGGGGACGCGGACGGCAGTACGGTCGGTTCCGGATCGGGCTCCGGCTGGGGCTCGGGACTCGGGGGCGGCGGGGGCGGGTCGGACGGCGGCGGGGCCGGGCGGGTCGGCTCCTTGGTCGGCAGCGGCTCGTTCCACGGCGGCGGGGTCGGCTTCCCCGGCTGCGGCGGTACGCCCTTCGACGGCGCGGGAGAAGCCGCCCGGTGCGAGGAACTGGGCGTCGGGGGGACCTCCTTGGCCGTGCCCTCCCGGTCCGCGTGGACGCGGTCGCCGCCGCCGTGTTCCGTACGCCCCGGTTCTCCGCCGGAGCCGCCGGGCGCCTCGCCCGTACCACCGTCCGGCGCCACCGCGGCGCCGTGCCGCCCCGCCGAGCGCGAAGGGGCCGGTTTCCCCGCGTCGTCGCCGACGCTCATGCATCCCGTGGAGGACGCGACCGCCAGGGAGGTGACGAGGCCGACGACAAGACGGCCTGGGGCGGACAACTGGCGCACGAGAGGCACCTCCGGGACACGGGACGGAGCCCTCCGCCGACGGGGGGAGGGAAGGGTTCACTGCTTTTCCCGTCCAACTCCCTTTGCGCCGCGAGGGACACGGCCGTGAGGGCGCGACCGGCGCGCCCGTGCCCCACCCGGCTTGCCGCCGGCGCGCCTATCCCACCCAGCTCCGCGCCAGCTCGACCCCGAGGAGCACCGCGCCGAGTCCGGCCAGGACCGACAGGGCCACGTTCACCGCCGCCAGGAACCCCCGGCCGAGTTCGATCAGCCGCAGCGTCTCGTACGAGAAGGTCGAGTACGTCGTCAGCGCGCCGCAGAAGCCCGTACCGATCAGCGCGAACGTCCCGGACGAGACCGCCGCGCCGGACACGAAGCCGAGGACCAGGCTCCCGCCGACGTTCACGGTGAACGTGCCCCAGGGGAAGTCCTCACGGCCGGTCCACCGCCCCTGGACCGTACGGTCCGTCAGATACCGCAGGGGCGCGCCGACCATGGCGCCCACGATCACCAGCAGCCAGTTCACCGGACCGCCCCGCCCCCGGGCCGGGGCGAACCGCCCCGAGGCCGACCCGGGCCGCCGCCCGGCCGACCCGTACCGCCGCCGCCCCCGCGCCGTACCGCCCACCGGGTCACGAGCGCCGCCGCCCAGACCGCCGTCATCGCCCCGGCGAGGGTCCCGGCCGCGTACGCCACGGCGGTGGCGTCCTCGTGACGCCTCAGCAGGTCGTGGAAGTCGAGCGAATACGTCGAGAAGGTCGTGAACCCGCCCAGCACGCCCACCCCGAGGAACGGCCGTACGAGCGGATGCGCCGACCGCCCGTCCTCGGTGATCAGGACCATCAGGACGCCGATCAGCGCGCAGCCGAGCACATTGATCCCGAAGGTGGTCCAGGGGAAGGCGCCGGAGGCGGTGGGCCAGAGCACGTCGGCGCCGTACCGGGCGGAGGCCCCGGCGGCGCCGCCCACCGAGATGACGGCGAGCACCGCCGCCCGCCGCCCGCCGCCGGTCTCGGCGCGGTGGGCGGGCAGGTGCAGGTCGACGTCCGGGTCCATGGGCCCCGGCCGTGGCGGCTCGCCCCGCGGCTCCGGACCGACCGGCTCCGGCTCCGGCTCCGGCTCCGGCTCCGGCGGACTCATACGGGCCCCGCGGCGGGCGAGGTCAGGGGACGTACAGCCATGAAGCTCATTGTGCTCGCCCTCATCCCGCTCGTCCCGGCCCCCCACGACACGCGATCTTCACGGACAATGGCCGGGTGCTGGAGATGACGCGCGACGCGTTCGAAGAACTGGTGAGCCAGGCCCTGGACCAGATCCCGCCGGAACTGACCCGGGTCATGGACAACGTGGCCGTGTTCGTCGAGGACGAACCCGCCGCCGACGACCCCGAACTCCTCGGCCTCTACGAGGGCACCCCCCTGACCGACCGCGGCGAGTGGTACGCGGGGGTCCTGCCCGACCGCATCTCCATCTACATGGGCCCGACCCTCCGCTACTGCGAGACGACGGAGGAGGTGGTCCACGAGGTGGCCGTGACCGTGGTCCACGAGATCGCCCACCACTTCGGCATCGACGACGAACGCCTCCACGAGCTCGGCTGGGGATAGGGCCTGTCCGGCGACAGGCCCTGGGGCGTGTCCGGCGACACGCCCTAGCGGCACCACGGGCCCCACCCGCCGCGCATGGCGCGACCCCGCCTTGGGCATACGCGCCCAATGGCCCGTGATGCAGACCGTTCCCCCGTCCGCGCCACGCCCACCGGCATCCGGGGCCGGCTCGCACGCCTCCTCCCGTCCCACCTCAAACCCCACCGCCCCGCCCCCACCCGCACCCTCCTCCCCGCCCCCCACCCCTTCACCCGCTCCGTCGCCCTCCTCGCCGTCGTCCTCCTCGGCGCCTGGCTCGGCCTGCTGGCGGTCGGCGGCGTCAGGACGCCCATCGGCCCGATGGACACCAAGATGGCCCTCCGGCCGTCCCTGACCGGCGGCACCAAGATCAACGTCTCGCCCCTCGGCTCCCTGGAACTCGCCTCGCACCACGCGCCCCTGCGCCTCGACGTCGACGTCGACCGCCTCGACCCGGTCCGCTCCCAGGCCCTCGTCGACCACCCCGAGCGCCTCTCGGGCCTCCAGGAGGAGGTCGCCCACGACGTCGGGGCCGGTGCGACGGAGCTGGCCGTACGGTCCGGTGTCGCCGTCGTCTCCGGCGCCACCGCCCTCGGGCTCGCCGTCTACCGCCGCCCCCGCCGCGCCCTGGCCGCCGGCGGCCTCGCGCTCACGCTGCTGGCCGCGTCCGCCGCGGGCGCGTACGCCACCTGGAACCCGAAGTCCGTCCTGGAGCCCAAGTTCTCCGGCCTGCTCTCCTCGGCCCCCCAGGTCGTCGGCAGCGCGCGCTCGATCGTCACCGACTTCGACGTCTACCAGAAGGAGCTGGCGCGGCTGGTCACCAATGTGACCAAGCTGTACGACGCGACCGCGACGCTCCCCGCGTACGCGCCGGACCCCACCACCCTGCGGGTCCTGCACGTCTCCGACATCCACCTCAACCCGGCCGCCTGGCACATCATCGGCTCGCTCGTGGAGCAGTACGGGATCGACGTCGTCATCGACTCCGGCGACACGATGGACCACGGTTCCGCCGCCGAGAACGGCTTCCTCGACCCGATCGCCGACCTCGGTGTCCCCTATGTCTGGGTCCGCGGGAACCACGACTCCCTGACCACCCAGCGCTACCTCCGGCGGATGAAGAACGTCCGGGTGCTGGACGAGGGCCGGGCCGTGACCGTCGGCGGGGTCCGTATCGCGGGCATGGGCGACCCGCAGTTCACCCCCGACCGCTCGGTGAAGGCGCAGGGCGACCCGGCCGAACGCATGGCGGGCATCCGCTTCGCCTCCGCCCTGCGCGACCAGCAGCAGGCCGGCACGCCCGTGGACATCGCGGTCGCGCACGAACCGGTGGCGGCGCGGGAGACGGACGGCCTGGTCCCGCTGGTCCTGGCGGGCCACGTCCACCACCGCGAGACCGAGATCATGCCGCTGGGTACGCGCCTCAAGATCGAGGGGTCGACGGGCGGCGGTGGGCTGCGCGCCGTACAGAACGAGAAGCCGGAGAAGGTACGGGCCTCGATCCTCTACCTGGACCGGACGACGAAGCGGCTCCAGGCCTGGGACGAGATCACGCTGGGCGGGCTCGGGCTGACGACGGCGGAGGTGAGCCGCCACCTCCCGAAGGAGGCGGGCACCCCGGGCGGGGGCCCGTCGCCGAGCACCACGTCCACCACCTCGCCGACCCCCGCCACCCACACCCCGGTCACCTCCCCGGCCACCCCCTCAAGGCCCCCCGCTCCCTCCCCCTAATACGTTTTGGCGATATCTCCGCCATCCCATATGCTTCTCACGTCCCCGACGCGCTGCCGAAGCGCCCAGGCGGGCCCATTAGCCCCCATCGTCTAGTGGCCCAGGACGCCGCCCTTTCACGGCGGTAGCACGGGTTCGAATCCCGTTGGGGGTACGTGTCACCGTGTGCGAGACTCGCTCTCGCACATTGCTTGGTCCTGTGGAGCAGTTTGGAGTGCTCGCCACCCTGTCAAGGTGGAGGCCGCGGGTTCAAATCCCGTCAGGACCGCTGCGGCCGTGAGGCCGCGTGGCTGGGTAGCTCAGTTGGTACGAGCGATCGCCTGAAAAGCGATAGGTCGCCGGTTCGATCCCGGCCCCAGCCACCACCGGAAAGCCCCGATCACCGATCGGGGCTTTCCTCATCGGACCCCGTCGGACCGCCGGCAGGATTCCCGCCGGACCCCCCTCGGAAAACACGTTCGCCGACTTCCGGCGCGGGGTGAGATCCTGGGCTCGGTATGTCTACTTCCTTCGCCGACCTGTCGACCCTGCTGGACGAGGTCTCGCTGCGCGACGCGCAGCGGCTCGGCCGCCGGCTCGAAGGCTCCCGGCGCATCCGTAAGCCCGAGGCGCGGCAAGCCGTGCTCGACGAGATCGCCCGCGAGGCCGAGAAGGCCGCCGGGCGGACGCGGGCACGCGGTGCGCGTGTGCCCGCGGTCTCGTACCCCGAGCAGCTGCCCGTCAGCCAGAAGAAGGACACGATCCTGGAGGCGATACGCGACCACCAGGTCGTGATCGTCGCGGGCGAGACCGGGTCGGGGAAGACGACCCAGATCCCCAAGATCTGTCTGGAACTGGGCCGTGGCGTCCGGGGGATGATCGGCCACACCCAGCCCCGCCGGATCGCGGCCCGTACGGTCGCCGAGCGGGTGGCCGAGGAGCTGGACACCCCGCTGGGCGAGGCCGTCGGCTGGAAGGTGCGCTTCACCGACCAGGTGAACCAGGACGCGACCTTCGTGAAGCTGATGACGGACGGCATCCTGCTCGCGGAGATCCAGACGGACCGCGACCTGCTGGCATACGACACGATCATCATCGACGAGGCCCACGAGCGGAGCCTCAACATCGACTTCCTGCTGGGGTATCTGGCCCAGCTGCTGCCCCGGCGCCCCGACCTCAAGGTCGTCATCACGTCGGCGACGATCGACCCCGAGCGGTTCTCGCGGCACTTCGGCGACGCGCCCATCGTGGAGGTCTCGGGCCGTACGTACCCCGTGGAGGTCCGCTACCGCCCGCTCCTGGAGGAGGAGGGCGACGACGGCGACCGCGACCAGATCACCGCGATCTCCGACGCCGTCGACGAACTCCAGTCGGCGGGCCCCGGCGACATCCTGGTCTTCCTCTCCGGCGAGCGTGAGATCCGCGACACCGCCGACGCCCTGGAGAAACGCAAGCTGCGGGGTACGGAAGTGCTCCCCCTCTACGCCCGGCTCTCGCACGCCGAGCAGCACCGCGTCTTCCAGCGCCACAGCGGCCGCAGGATCGTGCTGGCGACCAACGTCGCCGAGACCTCGCTGACCGTCCCGGGCATCAAGTACGTCATCGACCCGGGCAACGCCCGCATCTCCCGCTACAGCCACCGCACCAAGGTCCAGCGGCTGCCCATCGAGCGGATCTCGCAGGCCAGCGCCAACCAGCGCAAGGGCCGCTGCGGCCGTACGTCGGACGGCATCTGCATCCGGCTGTACGCGGAGGACGACTTCGACGCGCGCCCCGAGTTCACGGACGCCGAGATCCTCCGTACGAACCTGGCCTCCGTCATCCTCCAGATGACCGCCGCCGGGCTCGGCGAGATCGAGAAGTTCCCCTTCCTGGACCCGCCGGACCACCGCAACATCCGGGACGGCGTACAGCTGTTGCAGGAGCTGGGCGCGTTCGACCCGGAGCAGAAGGACGCCAAAAAGAAGCTGACGCCCCTCGGGCGCAAGCTCTCGCAGCTCCCCGTGGACCCGCGTCTGGCGCGGATGGTCATCGAGGCGGACCGCAACGGCTGCGTGCGGGAAGTGATGGTGATCGCCGCCGCGCTCTCCATCCAGGATCCGCGTGAGCGCCCCGCCGAGAAGCAGACCCAGGCCGACCAGCACCACGCCCGGTTCCGCGACGAGACGTCCGACTTCCTGGCCTTCCTCAACCTGTGGCGGTACGTACGCGAGCAGCAGAAGGCCCTGTCCTCCTCCGCGTTCCGCCGGATGTGCAAGTCGGAGTTCCTGAACTTCCTGCGGATCAGGGAGTGGCAGGACATCTACTCCCAACTGCGTACGGTCGCCAAGCAGATGGGTCTCCGGCTGAGCGACGACGACACGAACGCGCCCGACCAGGCCGTCCATGTCTCGCTGCTGGCGGGCCTGTTGTCGCACATCGGCATGAAGGACGTGAAGGAGGCCGGGCGCGAGACGGGCAAGGGCGCGTCGGTGAAGAACGAGTATCTGGGCGCCCGCAGCGCGAAGTTCGCGATCTTCCCCGGTTCGGCGCTCTTCAAGAAGCCGCCCCGGTTCATCATGTCGGCCGAGCTGGTGGAGACCTCGCGCCTGTGGGCCCGGGTCAACGCCAAGGTCGAGCCGGAGTGGATCGAGCCGCTCGCCGGCCACCTCCTCAAGCGGACGTACAGCGAGCCGCACTGGGAGAAGGACATGGCGGCGGTGATGGCGTACGAGAAGGTCACGCTGTACGGCGTGCCGATCGTCGCCCAGCGGAAGGTCAACTTCGGCCGGATCGACGCGGAGGTCTCGCGCGAGCTGTTCATCCGCAACGCGCTGGTGGAGGGCGACTGGCGCACGCACCACCAGTTCTTCCATGACAATCGCAAACTCCTGGGCGAGGTCGAGGAGTTGGAGCACCGCGCGCGGCGCCGCGACATCCTCGTGGACGACGAGACGCTGTACGACTTCTACGACGAGCGAGTGCCGGACGACGTCGTCTCGGGGGCGCACTTCGACGCGTGGTGGAAGGCGAAGCGGCGGGACGAGCCGGAGCTGCTCGACTTCGAGCGGTCGATGCTCATCCGGGAGAAGGCCGCCGGGTCCGTCACCAAGGACGACTATCCGGACTCGTGGGCGCAGGGCGCCCTCAAGTTCCGGGTGACGTACCAGTTCGAGCCCGGCGCGGACGCGGACGGCGTCACCGTGCACGTACCGCTCCAGGTCCTGAACCAGGTCACCTCGGAGGGCTTCGACTGGCAGATCCCCGGCCTGCGCGAGGAGGTCGTGGTGGAGCTGATCCGCTCGCTGCCCAAGCCGATCCGCCGGCACTACGTACCGGCCCCGAACTACGCGAAGGCCTTCCTGGAGCGCGCGGTGCCCCTCCAGGAGCCGCTGCCGGTCACGCTGGCCCGGGAGCTCCAGCGGATGGTCGGGGTGCCCGTCAGGGGCGAGGACTTCGACCTCTCGCGGATCCCGGACCACCTCAAGATCACGTTCCGGATCGTGGACGAGCGGCGCAAGCGGATCGCCGAGGACAAGGATCTGGACGCGCTCAAGCTCCAGCTGCGGCCCAAGGCCCGCCAGGCCCTCTCGAAGGCCGCCGCGGCCACCGCGGAGCGGGACGGCGGGGAGGCCATCGAGCGGTCGGGGCTGACGGACTGGACGATCGGTCCGCTGGTACGGATCTTCGAGACGCGGCGGGCCGGCCAGCCGGTCAAGGCGTATCCCGCGCTGGTCGACCAGGGCGCGTCCGTGTCCGTACGCCTCTTCGACACGGAGGCCGAGCAGCAGCAGGCGATGTGGGCGGGGACCCGGCGGCTGATCCTCCTCAACATCCCGGTGAACCCGGCCAAGTTCGCCTCGGACAAGCTGACCAACCAGCACAAGCTGGCGCTGTCCCGCAATCCGCACGGCTCGGTGCAGGCGCTGTTCGAGGACTGCGCCACGGCGGCGGCGGACAAGCTGATCGCCGACCACGGCGGCCCGGCCTGGGACGAGGAATCGTTCCGGAAGCTGTACGACAAGGTCCGCGCCGACCTCGTCGACGCGACGGTACGGACCGTCGGCCAGGTGCAGCAGATCCTGGCGGCCTGGCAGGCCTGTGAGCGCCGTCTGAAGGCCACGAACAGCCTGGTCCTGATCAACAACGTGCAGGACGTCAGGGACCAGCTGGCGGCCCTCGTGCCGGCCGGCTTCGTGACGCGTACGGGACTGCGCCGGCTGCCCGACCTGATGCGCTACCTGGTCGCGGTGGACCGGCGGTTGCAGCAGATGCCGACCAACGTCCAGCGCGACACGACGCGCATGGAGAAGGTGCACGAGATGCAGGACGAGTACGCGTGGCTGCTCGAACAGCTGCCGCGCGGGAGACCGGTGCCGCGGGAGGTCCTGGACATCCGCTGGATGATCGAGGAGCTGCGGGTGAGCTACTTCGCGCACGCGCTGGGGACGTCGCAGCCCGTCTCGGACAAGCGCATCGTGAAGGCGATCGACGCGGCCGCCCCGTGACCGGGGCCCGGCCGCCGGTCAGTTCGACCGCACCCTCCGAGCTGCTGTAGAGTTTCGTTTCGCAGCCGGGTGAACCGGCCGCGAATCTGGTCCTGTGGAGCAGTTTGGAGTGCTCGCCACCCTGTCAAGGTGGAGGCCGCGGGTTCAAATCCCGTCAGGACCGCAGTATCGAGAAGGCCCCGCGTCGTGGACGCGGGGCCTTCTTCGCGCGTGCGCTTCCGGGCCGGTCCTCACGGGGTGGGCAAGGGGTCCTCTCGTACGGGAAAAGGCCCGTCAACGCCCCAGTCACGGAAGGTCCAAATCCGCCGCCGGGGCTCCGAGCCGCCTTGACGACGTCTTCCGGCGGGGGTACCTACAGATGAGGGCACCCTCTCCGCAGCCGGGGGCCCGCACCGGGGGTGGTGGGCATGGCGACACCAACGACAAAACAGCCGAGACAGCCAAGACAGCCGAAGCACGAGACAGGCGCCCTGCTGCGCGCCCATCTGGCCGCCGCGTCGGGCCACCGGCACCTCACACGGCGCTGTGCGATCTGCCACCGCCTCCAACGGCTCGCCATGGAACCGGCGTCCGGGACCGTTACGGACACCGGTACAGACACGGAAGAGTGACTCCAGGACTGAATCATGGCGATCGGGGCAGGTGCCGAACCGTCGTTGGCAAGGCCCAAGAAGTGTGACGGGAGTCACCGAACCATTTTCTACCAGAGGGTCACTTACGCCCGCCCTACAATCCGGCAATTTAATATGTGCAATTGCACCCCCCTCCGAACCCCTCCAGAAGCATCAGCCCCACCCTCCACACAGCGTGCCGACAGGGGTCGGACAGCCCCTTCCCGGGGCACAAAAAGACCGCGCTGAACTCGGCGGAGTCCAGCGCGGCCGACGACTTGCCCGCATGGTGAGGGCATGGAGCCTGTTGGGGCAGGCGCCCGTCGTGTGGAGCTATGGGGGCGGGAGACCGAGTTGGGGGCCCGGCTGTTCCCTGGTTGGTCGGTCCCTGACGGTGAGGTCAGGTGGTTGAGCCCTGATCGGTTGGTCAGGCCTCGCTGCGCTGCTGCGGAATACCCGCAAGCAGTGCGCGAACCTCTGCCTCGCGATACCGGCGATGCCCACCGAGCGTGCGGATGGACGTGAGCTTGCCGGCCTTTGCCCAGCGTGTGACCGTCTTCGGGTCCACACGGAACATCGTGGCAACCTCAGCCGGGGTCAGCAGCGGCTCGGCGTCAGGGGTGCGAGCGGTCATGAGCGGCCTCCTCGGGAGAACCGAACCATCTCGGTTCTTTCCTCTAAATTCTGCACCTTGACCCACGTTGCCCGAAATGGCAGACGCGGGCCGAGTCGGTTATAGGACGAACGGCTTGTCCTCGGCACTACAACTACACCATCCGTCCAGCCACGTCGGCCAAACCGATGGAATTGCCCTCTGAGGTGTTCATCAGCGGCGGAAGCCGATGGACCATGCCATAGCGGACAGTCATGCCCCAGTGACGATCAGTCACAGAGTCATCGGGAGTCACCAACACCCCCCGCATAGCGTGCAATGCTGAGCATTCCGCCCCGACTTGGACGGAAGGAGACGGAAGGAGCCCTCCCCGGACTCCTTGTCCTATTTTGACACGAGGAGGGGTGATGGGCGCAAGAGCCCCGTTAGTGCGGTCCGTCACGCTTGAGAGGCATAGGCCCGTATCGGGACTTCCGGCCCGGACAGGTACGGTCATGTCCAGACCTGTCTGAACCTCTGCTCGCCCCTGTCCGGACCATTGTCCGAACCCCTGCCCGAACCAAGGGGCGCGCCCCGTTCCGCGCGGCGTGTGAAAGGCGCGTGGAGTCCGCCGGGCGCGTCAGTTCGCGAACTGCATGTCCCGGATCGCCTTCCAGCGCTCGGTGAGCCGCCCGTACGCCTCCCCCGCGCCCGCGCCGTCCCCGTCCCGCAGCGCCGCGATCCCGGCCGCCACGTCGGCCGCCGAGCGGTCCCCCGCCAGCTGCGCCTCCGACAGGACGTACACGAGGCCGCCGTAGTCCAGCTCGACCAGCGAGCGCGGGTGGAACTCCTCCAGCCACCGCCCGACGTCCACCAGACCGTCGATCAGCGGCCCGTCGTCGACCGACTCCCGCAGCGTCCTGAGCGCGCGGGCCAGCCGCCGCCGCGCCTGCACCATCTCGGTCCGGTAGCGCATCACGGGCGCGCCGTCGCCGGCCGCCTCGTACAGCCGCTCGGCGTCCGAGAACAGCGTGAACCAGCGCACCGGCACCTGCCAGACCGCCGTCCTGATCCACGGCCGCGCGTCCGGGTTCCGGTCCCGCCAGCGCTCGTAGTCCGCCGCCGCCTGCCCGCGTACGACCGGCGGCAGCACGGCGTCCAGCAGCGGCAGCGGCAGGACGTCCGCCAGCTCCTCCAGCGCCAGCCAGCCGCGCAGCCGGGTCCGCCACGGGCAGACGCACACCACACCGTCGACTTCCGTCACGAAGGCGTCACCGCTCTCGTGGACCGGTACGGGGACGGGCGGCGTGGGCAGCAAGTCGGCCAGGGAACGCCGTAGTTCGTCCTGTGCGGTCGGCGTACGGTCCCGCCGGGCATATCGCGCCCAGTGGCTCCGTTCGGGCTCGGGAAAGGCGGCCAGCGGCTCGTACACCCGCAGGTAGGACGCGTAAGGGACAAGTACAGAAGACACCGCCGGCATGACGGGATCGTCCCATGCCCGCACCCCCCGGGAGGGTGATCCTGGGCACTGCGGCCGAACCACGCCGCCCGGGGGACTTACCCTCGTGCCCAACTGGTCCCTCCCCACCCGCCGGAGGGGCTTTCCGCCGCTTCGTACCTTGGGAGTCACCACCGTGACCGATGTGACCGACGGCGTCCTGCACACCCTGTTCCGATCGGAGCAGGGTGGCCATGAGCAGGTCGTGCTCTGCCAGGACCGCCGCAGCGGCCTCAAGGCCGTCATCGCCCTCCACTCGACCGCCCTGGGCCCCGGCCTGGGCGGTACCCGCTTCTACCCGTACGCCTCCGACGAGGAGGCCGTCGCCGACGCGCTGAACCTCTCCCGGGGCATGTCGTACAAGAACGCCCTGGCCGGTCTCGACCACGGCGGCGGCAAGGCCGTGATCATCGGCGACCCGGAGCAGATCAAGACGGAGGAACTGCTTCTCGCGTACGGGCGGTTCGTGGCCTCGCTCGGCGGCCGGTACGTGACGGCCTGCGACGTCGGCACGTACGTGGCGGACATGGACGTGGTGGCGCGCGAGTGCCGCTGGACCACCGGCCGCTCCCCGGAGAACGGCGGCGCCGGCGACTCGTCCGTGCTGACGGCCTTCGGGGTCTTCCAGGGCATGCGGGCGAGCGCCGAGCATCAGTGGGGCGACCCGTCGCTGCGCGGCAGGACCGTGGGCGTCGCGGGCGTCGGCAAGGTGGGGCACCACCTGGTCGGGCACCTGCTCCAGGACGGGGCGCGGGTGGTGGTCACGGACGTGCGGGACGAGTCCGTACGGCGCCTCACGGACCTCTACCCGGAGGTCACCGTGGTCGCGGACACCGACGCGCTGGTCCGTACCGAAGGCCTGGACATCTACGCGCCCTGCGCGCTCGGCGGCGTGCTGGACGACGTGACCGTGCCCGCCCTCACCGCGACGGTGGTGTGCGGGGCGGCCAACAACCAGCTCGCCCACCCGGGGGTCGAGAAGGACCTCGCCGACCGCGGGATCCTCTACGCGCCCGACTACGTGGTGAACGCGGGCGGGGTCATCCAGGTCGCCGACGAGCTGAACGGGTTCGACTTCGAGCGGTGCCGTACCAAGGCCGCGAAGATCTTCGACACCACTCTTTCCATCTTCGCACGTGCGAAGGAGGACGGGATTCCGCCGGCCGCCGCGGCCGACAGGATCGCCGAGCACCGGATGGCCGAAGCCCGCCCCTCGTGAGCGTGGAGGGGCGGCCGTACCCCTGCGGGGAGACGAGACTCACCCCCGGTCGGCGGGTCGCCCCTCAATAAGAGGTTAAAATCGCAGCTGACCAGCGAGGACGGCGCGCTTCGCAGGTCCGGAGCCGAGGCGCGTCCTGCGGGCGGCGTACCGTATGGCCGCGGAAGCAGGTACCGTTGAAGCCTACGGACGGGTCTCTCCGCGGAGAGCTCGTTCTGAATTATGAACGCGTGTCAAGACTCTGGGGCCGTCGAGCCCCGTCACCGAGGGGGTCGAGCCATGGGGCGCGGCCGGGCCAAGGCCAAGCAGACGAAGGTCGCCCGCCAGCTGAAGTACAACAGCGGCGGGACAGATCTGTCGCGTCTGGCCAACGAGCTGGGCGCATCACCTACGAGTCAGCCACCGAACGCGGAGCCGTTCGAGGATGACGACGAGGAAGATGACCCTTACGCACAGTATGCGGATCGGTACAACGACGACGAGGACGAGGACGACGAGTCCGGGCCCTCGGCGCAGCGCCGCGGCGCTTGACGTCCGTACCCGCTTGACGTCCGTACCTCCGGCGTCCGCGTATCTCCGGAACTCTCCGGCGGTTCTCACCGACCCGGTCCAGGACTTCGGTCCCGGACCGGGTTCTGTGCTGCCCGGTGCCGTACCGGCCGTGTAGTGGCCCGCGCAGTGGCCGGTTCCTGACCGGCCCCGGGCGTCAGCTCGCGTAGGTCGGCCTCAGCTCGCGTAGTCACCGGACAGTGCCGCGCCGGTCGCGTGGCCGCCGCGCTCGGTGATCTCGCCCGCGACCCAGGCGCGCACGCCCCGGTCGGCGAGGGTGGTCAGGGCCGTGTCGACGGACTCCGCGGGGACGACGGCGATCATGCCGACGCCCATGTTGAGCGTCTTCTCCAGTTCGAGCCGCTCCACGTTCCCGGCGCGGCCGACGACGTCGAAGACCGCGTCGGGCGTCCAGGTCGAGCGGTCCACCCGGGCGTGCAGCGCGTCGGGGACGACCCGGGCGAGGTTCGCCGCGAGACCGCCGCCGGTGACATGGCTGAACGCGTGCACCTCGGTGGTCCTGGTGAGCGCCAGGCAGTCGAGCGAGTAGATCTTCGTGGGCTCCAGCAGTTCCTCGCCGAGCGTGCGGCCGAACTCCGGGACCTCGCGGTCCAGCGACCAGCCGGCCCGGTCGAAGACCACGTGCCGGACCAGCGAGTACCCGTTGGAGTGAAGACCGGAGGACGCCATCGCGATCACCGCGTCACCCGTACGGATACGATCCGCGCCCAGCAGCTGGTCCGCCTCGACCACACCCGTACCGGCGCCGGCGACGTCGAAGTCGTCCTCGCCGAGCAGTCCCGGGTGTTCGGCCGTCTCGCCGCCGACCAGCGCGCAGCCGGCCAGGACGCAGCCCTCCGCGATGCCCTTGACGATGGCGGCGACCCGCTCGGGGTGGACCTTGCCGACACAGATGTAGTCGGTCATGAAGAGCGGCTCGGCGCCGCAGACGACCAGGTCGTCCACGACCATGCCGACCAGATCGTGGCCGATCGTGTCGTACACGCCCATCTTGCGCGCCAGGTCGACCTTCGTACCGACGCCATCGGTGGCGGAGGCGAGGAGCGGCCGCTCGTAGCGCTTGAGGGCGGAGGCGTCGAAGAGGCCGGCGAAACCGCCGAGGCCGCCGAGGACCTCGGGGCGCCTCGTCTTCTTCACCCACTCCTTCATCAGCTCGACCGCGCGGTCACCGGCTTCGATGTCGACGCCCGCGGCCGCGTAGCTGGCACCAGTGGTCGTATCGGACATGGCTGAGTACTTTCCTGTCGTCATGCGGTCGTCATACGGATGCGGAACCGGTCGTCCTACGGAGGGCGGACCTACGGATGGCGGACATACGGGTTGCGGACCTACGGGCGGCGGAGCGCCTCGGCGGCCGCGTTGGCCGGTCCCGCCGCCAGCTCGGTCTCCAGCAGCTGCTTGCCGAGCAGCTCGGGATCGGGGAGATCCATCGGGTACTCGCCGTCGAAGCAGGCACGGCAGAGGTTCGGCTTGGCGATGGTGGTCGCCTCGATCATCCCGTCGAGGGAGATGTACGAGAGGGAGTCGGCGCCCAGCGAGACACCGATCTCGTCGATCGTCATGCCGTTGGCGATCAGCTCGGCGCGGGTCGCGAAGTCGATGCCGAAGAAGCACGGCCACTTGACCGGCGGGGACGAGATCCGGATGTGGACCTCGGCGGCGCCCGCCTCGCGGAGCATCTTGACCAGCGCCCGCTGGGTGTTGCCGCGGACGATCGAGTCGTCCACGACCACCAGGCGCTTGCCCCGGATGACTTCCTTGAGGGGGTTGAGCTTCAGCCGGATGCCCAGCTGGCGGATGGTCTGGGACGGCTGGATGAAGGTCCGGCCGACATAGGCGTTCTTGACGAGTCCCGAGCCGTACGGGATTCCGCTCGCCTCGGCGTAACCGATGGCGGCCGGGGTGCCGGACTCCGGGGTCGCTATGACCAGATCGGCCTCGACGGGCGCTTCTTTCGCGAGTTTCCGGCCCATTTCCACGCGGGACAGATACACGTTCCGACCGGCGATGTCCGTGTCGGGACGCGCCAGGTAGACGTACTCGAAGACACAGCCCTTGGGCTTCGCTTCCGCGAATCGCTGGGTCCGCAGACCGTTCTCGTCGATGGCGATCAGCTCACCGGGCTCGATCTCGCGGACGAAGGAGGCGCCGCAGATGTCGAGGGCGGCGCCCTCGGAGGCGACGACCCAGCCGCGCTCCAGCCGGCCGAGGACAAGCGGGCGGATGCCCTGCGGGTCACGGGCGGCGTAGAGGGTGTGCTCGTCCATGAAGACGAGCGAGAAGGCGCCCTGCACGTCGGGCAGGATCTTGGCGGCGGCTTCCTCGACCGTGAGTGGCTTGCCGTCGTCGTCCGTCTGGCCGGCGAGGAGCGCCGTGACCAGGTCGGTGTCGTTGGTGGCGGCCACGCGCGTGGGCCGGCCGTTTTCCTTGGGGAGGTCGGCGACCATCTCGGCGAGCTGGGCGGTGTTGACCAGGTTCCCGTTGTGACCGAGCGCTATCGAGCCGTGGGCCGTCGCCCGGAAGGTCGGCTGCGCGTTCTCCCACACCGAGGCTCCGGTGGTGGAGTAGCGGGCATGGCCCACCGCGATATGGCCGAGGAGGGAGCCGAGGGACGTTTCGTCGAAGACCTGTGAGACAAGGCCCATGTCCTTGAAAACCAGGATTTGGGACCCGTTGCTCACTGCGATGCCCGCGGACTCCTGTCCACGGTGCTGTAGGGCATACAGTCCGAAATAGGTGAGCTTGGCGACCTCTTCGCCCGGGGCCCAGACTCCGAAGACGCCACACGCGTCCTGGGGGCCTTTCTCACCGGGGAGCAGGTCGTGGTTGAGTCGTCCATCACCACGAGGCACGCCACCGAGTGTAGGCGAGATCGACCACTGGTCCGAATTGGGGATGGGACGTGGCCGGATACCGCCCCTGCGGACCGTACGTTCCGTGATGCTTTCGCTTCTTTACGTAGCCGGGCAGAGGTGGCCGGTGAACGGGCGCGGGTGGGTTCCGGCGGCCCGTCCGGCCGGTACGGAGGCCGTGGCAGGCGGTGTCTAGGCCTTCGAGGCGGGCAGTGCGGCGAGTCCGCCGTCCACCCCGGTCAGCCACAGCCCACCGTGGTTGACCTCATACGTGACCTTGCCGCGCAGGACCTTCAACAAGTGCTTCTCGACCGCCGACCGAGGGCCTGTACAGGCCATTTTTGTCGAGATCACCCGGCTGAACGTGATGGTGTCGCCGGAGACCTTCGCCCTGGCGCCGAATCCGTTGCAGCCCAGATTGCCCTGTACGGAACCGTCGGTGCCCAGCGTGAAGGACGCCGAACCGTCCGTCCCGGCCGGCAGGCGGGCGGCGCTCCCGTCCGAGGCCAGGGCGTTCACGGTCCACTTCGTGCCGGTCAGGGGCGCGGGAGGTCCGCTGGTCAGGGCGAGGACGTCGCCGTCGGAGGAGGTCAGCGTGAGCCGGTCGCCGGTCACCTTCGACGTGAGCTTCCCCGTGAAGGCCGCGTCCAGCGCCTTGTCCAGAGCGTCGAGGTTCAGCACACAATCGGCGGTCGCCGTCATCCGCTTCTTGCCCACGGCCACCGTGTCGTCCGCGACGGACACGTCCACCTCGTACTCGTCACAGCCGGTGGCCAGCGTCGCCTGCGTCGTGTCGCCGAACTCCAGGGAGGTCCCCGCCGCCCCGGCGGTCCTTCTCCCGTCGACCGTCACGCTCTCCACGTTCCAGCGCACACCGGTGAGCGCCGACTCCCGCACGGAGGCGTCGTCGCCCGACGCTCCCGTCCTCGTACCCGAACTGGTCTCCGTACCGCACGCCGCCAGGGTGAGCAGCGCGAGTGCGGTGATGGCGGTGACTGCGGTGCTCTGCTGTTTCTGCATGGGGGTGGGACGGATCACACGGACGGACGGTTCCGTGCGGGTGGGGGCGCCCCGGCGCGAGAACCCTCTCCGTGACCACAGAGTCACCATCCGTATGAAATGGGGCAGCGCCCCTGCCTACGATCCTGAGTGACCGACGTCTCAGACGTCTCAGACGTCTCGAAGGGCCCACAGAGAATCGAGGTTGCCCCCATGACCCCACGCCCTCGCGAACTGACCCCCGACCGGTCGGTCCGGCACCTGTTCGGATCCGAGATGCGCAGGTTGCGCGAACAGGCTGGGATGTCTCTGGAGGACCTGGCGGCCGTCATCAGATACTCGCGGAGTTCGCTGCACCGCTACGAGACGGCGCAAGCGATGATCGCCCCGGACCTCGCGGCCAAGCTGGACGCGGCGTTCGGGACGGACGGGCTGTTCGCGAAGCTGTACGCGCTGGCACGCAACGAGGTCCATCCGGACAAGTACCGGCGGCGCATGGAGTTGGAGGCGCGGGCCGTGACGATCGAGGAGTACTCCGGGCACACTGTCCCGGGACTCGTCCAGACGGAGGCGTACGCGCGCGAACTCCTCAGGCAGGGCAACCCCGAGTCCACCCCCGCCGACATCGGCGAGAAGGTCGCGGCGCGCATGGGCCGACAAAGCCTGCTGCAAGGAGCGGCTCGGCCCTACCTGTCCGTGATCCTGGACGAGGGCGTCCTGCGGCGCACCATCGGCGCGCCGGAGGTGATGCGGGCGCAGCTGGAAGCGCTGTTGCCCCTCGTGGACAGTCCGGTCGGAATCATCCAGGTCCTGCCGTTCCGGCACAGGGCACACGCGCTGCTGGGCGGCTCGCTGACGCTTCTGACTCTGGACAACGGAACAAGCGTCGCCTACGAAGAGAGCATCACCACGGGCCAGTTGCTGGAAGACGCGGCCAGTGTGGCCCGGCACCGCCGGGCCTACGATGTGATGAGGGCCAACGCGCTGTCTCCCCGCGAGACCGGCGCCCTCATCGCATCCCCCATGGAGGCACTTTCCACATGAGCATTTCGCAGGAGACGCCCCACGTGGAGTGGATCAAGTCGAGCTACAGCAACACCGACGGCGGCAACTGCGTCGAGTTCGCCCCCGCCGCTCTCACCGCCACCGGACTGATCCCCGTCCGGGACAGCAAGATGCCGACGGGCCCGGTGCTCATGCTGACCCCCGCCGCGTGGACCGCGCTCGTCGCTCTCGCGGCGGAAGCGGACCTGCGCTAACTCATCAACGGGAGCAGGCCGGACAGGTCCGCGCGTTCGCCGCTCGCGCTCACGTTCGCCGATTCCAGGGCCGCCGCCCACGTCGTACGGCCCGTGGCCAGCCGGATCCAGGTGAGCGGGTCCGTCTCCACAACGTTCGGTGGGGTGCCGCGTGTGTGGCGAGGGCCCGCCACGCACTGGACCACCGCGTACGGCGGGATCCGTACCTCGGTCGACGCCCCGGGCGCCTTCACCGCGAGCCCGTCCGCGAGCAGCCGCGTGCAGGCGGCGAGGGTCTGGCGGTCGTACGGGACAGCCAGCCCGGTCGCGCGGTTCAGGTCGTCGGTGTGGACGACCAGCTCGACGGTACGGGTGACCAGGAAGTCCGCCAGACGCATCGTCCCGACCCGTACCGGCACCAGCCGCTCGTCCGCCGCCTCCGGCAGCGCCGCCGCGACCCGGTCCGCGGCCCGCGCGAAGACCTCCTCGACCGGCGCGGAGGCGGCGAGCGCCCGTACGTCCTCGCTGATGCTGTCCGCGTACTCGGCCGTCGCGAACGGCCACTCGTCCAGTCCGACCACCGGTCCGCCCGGCGCGACCTCGGGTCCTTCGGCGGCGCGGGTGACCGACTCGACCACCATCGCGAGGTGCGCTGCCAGGTCCCGTACCGTCCAGCCGTCGAGCCCGGTGGCCGGCAGGGCCAGCTGCGCTTCGGTGAGCCCGGCGACGGCTTCCCGTACAGCCGCGAACTGCGCCAGGACGGCGGCTCGGATCTTCTCGGGGTCGTACTTGCGCATGCGCTTCTTGGCCGGGGGCATGACGGCGAGGCTAACCGAGGGGGGAATGGCCTGAGCCTCCGGCCGGTGGATCCGGGCGGAGGCTCAGGGCCTGCTCACGACATCGACATCAACGACTTCAACGACTTCACGCCTGGCGCGGGCGCTCCAGCGTCAGCAGCAGACCCTCGACGGCGCCGGGGCCCAGGCGGCCCTTGACGTCCGCCGCGGTGATGGCCTTGAGGGCCCACCCGTCCTCGGCGTGCTTGTTGAGCGTCTTCTCCAGCTTGTCGCTGTCCAGGGCGTCGCCGATGAGCGATTCCCGGAACGTCACGACCTTGTACTCGAACGCCATGCGGTCCATCCCTCGGTCATGCGTGTCCTGTGCGCACGGCGGGACGCGTACGCACGTCCGAACACGTGCGCGCCCAGCCAACCACGGCCGGAATCAGCCGAAGAGCGCGGGGATCGTGCTCCGGTGCGCCTCGGAGACCTCGCTCAGCGGGATGCCGAACTCGCCCTGGATCTCGATCTCCGCACCGTCCACGACACCGATGCGGGTCGCGGGCAGGCCGCGTGCCCCGCACATGTCGGTGAAGCGGAGTTCCTCGCCGCGCGGGACGGACACGACCGCGCGGCCGGCCGACTCGCTGAACAGGAAGGTGAAGGCGTCGAGGCCGTCGGGCACGACCAGCCGGGCGCCGTGCCCGCCGCGCAGGCAGGACTCGGTGACCGACTGGATCAGGCCACCGTCGCTCAGGTCGTGCGCCGCGTCGATCATGCCGTCGCGGGACGCCGAGATGAGGATGTCCCCGAGCAGCCGCTCGCGCTCCAGGTCCACCTTGGGCGGCAGGCCGCCGAGGTGGTCGTGGACGACCTGCGACCAGGCCGAGCCGCCGAACTCCTCGTGGGTGTCGCCGAGCAGGTAGAGGAGCTGGCCCTCCTCCTTGAAGGCGATCGGCGTCCGGCGGGCCACGTCGTCGATCACGCCGAGGACGGCGACGACCGGCGTCGGGTGGATGGCCGCGTCGCCCGTCTGGTTGTAGAGCGAGACGTTGCCGCCGGTGACGGGCGTGCCCAGCTGGAGACAGCCGTCCGCGAGACCGCGAATCGCCTCGGCGAACTGCCACATGACGTCCGGGTCCTCGGGGGAGCCGAAGTTCAGGCAGTCGGAGATCGCGAGGGGCTTGGCGCCGGAGGCGGCGACATTGCGGTACGACTCCGCCAGCGCGAGCTGCGCGCCGGTGTACGGGTCGAGCTTGGTGAAGCGGCCGTTGCCGTCCGTGGCGATGGCCACCCCCAGGCCCGTCTCCTCGTTGACGCGGATCATGCCCGCGTCCTCGGGCTGGGCGAGCACGGTGTTGCCCTGCACGAAACGGTCGTACTGGTCCGTGACCCACGCCTTGGACGCCTGGTTCGGCGAGGAGAGGAGCTGGAGGACCTGCTCCCGCAGCTCGGCGGAGGTCGCGGGGCGCGGAAGCTTGTTCGCGTCGTCGGCCTGGAGGGCGTCCTGCCAGGACGGCCGGGCGTACGGGCGGTGGTAGACGGGACCGTCGTGCGCGACCGTACGGGGGTCGACATCCACGATCTTCTCACCGTGCCAGAAGATCTCCAGCCGGTCGCCGTCCGTGACCTCACCGACGACGGTGGCGATGACGTCCCACTTCTCGCAGATCGCGAGGAACCGCTCGACCTTCTCGGGCTCGACCACCGCGCACATGCGTTCCTGCGACTCGCTCATGAGGATCTCCTCGGGCGAGAGCGTGGAGTCGCGCAGCGGTACGTCGTCCAGCTCGACGCGCATGCCGCCGGAGCCGTTCGACGCCAGCTCGCTCGTCGCGCAGGACAGGCCGGCCGCGCCGAGGTCCTGGATGCCGACGACGAGCTTCTCGGCGAAGGCCTCCAGCGTGCACTCGATGAGGAGCTTCTCCTGGAACGGGTCGCCGACCTGGACGGCCGGACGCTTCGACGGCTTCGTGTCGTCGAAGGTCTCGGAGGCCAGGATGGAGGCGCCGCCGATGCCGTCGCCGCCCGTGCGGGCGCCGTACAGGATCACCTTGTTGCCGGGGCCCGAGGCCTTGGCGAGGTGGATGTCCTCATGCCGCATGACGCCGATGGCACCGGCGTTCACCAGCGGGTTGCCCTGGTAGCAGGCGTCGAAGACCAGCTCGCCGCCGATGTTCGGCAGGCCGAGGCAGTTGCCGTACCCGCCGATGCCCGCCACCACGCCGGGCAGGACCCGCCGCGTGTCGGGGTGGTCGGCCGCGCCCATCCGCAGCGGGTCCACGACCGCGACCGGGCGGGCGCCCATCGCGATGATGTCGCGGACGATGCCGCCGACGCCGGTGGCCGCGCCCTGGTAGGGCTCGACGTACGACGGGTGGTTGTGGGACTCGACCTTGAAGGTGACCGCGTACCCCTGGCCGACGTCCACGACGCCCGCGTTCTCGCCGATGCCGACGAGCATGGCGTCGTTGGCGGGGACCTTGTCGCCGAACTGCTTGAGGTGGACCTTGCTGCTCTTGTACGAGCAGTGCTCCGACCACATGACGGAGTACATGGCCAGCTCGGCGCCGGTCGGCCTGCGGCCGAGGATCTCCCGGACCCGGAGGTACTCGTCCTCCTTGAGGCCGAGCTCCTTCCAGGGCAGTTCGACGTCGGGCGTCCCGCTCGCGTGCTTCACGGTGTCCAGGGTCATCAGGCGCTTACCAGCTTCTTCAGGATCGAGGTGAAGAATCCCAGGCCGTCGGTACGGCCCGTACCGATCAGCGGCTCCACGGCGTGCTCGGGGTGCGGCATCAGGCCGACGACGTTGCCGGCCGCGTTCGAGACGCCGGCGATGTCGCGCAGCGAACCGTTCGGGTTGCCGTCCAGGTAGCGGAACGCGACCCGGCCCTCGGCCTCCAGCGCGTCGAGCGTGCGCTCGTCGGCGACGTACCGGCCGTCGATGTTCTTGAGGGGGACGGAGATTTCCTGGCCCGCGGAATAGTCGGCGGTCCAGGCGGTGTCGGCACTCTCCACGCGCAGTTTCTGATCGCGGCAGATGAAGTGCAGGTGATTGTTGCGCAGCATGGCGCCCGGCAGCAGATGCGACTCGGTGAGGATCTGGAAGCCGTTGCAGATTCCGAGGACCGGCATACCGGCCTTCGCCTGCTCGATCACCGTGGCCATGACCGGCGAGAACCGGGAGATGGCGCCGGCCCGCAGATAGTCGCCGTAACTGAAACCGCCGGCCAGGACGACCGCGTCGACCTGGTGGAGGTCCTTGTCGCGGTGCCAGAGCGGGACGGGCTCCGCGCCGGCGATCCGGACGGCCCGCAGGCTGTCCCGGTCGTCCAGCGTGCCGGGGAAGGTGACGACTCCGATACGAGCGGTCACTTCGACTCCTCGACCTTCACGACGAAGTCCTCGATGACGGTGTTGGCGAGGAAGGTCTCGGCCATCTCGTGGATACGGGCGAGGGCGGCCTCGTCGACCGGCCCCGCCACCTCCAGTTCGAAGCGCTTTCCCTGACGGACGTCGGCGATCCCCTCGAAGCCCAGCCGGGGCAGCGCGCGCTGCACCGCCTGGCCCTGCGGGTCGAGGATCTCCGGCTTGAGCATGACGTCGACTACGACGCGTGCCACTGGCACTCCCGGTGGTGTGGTGCGGCTGTGTTCCGCTGCGTTCCTGCTGCGTTCTGCTGTGTTCTGCCGTGTTCTCCAGGGGAATCCCCCTCGACCCCCCGAGCTCCCCTCAGCGTACCCGGCCAGAAAATCTACGCGAGTAGATATGAACAGGGATACGCTGCCCCCGAAGCCCCGCCGCAGATCAGGCCATGATTTCCGGAGGGTGGTACACCAGGGAAAATCGCGGGAAAAAGTCGGGTTCCCCCATTGCCGCGAGACACGCTGATGCAATTGGCTGGGCTTCACAATGCCGGGCCGACCGCTGTACAAAGGAATACAGCGGAAAGCTGCATTGTCCCTTAACAGCCGGAAGGCCGGTATCGCCGCACGTCAGCCGTGTTTCCGGACGGCCTCGGGCGAGGCGGTACCGCAAGAAAGGACGGATATCCGTGGCGCAGCGCGTAGTGGTCACACTCTCCGACGATCTCGACGGCGGAGAAGCGGCGGAAACGATCGCGTTCGGCCTGGATGGGAAGTCGTACGTCATCGACCTCAATCCCGCCAACGCGAAGAAACTGCGCAAGGCCCTGGCTCCGTACCTGGCAGCGGGCCGCAGGCAGACGAACGCCGCCAGGAACGGCAAGAACCGCGTCACCTACCGGCACACCGCCCTGGCCCCCGATCCGGCGGCCGTCCGGGCGTGGGCGCTCTCCCACAAGATGGCGGTACCGGCCAGGGGCCGGATCCCGAAGCGCGTCTACGAGGCTTTCAGAGAAGCGAGTTGATGCCTGGGGCACCGCCCGGGTGCCGGGCCGGAGGCGGTCGCCGGCACCCGCGGGCGGTGCCGCGTGGCGGCCGGGTGACGCGGCGGCGAACCGAGTTGGAACCACCCTCACTGATCGGCTAGAGTCTGGAGCACGCCGAAGGGCAAGGCCGAAGGGCCGGACCCCAAGCAGCGTGCGGGTGTAGTTCAGTAGTAGAACGCCCCCTTTCCAAGGGGGAGGCGCAGTGTGCAATTCCTGTCACCCGCTCTGCATCGCTCGATCTTCGGTCCACTCCGGTGGATCAGGTAGGGTGATGCGAAGTACGCATCGATTGCTCGATCTCGGTGCCGTGCGGACGTAGCTCAGTTGGTAGAGCGCAACCTTGCCAAGGTTGAGGTCGCCAGTTCGAACCTGGTCGTCCGCTCAAGAAGGGGAAGCCCCCGGTCATTCGACCGGGGGCTTCTTCGTGTGCGTGTGTGCGTCCCCTGTGCTCGATGACAAATGTCATCGGCGGCGATGACAGCGCGCACTGCCGAGTGGTCCGGTCCGGCGGAAGCCTGGAAGACATGACACCGACTTCCCACCCCGACGACCCTGTCATCGAGACCGACGAGCTGCGCCGTACCTACAGCGGCGGCTTCACCGCCGTGGACGGCGTCTCCTTCTCCGTCGGACGCGGCGAACTGTTCGCCCTGCTCGGCACGAACGGCGCGGGCAAGACCTCCACCGTGGAGGTGCTGGAAGGCCTCGCCCGCCCTAGCGGCGGAGGCGTACGGATCCTCGGCCACAACCCGTACACCGAGCGCGCCGCCGTCCGCCCCCGGATCGGCGTGATGCTCCAGGAGGGCGGCTTCCCCTCCGACCTGACCGTCGCGGAGACGGTACGGATGTGCGCAGGCTGCACCAGCGGCGCGCGGCCGACCGACGAGGCGCTGGGCCTGGTCGGGCTCACCGCGCGGGCCCGGGTCCGGGTCAAGCAGCTGTCGGGCGGCGAGCGGCGGCGCCTGGATCTGGCGCTGGCGCTGCTGGGCCGACCCGAGGTGCTCTTCCTCGACGAGCCGACCACCGGGCTGGACGCCGAAGGGCGTCGCGACACCTGGGAGTTGGTACGGGAACTGCGGGACGAGGGCACGACCGTCCTGCTGACCACGCACTACCTGGAGGAGGCCGAGGCCCTGGCCGACCGGCTGGCGATCATGCACCAGGGGCGCATCGTGACCTCCGGCACACCGGCCGAGGTGACCGAGGCGCGGCCGGCCACGATCCGGTTCGTCCTGCCCGACGACGTCCCGCCCGAACGGCTGCCGCTGTCGCTGCGGGCCGGCGCGGAGGGGCGGCGGATCGAGATCCGTACCCGGCGGCTCCAGGAGGATCTGCACGAACTCCTTCGGTGGGCACGGGAGTCGGGCATACAGCTGGCGGAGCTGGACGCGCGGTCCGCCTCGCTCGAAGACGCTTTCCTCGACATCGCGGCGCGTAGCGCGGAAACGGCGGGTGCACGATGAAGACGGCGATGAGGACAGCGATGAGGACGGCGGAGAAAGCGACAGGAGGGACGGCGGGGACCGCTGGTGGTACGGGAGGGCTCACCACGGCCGCCGGGCGGCTCGCCGCCCTCGGGCGGGCCGAACTGACGCTGCTCGTACGGAACAGGACGGCGCTGTTCACCGCCCTGTTCGTGCCTGTCGCGATGATGGGCTCGATCAAGGTCTCGCTCGAAGGCGCCGACCTGGGCGGCGCCGGGGTGACCGTCGCGGAGGCGGCCCTGACCGGCGGCGTCGGGACGGTGCTGCTGATGGTCGTCTACTCGAACCTCGTCTCCGCGTACACCTCCCGGCGCGAGGAGCTGGTCCTCAAGCGGCTCCGCACGGGCGAGACCGCCGACCGCGAGATCCTCGCCGGGACGGCGCTGCCCGCCGCCGCGCTGGCGCTCGTGCAGTGTGTGGTCCTGGTGGCGGCGGGCAGCGCGTTCCTCGACGTGGGCGGGGTCCGGCGGCCCGATCTGCTCGTGGCCGGGCTGCTGGCCGCGATCGTGCTGCTCACGGCGCTGGCGGCCGCGACCTCCGTCCTCACCCGTACCGTGGAGAGCGCGCAGATCACGACAATGCCGCTGTTCCTGGTCTCCCTGCTCGGCTCCGGCCTGTTCGTCCCGCTGGACACGCTGCCCGACCGGGTGGCGTCCGTGTGCGAGCTGCTGCCGATGACCGGAGTGATGACGCTGGTCCGGGCAGGCTGGATCGGCGGGGTGGACGGGGCGGATCTGCTCGGCGCGGGTATCAGTGCCGTGGCCTGGACGGTGCTCGCGGTGTACGCCGTACGCCGCTGGTTCCGCTGGGAGCCGCGCCGCTGAGGCGGGGTCCGGGCGCGACGAGGATGAGACGGAAAGGACGCGATGTCCCGGCTGACGGACCGATGGCACCGGAAGAGCAAGCCGGGCAAGGTCGAGAGCTACACGCGGTGGACGTTCCACACCTTCGGCCTGGTCGAGGTCAGCCTGGTCTGGAGCGTCGACCCACTCCGGGGCTGGCTGGTCCTGCTGGCGGGCCTGCACGCCGCGATGTGCGTCGTCCTCCAGGAGTGGGCGCTGGACTGGCGGCTCGGCAGGCGCGAGCGGCCCGTACGGCTCGGTCTGGCGACGGCCGCCCTGACGGTGGTGAGCGCCGTCGTGGTGCTCATCCTGATCAAGGCCGGTGCCGTCGCCGACGACGGGTCGGCCGCCGTGCTGCTGGTCGCTTTCGCCACCTACGGCCTCGGGGCGATGTCGCTGACGCTGCGTACCAGCAGGCACATGACGTACGCGCTGCTGGGCACGATCGCCGCCACCGGGGTCGCGGCGACGGCGCTGCGGCTGCCCTCGTCCCACGTCGTGGGCCTGGTCCTCGCCGTCACGTCTGCGGGCGCGGCCATCGTCGTCACGTACATCCTCTCGGTGTGGCTGCTCAACACCGTCTGGGAGCTGGACGCGGCCCGCGAACTCCAGTCCCGGCTCGCGGTCGCGGAGGAGCGGCTGCGTTTCGGCCGTGATCTGCACGACGTGATGGGCCGCAACCTGGCGGTGATCGCGCTGAAGAGCGAGCTGGCGGTACAGCTCGCCGAGCGCGGGCGGCCGGAGGCGGTGGCGCAGATGACCGAGGTGCAGCGGATCGCCCAGGAGTCGCAGCGGGAGGTACGGGACGTGGTGCGCGGTTACCGGGAGGCGGATCTGCACACCGAAATGGAAGGGGCACGCGGGGTGTTGAAGGCGGCGGGCATCGACTGCCGGATCGAGGGGGACGACGGGGGCGCGCTGTCGGCGGGGGTGCAGTCGGCGCTGGCGTGGGTGGTGCGGGAGGCCACGACGAACGTGCTGCGGCACGGGGACGCGCGGCGGTGCACCGTACGGCTGACGGAGAGGTACGGAGACGGGGACGGGCGGGCGGCGGTTCTGGTGGTGGAGAACGACGGGGCGGGAGAGACTGCCGAGGTGAAGGCGGGGGTCGATGCCGGGGGCTCGATCGGCGGTGGGCTCCGCGAGGCGCGGAAGGGCTCCGGTCTCGACGGGCTGCGGGAGCGGCTGGCCGTGGTGAACGGGACGCTGGACGCGGGGCGGGTGGACGGCGGCCTGTTCCGCCTGACGGCGCGGGTGCCGTTGCCGTTGCCGGGGCCCGTACCGGCTTCTGGGTCCGACACGCCCTCCGGAGAGGCGGCGGCATGACGGACGACACGGACGACGACCGCCGCGTACGGGTGCTGCTCGCCGACGACGAGCATCTGATCCGGGGCGCGTTCGCCGCGCTGCTCGCGCTGGAGGACGACCTGGTCGTGGTCGCCGAGGCCGCGTCGGGCCCCGAGGCCCTGGCCATGGCGAAGGCCCACCGGCCGGACGTGGCCGTCCTGGATCTCCAGATGCCGGGCGCCGACGGTGTGAAGGTCGCCACATCTCTCCGTACCGAACTGCCCGGGTGCCGGACGATGATCGTGACCGGCCACGGCCGCCCGGGTCACCTGAAACGGGCGCTGGCGGCGGGGGTGCGGGCCTTCGTCCCGAAGACGGTCAGCGCGCGCAGGCTCGCCGAGATCATCCGTACCGTGCACGCCGGAAACCGCTTCGTGGACCCGGATTTGGCGGCCGACGCCATCTCCGCGGGGGACTCGCCGCTGACCGCGCGGGAGGCGGAGGTGCTGGAGCTGGCGGCCGACGGGGCGCCGATCGCGGAGATCGCGCAGCGCGCCTCGCTGTCCCAGGGAACCGTACGGAACTACCTGTCCTCGGCGGCCTCCAAACTGGGCGCCGAGAACCGGCATACGGCAGTGCGTCTCGCACGGGAGCGAGGTTGGGTATAGTAGTTCTCGCGCCGAGGCGCTTGCGGACGTAGCTCAGTTGGTAGAGCGCAACCTTGCCAAGGTTGAGGTCGCCAGTTCGAACCTGGTCGTCCGCTCAAGAAGGGGAAACCCCCGGTCGAATCGACCGGGGGTTTTCTCGTACCGACACGCCTTGGGTCCTTAGGTCCAGCTGAGGCCGGTGAGACGTTCGTACGCCTCCAGGTACTTCGCGCGGGTGGCGTCCACGATCTCCTGGGGGAGCGGCGGGGGCGGCTGTTCGCTCGCGCGGTCCCAGCCCGAGGCGGGCGAGGTCAGCCAGTCGCGGACGAACTGCTTGTCGTACGACGGCTGGGCGTGCCCCGGCTCCCAGGTCTCGGCCGGCCAGAAACGGGAGGAGTCGGGGGTCAACACCTCGTCCGCGAGGATCAGTTGGTCGCCGTCGAAGCCGAACTCGAACTTCGTGTCGGCCAGGACGATCCCGCGTTCCCTGGCGATGTCGCGGGCCCGCCCGTACACGTCGAGCGTGGTCCTGCGCAGCAGCGCGGCGGTCTCCGCACCGACCTGGCGGGCGACTTCCTCGTACGGCACGTTCTCGTCGTGCTCGCCGACGGCGGCCTTCGTGGCGGGGGTGAAGATCGGCGCGGGCAGCTCGGAGCCGTCCACGAGGCCTTCGGGGAGCGCGAGCCCGCAGACCGTGCGGCTCTCCTTGTACTCGGCCAGCCCGGAGCCGGTCAGATAGCCGCGGGCGACCGCCTCCACCGGGACCATGTCCAGGGACGTGCAGATGAGCGTGCGGCCGGCCCAGTCGTCGGGGGCGCCCTCGGGAAGGTCCGTGGAGATCACGTGGTTCGGCACGAGGTCCGCGAGCTTGTCGAACCACCAGAGGGAGAGCTGGGTGAGGACCCGGCCCTTGTCGGGGATCTCGGTGGGCAGGACCCAGTCGTACGCGGAGATGCGGTCGCCGGCGACCATCACGAGGTCGCCGGCCTCGTTCCGGTACAGGTCGCGCACCTTGCCGGTGTGCAGATGCACGAGGCCCGGGACCTCCAGGGGCTCGGGCTTTTCCACGAATCCGGACACGGTTCCTCCGAGGGGTGGGGCTTCAAGATCGCCTCGATTCTCCCGTATGCCGGAAGTCGCGGCGTCCACGGGGGCGGGTCCCCCGCCGCCCACGGGCGGGAAGCCCCTCCCTCTCCCATCCTCTCGCCCCTCAGTCCCGTTTGCAGATGCGGTCCAGGAGGTTGGCGGTGGCGCGCTGCACGCGGGGGTCGACGTGGCCCGGCCGGTCCAGTTTCGGCGACCAGGCGAAGGTGCCCGAGGCGAAGACGAGGGCGCCGGAGGGGGCGCGGTAGAGCGAAGTCTCCTGGTGGCGGCGGGCGTTCTCGCTGTCGCGGTACGGGGAGTGCGCGAGCAGGATGCGGTCCTCGTGCTCGGGGAGGGAGATCCGGGGGTAGTACCGGTCGGCCTCTCCCGCCACGAGTCCCTCGATCTCGTCGCCCTCGGCGGCGCCGGTGGCTTCCCAGAGCCAGTGCCCGGCGTTCCGTACGACCAGGGGGTGGGGTTCCGGGACGCGGCCCGCGTACTGGATGCCGAGCAGTTTCTGCTCCGGCCGGTCCACGTCCCGCCAGAGGGCGGAGCGGCCGGGGCCGCGTCGTTTGAGGCAGGTGAGGAGGCGGTCGGGGACGCCGGAGGCGGAGGGGCTCAGCTCGACCTGCCAGTACATGGTGTTGGCGGAGAGGAAGACGAGGGAGGTGCCGTGATCGCGCGCCTGCTCGACCGTACGGCGCATGGGGACGGACCAGTACTCGTCGTGGCCGGGGAAGACCAGGCCCCGGTAGCGGGTGGGGTCGACGCGGCCCGCGTGCAGGTCGCGGGCGTCGGCGTACGCGAGGTCGTATCCGTACCGCTCGGCCCAGCGGATGAAGTCGTACGCGTGCCCGACGTGCAGGGGCAGGCCCGCGCCCGCGTACGGGCGGTCGAAGGAGACGGTCGTGGCGGCGTCCTCCTCGCCGAGGAGGGTGCCCTGGTCGTCCCAGGCGTGGTAGAGGCTGGCGCCGGTGTGGCCGTCCTCGGGGTAGAGGTTGTACGCCTGCCAGGTGATGTCGGGGAGGAGCAGGAGGAGGTCGGCGGGGCGGTTGTCGCGGATGGTGAAGGGGATGTGGGAGCGGTAGCCGTCGATGGTGGTGAGGACGGCGACGTAGGCGCCGAGCGCCCAGTACGAGGGGATCTGGAGCCGCCAGGAGAGCCACCAGTGATGGCAGGAGACCGTACGGTCCGCGGCCAGGGGCGGGGGCTGGACGATCCCGGAGAGCCGGGGGCTGGTGGTTATCTTGGAGGCGCCGTCGCCGCTGTAGTGCCCGATCCGGTAGATGTCGACGGAGAACTGCTGGGGCGGGTCGACCGTGATGTGGAAGTCGATGGACTCGCCGGGGGCGGCGGCGCCGGTGGACGCGAAGCCCTTGATCTGCCGGCGTACGTCGTCGGCGGTACGGGGGCCCGGGCTGCGCTCGCGGCCGAGCGTGGGGGCGGCGTACCAGGGGACGACCTGGCCGGTGTCGTCGAAGTAGTTCTCACTGCCGCGCAGCCACGGTAACGGGCCCTGCCCGAAGGGGTCGCTGACCGCATGGGCGAGAGCGCCCGATTCCCATCGCCGGATCTGCTCCGCCACCATGGTGCGCCCCTCTGTCGAGCCCCCGAGCCCCCGAGACAACTGGTTATAACTGGCGATAACTGGTGATGGGACCGCTGTTTCGACCGCCGGGGCTCAGGTGAAGGCGGCCGGTGCCCGGCCGGTTCTGCGGTCGACTGTCAGCGCCGGTCCCCAGCACATCACATAACGCACTCACTCCGTCACCGTTCGTCGCGAATTGCCGAGAGTGGAAGCCTCGGGTCCGGATGTGGGCGGGGGCGGGGGGAGTTGGCGGTGGGGGTGGTGGGGGGCGAGGGGTTGCGGAGGAGGTTGGGAGTCGGGCCCGCACACCCGCCTGCGGGCCGCGCCGACCCCTCGGCCCCTTCCGGCACCCAACCGTCCTCCCGTCACCGCACCTCTTCGCTGGACTGCCCGCACATGACCACGCCCTGGCTGCGGGGGAGGGAGAGGCCGGGAGGCGGGGTCCGGTGGGGGGCGGGGGCGTGTCGGGGCGGCTCGGCGGAGGGTGCCGGGGGGGCTGGGGGCTGGGGCGGGGGTGTGGTCGGAGGCGTGGTCGGAGGTGGCGGGGGCGGTGGGGGGCGCGTTGGAGCGGGAGGGGGCGGGGGGTTGGGTAGGGGGCGCTGGGGGCGCGCGGGGGTGGGCGTTGGGGACGGGGGCGCGGGGGGGGCCAGGGGGTACGGAGGCGCGTCGGGGCCACGGACGGGTACGCGGGGATGCCAGCGCGTGGGAGGACGGGGAGGCGGGGGTGGGGGCCCGCTACGGGTACCTGCGGGCGAGACGCGCGGGCAGTCACCCCGCTGAAGTACGAACTGCACCGCGCACGCGTGAGGGCACGGCCTCCGCGCACCGGACGGCGCGGGCGGCGCCGTCCGGTGGGAGCAGCTGGTGACCGACGCGACGGACCGCCGTCCCCCGGACGAGCTGGACACCGGCCGGCCGCGGCGGCCCCGGCCCAGGGCAGACCCGGACCCGCTCAGACCGGGCGAGCCACCCCGTCCCCCTCCCCTCCGGCCCATGCGGTCTTGGCCGAAGATCGAGCCGTACCGAGCGCGTCGGTGGCCTCCTCGGGTGAGCGGGCTTGAGCCCCGCTGCCGCCGTCGGCGAGCGTCTGTCCCACGCTGGCCGCGTTCCTGGGTACGGCCCTGGTAGCCGAGGGCGAGTCCGAGTTGGCACGGGCTGTCGGGCGGTAGCGGTTCCATCGCCGGTGCTGGCGCCCGCAGACCCGCACGTATCTTCGAACCGCCCCCGAAGCCTGTACCGGCCACGCCTGGATCCACCTCGACAACAGGAGGACGCCCCTCGTGCGGCTTCAACTCGACCGTGAGCGAACCGCGTTCGCCGGGATGGAGACCTGTGCGTTCGTACTGGGTCCAGCACCCGCGTTCGGGTACCGGATCGGCCGGAACACCCTGGCCGGAGCCGGACGGGTCGCGGCCCCGCGCCACCGGGGGCGCTGCCGAGCGGGGGCCCTGGGCATCGGCAAGGGGGGCTGAGGCGGCGTTCTTTGGGCTGGCTGTAGCGGGTGCTGTTGTAGCGCTGGAGCATGGCCGCGGAAGCGTCGGCCTACGCGGCAGCCCTGGCGGACTCGATGGGGCTAGTCTGCTTCGATGTACAACAGGACAGGCTCAGGCCCTGATCAGGGCCGCGTCGGCAGGGAGTTTCGGCGGTCGTTGGCCCCGGGGGCTGCGGCGTGACCTGATCGGCGGGATTCCCCGCACGAGCGGCTCCGGACCGAGACGGTCATGCTTGCCGGCGTCGGATGTACCCAAGGACAGGGGCGGTCCGTTCCGGTCGGTGATCAGGTGGATATTCGATCCCGGCTTGCTGCGGTCGGTTGGATTCGATCCCGTCAACGGCCCCCTTTTTGCGGCCCTCACGCTCACGGAATCGAATCGATCGCACATCGGAACTAGTTGGTTCGCCCCGGCCCCGCCCCGGGCCCGGCTCCGCTGGGCGGGCTTCGATCGGCCGCCTGCCAACTCGGTGAGCCGGTTCATCACCTCCGGCGGCAACGCCGGATCCGCCGTGGCGACGAACGCGCCGATCGGTACGGTGAGCCGCCGCGGCAGTTCACCGGCGGGGAGCCGGGGGTCCCGTACCGCCCCGTCCCCGGCATCCGGATCGTCCGCCGGCCGCGACGGCGGCTCCCAGGCGGCTTCCGGGCCGTCCAACACGGCGTTCCGGAGCCGGGGATCGGGGTCGTCCGCGAACCACGCGAGGCCGGGCCGGGCAAAGTTGGGGCGGTGCGGCAGGACCGACCAGTCCCGGCCCTGTGCCAGCAGTTCGTGCGGCCCGCATCGACAGGGCGCGCCGACCCCACGGCGAGGGACCGTCGAGCAGCCGCTCCCGTACCGGCTCCGGAAGCCGTTCTGCCAGGCGTCGCACGCCGGGCGATATTCGTCGGACAGGGCTGGGGAGCGGTGGCATCCTGGGCACGGGCCGGGCGGTGCGGCGATGGTCAACTCGTCGGGCGGTATGGCGATACGGCGGTACGGGAGAAGGGCGGCGCGGTGCACACCGTAGAAGTGGAATGGGTCAGCGCCCTCGACCGGCTGCCCAAGGACAGCGACTGTGTGATGGGGGCGATCACCGGGCGCTATCCCGGCGATCCCGAAGGGGACGCCGAGGCGCGGGTGGGCGAGGAGTACTGGCTGGTCCTGCCCACCTACTTCCACTCCCGTCACGTCGACGAGCGGACAGGAACGCTGTTCCACGACTGCTTCGTGGACTCGGACCGGGTGGTGCGCCTGCCGTACGGTGGCTCGACGCCCGAGCAGGTCACTCACTGGGCCGAACTGCCGGTCCTCCCCGGCACCTCGGAGCGCCAGATCCTGGGCGACGGCGCACGGCCCGCACTCCGCGCGGCTCTGCCTCAAGCGCGATGAGCCGCGTGCGGGCGTAGGGCGGGGCGTTTTCGCACAGTGGCGCACGGGCCCGCGCGAGGTGCTGCTGGGCGCGGGCCAGGAGCCCGTCCGGCGGTCCTCCGCCTCGCGATCGCACGCACCGGACGCCGCGAGCCACGCCCTCCGGGCGAACGACGCCACTTCGCGGACACGCCCTAGACGAGGCGGACCGGCTTCTCCGCTCGTACGCCCACCGTCGTCAGCCAGGCGCGGAGCGGCTCCGCGTCGCCGTCCTCGACCAGGCTGAGCACGGGGCCCGCCAGATCCACCCGGCGTTCGCCGTCGATCAGGAGGGTCGGGCCGTCGAGCCAGTCCAGACCGGGCGCGGCGCCCGCCGTGTCGACGGCGGAGCAGCAGACCATCGCGGTGACGTGGTCGGCGAGCAGTTCTCGGCCCGTACGGGGCGGCTGGAGCGGGAAAAGCGGCAACGGGTCCGTCCCCCACGGCACCAGCACCTCACCCACCGCCTCCGCGGGCACCGGCGGTGTCGCCGCCTCCTCCCGGGCCACCTCCGCGCTGATCCCGGCGGCGAGGGCGTCACCCCGGGGGGAACGACGAGGCTCACCGTCACCATCACCATCACCGACAGAGTCACCGGCGTCGTGTTCGTCCCGGTCGGAGGACATGCGGGCGTCGCCGGAGAAGGCGTCCGCGCCCGGGTGCGGGAGCCCGTCCCCGTCCCCGGCCGCGTGATCCGCACGATCCGTACCTACACCCGCGCGCGAATCCGAGCCCTCACCCCCCGCCGCCCCCGCCCCCGCCTCCGCCTCCGACAGGTGATCCATCACCCGGTCCAGCGTCGGCCCCGGCTGACCCAGCGACCGCCGTACCCCCATCCCGTCCAGCACCCGGTGCAGCCGCGCCGCCTCCGCCCGCCACTTGCGGTCCACGACCTCCTCCGGATATTGCTGCCAGTCCACCGGCGACCAGTCGGGACCCGCCTCGGCCGGCCCGCCGTGGAAGAGTCGGGCGGCCAGCAGCGACGTCGCCTCGTCCACCAGACCGGGCTCTTCGAGCAGGTCGCAGGCGGGACGCTCGCCGAGCCGCGACGTGAAGCCCTCGGCGAGACGGTCGCGGCGGGAGAGCTCCGTCAGGGCGGAGACCACGCCCGCGTCCAGCCGCGACGGCCACCGGCCCATGCGCCACGCGGGCAGCGCGACCCGGGTCAGCAGCCGGTCCCAGCCGGCGTAGGCGAGGCCGACCTGTTCCTGCGCCTGGATCCGCAGCCCGTAGTCGACCCCCTGCGCCCGCTCGGACGCCGCCGCCGCGACCCCGCGCTCCATCAGCGCGGCATGCTCGCCGCAGGCGCGCAGCAGCAGCTGGGCCACCAAACCGACCAGCACGAGCGGCACGCGCCGTACCGCACTACGACCAGGGCGGGTCGCCACGGCCACCGCCGCGTCCAGCCCCCGTACGAACCGGCGGGCCGCGGCTATGTCCGGATGCGCCGACGGCCCCGTACCCGCGACCACGGGAGCCAGCACCGCCCGCAGCTCCGCGACGCGCATCCACCACAGGAAGGGCGATCCGATGACCAGGACGGGCGCGGCGGGGACGCGACGCCGACGGCTGCCGCCGGAGAGGAGACGGGCGTGCGCCGGATGCGTACGGTCCTCCAGCCAGCTGTCGCAGTCCGGGGTGAGCGCTATGGCGGAGGGCATGGGGACGTCGAGCCGGTCGGCGAGGTCCCGGACCAGCCGGTAGAGGTCGGGCGCGGCACGCTCCGTGACCGGGACGGTGGGGCTGAGGGCCGGCCTGGCGTGAGCGACCACCACCCCCACGGCGACCGCGAGCACCAGCACGACCACCGCGAACGCCGTCACGGCCCAGCGGGCCGTGTCCCATCCCCCGCCGACCAGATGACCCGACCCACCGGCGGCGAGCAGCACGACGGCGACGGCCGCGGGCAGCACCGCGACCCCCAGCGCTCTGCCGCGGACGCGCAGCACGGCGAGGGCCCGGGAACGGGCGCCCCGCACGCCGATCTCCTCACCGACAACCGGACCTGACATGGCCGGACCTCACCCCCTCTGCCCCGCGGTGGTATTGCTCACTCCCCCACTGTGGCACCCGCCACTGACATCGCAATGCCGGTGGGCCAAGTGCCGGAATGCTTGCGCCGCACCCTAGTTGGCGCCTCGCCGACCGTCATCCGGATGGCCTACTCGTCACTCGATGGAATGGCTTTGGTCAGAGCCGCTGACACGGCCGGACAGCCGCGTTTCCGCGGGAGGGTGGCGGAGCGGCGGAGCGGCGGAGCGGCGGAGCGGCGGAGCGGAAACCACGGGGTACGGCAACGGGCGGCCCGGTGACCGAGCCGCCCGTACCTCTGCTGCTTGCCGACTACCTCCGGCCGCCCACGCCTACGCCTCCGCCGCCGCCCGCGCGATGTCCGTACGGTGCTGCGCGCCGTCCAGGCGGATGCGGCCCAGTGCCTCGTACGCGCGCTCCCGCGCCTGCGTCAGGTCCTTGCCCGTCGCCGTCACGGACAGCACCCGGCCACCCGCGGTCACCACCGTGCCGCTGTCGTCCAGGCGGGTCCCGGCGTGCAGTACGTACGCCTCGGGCGCGTCCTGCGCCGCGATCTCGTCCAGGCCCCCGATGGGGTCGCCGGTGCGCGGGGTGTCCGGGTAGTTGTGCGAGGCGACCACGACGGTCACGGCCGCGTCGTCGCGCCAGGTCAGCGACGGCAGGTCGGCGAGCGTGCCCTCCGCCGCCCCGAGCAGGACCGCCGCCAGCGGGGTCTTGAGCCTGGCCAGGACCACCTGTGTCTCGGGGTCGCCGAAGCGCGCGTTGAACTCGATCACCCGTACCCCACGGCTGGTGATCGCGAGGCCCGCGTACAGCAGTCCGGAGAACGGGGTTCCGCGTCGGCGCAGTTCGTCCACGGTCGGCTGGAGGACCGTCTGGAGGACTTCGCCGACCAGCTTGGGGTCCGCCCACGGAAGCGGTGAATAGGCGCCCATGCCACCGGTGTTGGGGCCCTCGTCGCCGTCCAGGGCGCGCTTGAAGTCCTGCGCGGGCTGGAGCGGGAGGACGGTGACGCCGTCGGTGACGGCGAAGAGGGAGACCTCGGGGCCGTCGAGGAACTCCTCGATGACCACCCGGTCGCAGGCGAGCGCGTGCGCGCGGGCCACGGCGAGGTCGTCGGTGACGACCACACCCTTGCCGGCCGCGAGACCGTCGTCCTTGACGACGTACGGGGCTCCGAACGCGTCGAGCGCGTCGTCGATCTGCTCGGGGGTGGTGCAGACGTAGCTACGGGAGGTCGGGACGTTCGCCGCGGCCATCACCTCCTTGGCGAAGGCCTTGGAGCCCTCCAGCTCGGCCGCTTCCTTGGACGGGCCGAAGCAGGGGATGCCCGCGTCCCGTACGGCGTCGGCCACCCCGGCGACCAGGGGCGCCTCGGGTCCGACGACCACGAGCCCGGCTTCCAGTTCGGTGGCGAGGCGGGCGACGGCCGCGCCGTCCATGGCATCGACCGGGTGCAGCTCGGCCACGTCGGCGATACCGGCGTTGCCGGGCGCGCAGTGGAGCGAGGTGACCTGGGGGTCGAGGGAGAGAGAGCGGCACAGGGCGTGTTCGCGGGCACCGCCGCCGATGACAAGGACCTTCACGGGGGCAGCCTAGCCGGGTGGGGGTGGGGGGGGTGGGTTGCGGGCGGGGGCGGCGGCCTTAGCGGCGTGCGCGGCGAGGGCGGCCTTAGCGGCGTGCGCGGCGGCATGGCGACCTTGGCAGCGTGCGCGGCGGCATTGGCGACCTTAGCGGCGTGCGCGGCGTGGGCGGCCTTGGCGGCGTGGGCGGCGTGGGCGGCGTTCTACTCGTTCGTGTATTCCTCCACGATGGTCGCGCCCAGCTCACGCACGATCAGGTCATGGCCGGAGAGCGCGGAGTCGACCAGGTCGGGGTCGTCCTCCTCGGGGGTGTCGTCCTCGGGGGCAACGGGGTTGGGTGCGGAAAAGCCCTGGCCGGCGGCTGGACGGCCGGGGCCTCCGGGGCCGCCTGGACCGCCGGGCGAGGAGGACGCCGGGCCATGACCTTGGCCCTGGCCTTGTCCTTGGCCGTAGCCCTGCCCCTGGCCGTAGCCCTGCCCCTGTCTCTGCCCCTGCCCCTGTCCCTGGGCGGACGCCTGGGATCCGTACCCGCCCGAGGACGCGGACGCCCCCGACGGACCGGGGGCGGCGGAGCCGGGTGCGGTGGCCTGGGTGGAGCCGGTGGGCCGGGAACCGTACCCGCCGCCCCCCGTACCCCCCGTACCGCCTCCGAAGCCCCCGCCAACACCCGCACCGGCACCGGCGCTTGAGCCGGATCCCGCGCCGGGCCCGGCGCCCGTGGCCGCGCCGGCGCCGTACCCGCCGCCGTTCCCGCCGTTCCCGCCGTTCCCGCCGTACCCTCCGGCGCCGCCGGCGCTCGTACCGCCGTTGCTGCCGCCGCCTCCGCCGGAGCCGTACCCACCGCTGCTACCGCCGCCACCGCCCGAGAGGGGCGGCCCGGCCGTACCACCCGACGGGTCGACGATGGCCTCGATCTTCCACTGGACGTTGAACTGCTCGGAAAGCGCCTGCTTGAGGACGTCCTCGCTGCCGCTGCTGGTGAAGTTGTCCCGGGCGCCGGCGTTGATGAAGCCGATCTGGAGCGTCGTACCGTCGAAGCCCGCCACCTGCGCGTTCTGGCTGAGCAGGATCCAGGTGAAGCGGCGGCGGTTCTTCACGGCCTCCAGGATGTCCGGCCACATGTTCCGTACCTGCTGGGCGCCCTGCCCCAGGGCGGGAGAGAGCGCGGGCGCGGCGGACCCCGACGGCTGCTGCCCGCCGGCCCCGGAGGCGGCGGCCGGCCCCGGACCCGCCGCCGGCGCCCCCGGCCCGGGCCCCTGCCCGGGTGTGGAGGCCGTGGGCCAGCCGCCGGGCCGGCGCGCGGCCTCGGACGCGGCGGGCGCGGCAGGGCTCGGCGCGGCGGCACCGGGCCACGCCCCGGGCCGCTGAGGCTCGGCGGCAGCCGGAGGGACGGGTGGTACGGAATGGGGCGGCGGTACGGGATTCGCGGCCGGCACCGGAGGCGCGGGAGGCGCATGGCCCTCGGGCCCGGGCACGTACCCCACGGAAAGACCACCACCGGGCCCCCCCGCGCCCCCCGCGCCTCCCGCGCCGGAACCCCCGCCCCCGGCCCCCGGCCCACCCGAGAAGACCGCGTTCGCGGCCCCCCGCTCCAACCGGTCGAGGCGTGCCTGCACGGACCGCTCGTCGTCGAAGGCGGCGGGCAGCAGCACGCGCGCGCAGATCAGCTCCAACTGCAACCGTGGCGAGGTCGCGCCACGCATCTCCGTCAACCCGGTGTTGACGAGATCGGCCGCCCGGCTCAGCTCGGACGCGCCGAGCACCGACGCCTGGGCCTGCATCCGCTCGACCACATCGGCGGGCGCCTCGATGAGCCCCTTCTCGGCGGCGTCCGGCACCGCGGCGAGGATCACCAGGTCCCGCAGCCGCTCCAGCAGGTCGGCGACGAAGCGCCGCGGATCGTTGCCGCCCTCGATGACCTGCTCCACCACCTCGAACGCGGCGGCCCCGTCCCCGGAGGCGAACGCGTCCACGACCGCGTCGAGCAGCGACCCGTCCGTATAACCGAGCAGGCCGGTGGCCATGGCGTACGTCACACCGTCCTCGGCCGCGCCCGCGAGCAGCTGGTCCATGACGGACATCGAGTCACGCACGGAACCGCCGCCGGCCCGCACGACCAGCGGCAGTACGCCTTCGGCGACCGGGATCTGCTCCTTGGCACAGACCTCGCCCAGGTAGTTACGCAGCGTCCCGGGCGGCACCAGCCGGAACGGGTAGTGGTGCGTACGCGAACGGATCGTCCCGATGACCTTCTCGGGCTCGGTCGTCGCGAAGATGAACTTGAGATGCTCCGGAGGCTCCTCGACGACCTTCAGCAGGGCGTTGAAGCCCGCCGGGCTGACCATGTGCGCCTCGTCGATGATGTAGATCTTGTATCGACTGCTCGCCGGCCCGAAGAACGCCTTTTCGCGCAGGTCACGGGCGTCGTCCACGCCACCGTGCGACGCGGCGTCGATCTCGATGACGTCGATCGACCCGGGCCCGTTCCTGGCCAGGTCCTGGCACGACTGGCACGTACCGCACGGCGTCGGCGTCGGCCCCTGCTCACAGTTCAGACAGCGGGCGAGGATCCGCGCGCTGGTCGTCTTCCCACAGCCGCGCGGGCCGCTGAACAGGTACGCGTGATTGACCCGGTTGTTCCGCAGCGCCTGCTGCAACGGGTCAGTGACATGCTCCTGCCCGATGACCTCGGCGAACGACTCGGGGCGATAGCGGCGATACAACGCAAGGGACGACACACCTACGACGATATCGGCCCCCTAGGACAACGACCCCGCCGAGCGGTCCCCACCGCCCCCTCGCCCCCCGCGCCTCTCCCCCACACACGCAAGCGCCCCCCACGCACCCGCCAGAGCCAACCTACCCTTGCTGCCTTCCGGCCCTGGGGGAGTTCAGTCAGATAGCGCCACGTGAGGGGCTCCGCTCACAGTACCCGATCCCCACCCCCCGATACGAGTTCGCGAGCACCCCTCAGGATCTTGTATGGTTCGTCGCGGAGGATTCGCCTAGTGGCCTAGGGCGCACGCTTGGAAAGCGTGTTGGGGGCAACCCCTCACGAGTTCGAATCTCGTATCCTCCGCCATTGCTCTCACCGGGCAATACGTCGAAGGGCCCCACCGGTCGCGGTGGGGCCCTTCGACGTTGTCCGTCTCAGTTTCCGTCTCAGTTGGACTTTCCGTCGGCTGCGGGCGACTCCCAGAGCGCGTCTCCGACTTGCTGCGCGACCTTCCAGCGGTCGGCATGACCCCCGCTGACCGATCCCGCCAGAGCTACGGTCATCTGGGTGAAATAGATGAGGGGAGAGGCAGATGAGTCGCCGCAGGGGGACCCGTAAGGTCGCCGCGGTCGTGACAGCGACGGTGCGTGAGTGGAGGGACGAGGAGGGTTGGGGTGTCCTCGACTCGCCCGAGACTCCTGGAGGGTGCTTCGGCCACTACGCCGACATTCAGGCGCCCGGCTTTCGCACCCTGTCACCAGGGCAACAGGTCGATCTCATCTGGGAAGCACCCGGCTTCAAGCAAGACGGGTACGACTACCGCGCGGTGAGCATCACCCCCAGGCCCGTCTGACATCCATACCTGACATCAACGTCTGCGAACGCCCTCCACACCGAAGCGGCCATGGCGGGACGAGCGACAAACCGTTCTCCGCCGTTTCAGCACCCTGCTAACGCGGTGATCGAACTCCTAATGCGGTGGTCCACACCCGGTGGGTGAGATCATCCGTGGGTGCCAGACGCGCAGCTACCACCGGGGTGGACCCTTCAGCAGATCGCCGACGTATCCGGGGACCAAGGGGCTGTTGTCCTGGACCCAAACAGGCCGGTGAAGTGGGTCGCCTTCGACGGAGCCGACGAGGCACTGCAACCAGAAATCGTGCTCGGCTTCCATAGTTTGTGCCTCGTGAAGCCAGCCCACGACGACGACTGGTACATGGGCAGCCTGTACGAAGACGGCAGCATCGACTGTTGGACAGCCTACGGCGACCTATACGAGGCACTCCGCGGCCTGTAGAGGCACAGGCCGACTGTCCAACTGCGCTACAACGACCCCATGCCGAGGCGGATGTCCACAGACTCTGGCACCCGACCTACTGAACGTTGCGGTAGACGTTGCGACGATTGCCACCGGCCAGGACCCACACGACCAGCTGTCCGTCCTCGATGGTGCAGACGACCCGGTAGTCGCCGATCCTCAACCGCCAACGGGCGCTGTGCCCTTGGAGAGCCTTGATGTCGAACCCCGCGACATCCCCGGCGTCCACCGCCTTCTGGAGTTCCGCGAGGCGGTACAGAATCCGCAGGGCGTCCGGGCGCGAGATCTTGAGCATGTCCCGCTGGGCATGCGGCGTGAAGCGAGTGACGTAGCCCATGCCCGATCAGCCCTGGTCGGCACGGAGCGCGGCAGCCATCTCTTCGAGGGAGACCGACCCCTCAGTGCCTTCGGACTCGGCTTCGTCGGCCAACTTGTTGAGCCACGCATCCTCGGCATCCTCGGCGATCCGGCGCAGCCGCTGGTACTCATCGATGTCGATCACGACGGCTTCCCGCTTGCCGCGGCGCGTGATGATCGTCGGTGTTCCGTCACGCCGAGCGCGATCGATGACATCGGCAAGGTGACTGCGGACCTCAGCCATGGACTCCACCACTGGATCGCTCATGTCATAAATGTAGCAGATGTACATGATGTGTGACCCATCGCGCACCGATGCCAGGGCCTACGCCTTACGGGCGGCAAGCGCCTGCACGCGGCCAGCGACCTTCGCGCCCTGCTGCCCCACCGAATTTCGCGGTCAGGGGATCACCGGGGGTTGCAGTTCGGGTTGCATTCACCCCCGTTCAGCACCGTCCGCTCCCCGGCAATCGAAGCATGCGGCCGCAGGTCAGGACGCCGACGGACCCCGCTGGACAGCCACACGAACAGTTGGAAAGCGTGTTGGGGGCAACCCCTCACGAGTTCGAATCTCGTATCCTCCGCCATTGCTCTCACCGGGCAATACGTCGAAGGGCCCCACCGGTCGCGGTGGGGCCCTTCGACGTTCGTACGGCCTCACAGTCTCATCGGCGGTCTCAACGGCTCCCATCGGTTTCCTCGGCCTGCCGGATGAGCCTGTCGGCGCGCGGCGCGATGTCCACGAGGATGCCGCCGATCACGTGCTGGTACCGCGCCGCCATCGCCGGGGAGGACCAGCCCACGGTCTGCATGACAACCCGCGCAGGGACACCGAGATGAGGAGCACGGTCGCGACTGTGTGACGTGCGCAAGGCGCCTGTCCCGGCCCTTCGCGTAAGCGAGAAGCTACTTCCGGGCGTCGTGGTCGGTGCTGGGCACCATAGGCGGCGTGAAGACGAATCGGCTCTCGCGCCACTACTGCGCGGCAAGTCGGCGTTCCCTCTTCCGTTCTGTCCGGTGCGGCACAAGTTCGTCAGGAACCCTGATCACCCGGCGGCCGGCCTCGCCATCACACCAGACGTGGTCACGGGTTGGACCAAAGGACAGAGAGTTCCTTCACGGGTCAGCAAAGACGGAGACCCCTTTTTCGGCTGCTGCCACAGCTCGCGGAACTCCGGTTCGGCACCCGGCACATCCCGCAGCGGCGGCTGCTCGGGATCCGGCGGGGCTCTCGGGAAGCGCTGCTGGAGCACGGGCGCGGCCGCTGTCCGGGAGCGCCCCTCGATCACGGCGTACAGGGTTCGTGAGCTGACGGTGCCGGCGAACGCTGCACCCGCTGGACCTCCCAGCCCATACGGAATCACCCGCCGCACCACCACATGGCTTTCGTGCTGGGCTGCTCGGACTTCGTCACCCACGTCCACGGAACCTGCCGCCGGAACGTCCGACTGGCCACCAGGGAACAAAATCCTCTGACAGCAGCGCCACCCGCCGCGCATCCTCCCTGGCGGCGTCTCGCCGTCGGCCGCCTTGCCATACATTCGACTATCTATACACTCAGCTATATGGACGACGCGTGGGAAATCGAGATCGAACCGGAGGTCCGTCACTGGCTGGACAACCTGTCCGATCGCGACTATTTGCAGGCGGAGCACGCCGCGGAACGCTTGCTCGATGCACCGACGACGCTCGGTGAGCCCTACTCCCGCCACCTGGGTGACGGATTACGTGAGCTGCGTTTCGCGGTGGGACACGACGGCAACGCCATCCGGCTGACGTACCGGCTCACGCAGAACCGCCGGATCGTTCTTCTGACCGTGTTTCGCAAGACGCGGATGCGTGAGGATGCTGAGGTGGCGCGTGCGAAGCAAGCGATGAAGGTCTGCGAGACCGAGCGGCACACGGCCCATGAAGAGTTCAGTCGAAAAGTCACGAAGGGAGAGGGTTGATGAACCACTCTCGATGGAAGCTCGCCCGCGAACGGGCGGCTGCGGAGGGCAGCCAGGAAGCACCTGACGTCGAAGCGATGCGCACCGAGATCCGTATGGCCTTCGACCTCGGGCAGGCCGTCCACGACCGTAGGACCGAAATGGGCTTCTCCCAGGCCGAGCTCGCCCGGCGCGCGAACATGACACAGCCGCAGATCTCGAAGCTCGAACTGGGCGGCACGGTCCCGACGCTGCCGCTGCTTGCCCGCCTGGCCAAGGCCCTCGACGCGTCGCTCAACATCGCGCTCGACGGCGACACATCCTCCGTCGTGTTCACCGCACATGCCGCCTGACCCGACCCGTTACGGGCAGTGGGAGTAGGTAGACATCCGTTCCCGCCGAAGGCGGCACGTGCTCCCTCCGCGTGGCAGTACCGAGTCAGTCGCACGGGACCCCCGCAGTCTCCGCAAGGGCGCCGGCCCTGCGCGGAAGGGTTGCATTTCGGGTTGCGTTCAGCCCCGTTCAGCAGCGTCCGGTCACTGCCAGGACGGCACACAGACGCAGCTCAGGACGTATCCGAACCCGCCGGAACCGCCGGACGAACAGTTGGAAAGCGTGTTGGGGGCAACCCCTCACGAGTTCGAATCTCGTATCCTCCGCCATTGCTCTCACCGGGCAATACGTCGAAGGGCCCCACCGGTCGCGGTGGGGCCCTTCGACGTTGCTGGTCTCCGTTACTGCTCGCCCCTGGTCCGGGCTCTTCGCCCACTCGATCCCCGTGCGGTCGCCACCCAGGTAGGCCCGCCGCCTCGCCGCCGCGGTCCGGGTCGCCGTGCACGAGCACGTCCAGCGGGTCCTGGCCGACCCGGCCGAGGTCCTGATCCACGACCGCGCACCGCCACCCCCACCGCCGACCAGATTCAGCACGGCACCCGCGCCGCCCAAGTCCGCCGCATCCTCCGGGCACCGGTGCCGACCGCTACGGCTTCACCATCGTCCTCCGACCGCACCTGTCGACAACTCGCTCGCCGGACCCGGGCAGGAATGATCAAGGGAGTTCTCGCAGGCCGCTACCCGGCAATCACACAGATGACGAATCCCGTGCATGACCTGCGAAAACGCTAACCACCCGGCGGGGAGACCTCAGCTCGCTGCCAAGTGAGCCTGATCGTGAAGTTTCCCTCGGCGGCCGTCTTGGCGACGACTGCTCCCGCTTCGGCGTTGATCTTCACTCCGAGTTCGACTTCGACGGTGCTCGGCGGGCTGGGGAGAGTGGTCAGCCGGTCCATCAGCAACGCGGCCGCGGCGCGCACTTGGTCGAAGCTCTCGGCCAGCGTCCGCGTGGCGGTCCCCACGATCTCTCCCGGCCGTGCGGCACGCACGACGCCGGAGCCGACCGGCTCGACCTCCATCGCCATCCGCTCGGCTCCGGTACCGTCCGATCCGCCCAACGGCACCCAGATGAGCTGCGTCTCGTCAGCCACGTGTTTCCTTTCCTCATGGACACAACAGTCCCCAGTACGCACCGGGTGGCACTTTCTCCGCGACGGCGGGCGGTAGCGTCTCATCACTGAGAATCCGGCAGAGGTGGGACATCCACCGCTCGGCGTCAGTGGCCGACGGCGACTTGGCGGTCTCGGCCGAGGTGGCGGGCGCCGGAATCACGCGCACCGGGTCACCGTTCTCCGGCCCGACAACAGCGAGCACACCGAAGTCGAAAAGGATCACGGACAGATCGTCGGCCGAGCCGAGCAGATCCAGCCCCCATCGACTGTCGACCCGGGCGATCGGGCCGCCGCCCGAGGGCGGCACGCCAAATGCGGGGTTGGCCCCGCCATAGGCCAGAACCTTCGAGCCCTCGGCGGCCACCGAGATCCCGGACACCGCTTCCTGCTGCGCGGTCCGCTCCTGCCGTAGGAGCCTTCCGCTCGGCAGCTCGTGCACAGCCAGTCTGGTGCTCACCTTCGAGTCCGTGATCTGTGTCTCGGCAACCGCCACCCGGGTCAGGTCCGGGCTCACATCCATCACGACGGAGCGATCGGCCGTGCTCTGCCAGCGAAGCAGCTCCCGCCCGGCCGGAGACTTTCCGCTCAGGTCCCACAGCTTCAGCACAGTCGTCGCCCCCGCGAAGCCGGACGCGAAGATCTCGGTCAGCGTGATCGCGCTTTCGCCACCGGCCCTCGGCCACAGTTCGGTGACGGACTCCGGGAGGCCGGGCATCACCTTCTTGATCCGCCCACTCGCGGCGTCCCAGAAAACCAGTCGGCCGCCCTCGCCGAAGAGCCCTGTCTGTCCCATCAGGACCTTGGACTCAGGCGCGAAGGCGAGCCGCGCGTACTGCGTCGGCGTCGTGAGGCCGGGTATGTCCGGCAGCTTCAGGTCGGGCAGCTTCAGGTCGGGGAATCCCGCCACGCTATCCGGCGGCTCTGAAAGCGAGTCCCCCTCCTCGGGGCGCTCCAGCTCCCGGATCTTCCCGGTGCGTACGTCGTACAGCTCCACCGGTAGCCCTCGCGGGTCCGGCGGGGCCGACTGCGCGGAAGCGGACAACAGGAACGACGACTTGGCCATGGCCACCAGGGAGCCGTCCGGGCTGACTGCCGTGACGTCCGCGTCGCGGCCCGTGGGCAGCCTGTGTACCCCGGATCCGTCGGTACGCAGGACCACGACCTCGTCGTCGGCGGTCCGTGAGGCAATGACTTGGGCCTTGGCATTGGCGAGGGACGACGTGGGCGGTTTGCTCGTCGGATCGGTCAGGAGCGTGTTCTGGGATGCGTACCGTGGTGCGATCAGGTCGGCGAAGCCGTATCGCGCGTACATCTCGCCGAGCCGCGCGCGGGTCTGCTCGGAGTCGTGGGTGCGATAGGCGCGCAGAGCCAGCAGCAGCGACGTGTACGAGAACCCGAGATCACGGGGGTTGGCCTGCTCTTCGGCGTCGCGCGACTGCTGGAGCAGGACCCGTGAGGCTCTTGCGGCCAAGCCCTCGCTGATGCCCTGCCGCCACGCCCAGGTGCCCAGCCCGACCACAAGGCCGAGGGCGACGGCGAGCGCGGTCAGCTTGATCCGGCGGCGGCGCGATCCCCGGACGCTCGACTCGATGAACGCCTCTTCCACCGGGCGTAGCTCGTCCTTTTTCCGTGAACGCCAGTTCTGTGCGTCGCTCAGGTCCGCACCCCGCAGCAGGCGACGCCCGGACTGCCCGTCGCCGGCCCACTGGGCTATCCGTCGCCGCAGATCCTCCTGCCAGGCGCGGAAGTCGCGGTCAGCCTCGAAGAATTCGCCAAGTCGGCCCCACTGTGTCAGCAGCGTCTCGTGGGCCAGCTCCACGGTTTCCTCGGGAGGCCCCTTGCCGGGGCGGTACTCCTCGCCGGGCACCACCAGGCGGGTGGTCATCAGCCGCTGAGCGATCCGCCACTGCCGGGGATGCAGCTCGGAGCGGGCGAGAGTACGGCGGGTGGGCGCAGTCCCGTCGCCGCCCGGGTGGACGAGTTGGACGAGGAGCGCGCGGGCATCCCGATGTTCCTCCTCCGTCAGGCTGCCGGTCCAGACCTGCTCCGCGTGGGTGACCAGCGCGTCGTTGACGCGGCCCAGGGACTCGTACGAGGCGTGGCCGATGACCCTCCGCTGCTGGCGTTCCCAGAGCTTGGTGAGGGTGAACTCCAGCAGAGGCAGTCGGCCCGGATCGCTCCCCAGGTCGCTCAGGATGCGGTCCACCAGTCCCGCTTCGTAGGCCACGCCGGTGCCGTCCAGCGGGCGTAGGACGGCCGCGCGCAACTCTTCGGCGGACATCGCCCCCAAGGTGAAGAGGCGGTCGCCGCCGAGCAGCGAAGCCAGCCCCGGGTGGTTGAGGGCGGGGGTGAGGAAGTCCGTACGCAGGGTCATCACGACCTGGAGCGGGGATCTGGGGTGCAGGCAGTACCCCAGCGCCGCCGCCAGCGCGTCCAGTTCCTCCGGCTCCGTTCCGATGAGAGCTTCCTCGAACTGGTCGGCGATCAACAGCAACCGGTCCTTGCCCTGCTGGTCGAGGATTCGGTTGACGATCGCGGGCATCTGCCCTTCGCGGATCAGGTTCGTCAACCCGGGAAGATTGGCCAGCCGCGCGGTGTCGGTCAGATCCGGCTCAAGGCGCGGAAGCAGTGCCAGAGCCAGCGCCGCGAGCGGAGTCCGCCCGAGCTGTCCGGGGCGGAACACCACGATCTCCAGATCCTGGCGTTCACGCAGCCGGGGCAGTACCCCGGCTTGCAGCAAGGAGGACTTGCCGCAGCCGGACGGACCAACCAGGGCGGTCGACGGCGCCCAGGCCAGCAGGTCGACCATCCGGCGTGCCGACTCCTCACGGCCGTGGAACAGCCGGGCGTGGTGCTCTGCGAAGGGCTCCAGAGAGCGGAAGGGGCAGGTCGGTAACGCCGCGTCCGCCAGTCCCGACCAACTCTCGCGCAGCGTCCTCGTCGGGATCAGATACGCCGTCCGTACATCTTTTCTATCGTCGGCGGCAACGACCATGCCGACCACACCGCCCTCGGCGACGTCCCAGACCGGCGCACCGGAGAAACCGAGCTCCACCCTGTGCTCGCTCGCCGGGTCCGTGTCGTACTGCAACCAGCCCGCGCCCGTCGTTCCGCGCAGCCAGCCGACGCTCCACACGCCTTCGTCGTATCGGGGCGGGAATCCGAAAGTGCGCACACGGCGGTCGGGTACGGCAGCGTCCTCCACCAACCGCGCCGCCGTCGCCTTTTCGGGCACGTCGGTGAGCAGTCGGAGGACGGCGACATCACCGGAGCCGTCGGCCCGGATCGGCGTCCACGACCCGATCCGCGCCTCAACGCGCAGGCCGTGCTCCGCCAGGGGAAAGTCGACCCAAAATCTCCCGGCAGGCGGTTCCGTCGCCGCGGGCGGAGCGCCAAGTGCCTTGGCCACCACATGCGCACACGTGATCACTTCACGATGCCCGATGAGGAACCCGGCTCCCTCCGGCCGGCCCTCGTCGTTAAGAACTCTGACTACCGAAGCGTCACTTGGCGCGGCGCTGCCCAGCTCCATCGTGCCCCCGTACGCCCGATCGATGCCCGAACCAGTAACCGTAACAACACATGGGCGTCCTCGAATTCGATTGATGAGATCGTCGCTTCCGCCGCGGCCCATGAGGTCGGGGGTGCGGGCCCGAGCAGCGTGCGGCCGGTACCGGCCGTTGCCGGGGGGGGTGGTTGGGGGCGTATCTCGCGTCTGAGGGCGGATGGGCTGCGGCCCGGCTGAGGGCGCTTGCGCGTCGGGCTTTCCGGGCGGCCACCGAGCCCGCCGGCACCCAGCCGCGGCCTCCGGGACACGGTCGAGGCGCTGCGGGCAACCCCGTGAAAGCCTGTTGGGGCAATCCAACCCCTCACGAGTTCGAATCTCGCATCCTCCGCCATGGCCCTCACCGGGCAATAAGTCGAAGGGCGTTACGCTCTCCACCGGTGCCGCGCGCGGTAGGAGGACGCTCATTCCGTCCTTCGCCGGCAAGGCCGGGAACGGGCGTGAGTATCAATTTTGCGGGCTCAGAACAGCTCACTTCGCAGGGAAAGCCGATCCCGACAACGTCAATCGAGTCCCGGTGCCCATCACACGCGAGGTGAGTCGAGCGGACAGCCTTGCCTGTTCGAGACGTGGGGGTCTGACGACGAATCGCCATCGTGACGAGTCCGTGGCCTTCTCGGCGGTGTTCGGACTGCCCGCAGAGGTCGGGCTGCGCATGGCTGCGGAGGCATTGAACCTGAGCCCGACCACCGCGTATCGGCAGGTCAGGAACGGTGACTTCCCCTGCCAGGATGCGCAGTGGTTGCGAGCACTGAGCAAGTACGACGAAGAACGAATCAATTGGAGCGAGGAGCCGCCGACAGGGGGTAGCCACCGAGTTGGCCTCTCTGCTGGGTGTTCTGTCCCGGCAGCAGCCCGAGCGCTTCGCCCGGCTCGCATGCTCTTTCGACGCCAGCATCCCACCGCCCGCCTTCAGCGCCGTGATCAACGGGATCGCCGGCAGGGTGAACGTCAGCAGCCTGCTCGATCTCTGTACGCACGCCCACCGTCTCGTCGGGCCGAGTGTGGGGCGGGACGTCTGTTCAGCGATCCAGACGGCTGCTTCGGAGGCGGCAGGACATCCTGCCACCATCCGGCTGCTGGAAATTTATGTCCACGATCCGCACCCGGCCTTCGAATCGGCGCGAACCGATGCAGGTTCCGGCCAGTGCTACTACGGCGGCGATCTCCTGACCGCGGGTATGAACTCCACGCGAGGGGAGGCCGCGCTCGCGATCGGCTCCTTGCTGGGGCAAAAGCACGCCGCCGTTCGGGATCTGCCCCCGATACTCAGCCGACTCGCCCACGACCCAATCATGGCTGTTCGGGCCTGCGCCGCGGACGCGGTGACCGTGCTCGTGCACCCTGCTCCGGATGCCGCTCGCGACCTCGCGGAAGTCCTGTTCACGGACGCCCCTGTCGAGATTCACGAGGCCCGTACCATCCACAAGCTGCTCACATGTGCTCTGCTCCACGACACCGAGCGCTTCGCGCCGGAGCTCACCAGGGTTTTCGCCGCCCCCGCGCCGGCCGCCCGCCATGCCGGAATGGCTTGGGCCGTCCTCGCGATGCGAGGGAGGCTACTCCCCTGCCTGCCCACGAACCTGGGCGGCCTCACTCCAGCGGCACGCCAAGGTGCCTCCGAGTCGGCCGCCAGCGATCCCATCTCTGGCGCATCCCTGCTACGGGAGATGTTCCACGACGACGCCGCCGCAGTAAGTAAGTCGGCGGCACATTCCATACGCGACGTGGCCTCGCTCCCACCGGGTGTCGCAGACGACCTCATCGGCTCGTTTCTCTCCAGCCCCGCCTTCTCCGAGAGTCCGGAAAAACTGGCTCGCGCGCTCGCCCGCTCGGCAAAACGCCTGTCCTCCCAGGCGATCGAGGCATGCCGGGCACTGGCAGCGTTCTCTGAACAGGGCAGCAAGGACGGGCGACGCGGATACGCGCTCATCCAGCAAACGGTGGCTGGGAAGCCGGCCGCGCCTCCACGCAGATCCTGCGAGCGTGGGAGCAGGACGCGCTCCCCGCGCTCCCGGAACTGCTGCCCCGGCTCGAAGACCCCCGCCTGTGGCCGTTCGCGGCCGAGGCATTCGCCCCGATGGGCCCGGCCGCCCGCCGAGGCTCTGCCCGCCGTCCCCCGCATCGGCCCGGCCGCCGACGCGCGACTCACGGCATGTGGTGCGGCGCATGCTGTTCCTGGCTCAGCTTGTCTTGGGGTTGGGGTTGGGGTTGGGGTCTACCGTCGGACCAGGATCAGTGCGTGGGTGCCGCTCGTGCGCCAGGGCGTGCCGGATTGTTCGAGGGACTCCAGCGTTTTCTGTTCCAGGCCCACGACGACGTCGGACTTCAGGGTTCGGAGCGTCGCGACAGACCCTGGGAAATACGCCGTGCGGTCCGCGAACGGTGTCGTGGCGTCCCACATCCGGTCGCCCACGAGGCGGCGGTAGTTGAGGTCGCCCTTCAGGATCGTGAGCGTGACGGCCTCGAACTCCTTCCGTAGGTCCTCGGGCATCTCCTCGTACGGCTGCGGAGCGCAGTAGAACGAGTGGGTACGGACATCCAGGCGGCCTGTCGCCATGGCCTGCCACAGGCGGCCGCCGACCCTGCCGGCTTCACCGGGGGCGTGGGTGAGGCGGCGGAGGCAGTCGACGACGTCCGACGTCATCGCGTCGGAGACGTAGTACGGGTAGGGCTTGACGTGAAGCACGACCTGTTCGGCATGCCGTTCTTCGAGGAGGTGGTCGATGAGGATCAGGTCGGGGAGCAGCTCTCGACCCGCGTTGTCCGCCACCACGGCGACCGTGGAACCCGCTCCGACGGGAAGAAGCCGCCACAGCAGGTCGCTGTCGTCGGCGACCAGCGCGGGGGCAGTGGCGTCCCCGGCCTCCGGCTCCGCCGCCGTGACGCGGAAGCCGAGGTCCGCGCGGTTGCCCCAGAGCGAGGCGTGGAGCAGGGCCGTGGCCCGCTCCTGGGCCGGCACGTTCGCGAGCGCGTCCAGGGCGCTCAGTTCCTCTTCCACCGTTTCGCCTCGCAGTTCGGCCTTCTTGAACGGCGCGAACGGGTCGACCCCCTGCCATGGGCCAGTGCCGAAGTAGCCGACCGCACCGAGGAGTCTGCGGTAGAAGTAGCTCTCTGCCCACAGGAACGGAGCGTCGTACCAGGAACAGCCGACGTGCTCCTCCCCCGAGACCGCCCAGCGCTCGTGGTCGTGTTCCGCGGGGGGAAGTGGTTCGACAACACCGTTGGTGATCTCGTCCAGCAAGACGTCGAGTGCCTCGTGCTGGCGCGGGCCGTACGGGAAGGCGTCTCGCACCTGCTGGATGAGAGCGGGGTGGCGCTTGGCCAGCACACTCCAGGCGAACGAACCGGGCTCGTTGCTCAGGATGACCGGAGCATTCGACGCGACGGCCGGCGGGGATGTGTGAGTGCCATCTTCGCCCGAGGCGCGGGAGGTCTTCTCTCTCATGGCGTCCAAGCCCTTCGGTTGAGGTGGGAGGTGAACCGGTCAGTCCGCTGAAGCCGTACCGCGATATCGCCGGTTCCCGCCCCGACCGCCACTCGGTTGCCCGGTCCGTCCATGGTGACAGCCCGGGCCCACCCTCCGGCCGACTGTCGAGGCCGACTGTGGCGGTCGCGGTCCGCCGACGGCACCAGGGTGGAGGTCAGGGGCGACTCGGTGGAAGGGACTGCCCAGTTGATGAGTCAGCTGTTCGGCAAGTAGACGGTGGTGGAAGCCGTCGGCGAGCTGCCGGACCCCGCGCGAATAGGTGTCCTGCTCGTCGGTACGAGCAGCTTCACCTCGCTGGACGACCTGCCCGCCGTGGCGGGCGACCCGAGCGGGCTTTCGCAGCTGTCCACGGAGGATCCGCAGAAGCGTCGGCTGACGATGGGGAGGACTGGGACGGGCTGCGTTTTATCCCGCACACCGAGGGCCACGCCCCGGACTTCGCGCTGTCGGGTGCCGTCACGTCCACGTTCATGTCCACGTTCATGTCCACGTCCGACGCAACTGGGATGACCGGGGTGCCGGACGCGCGTGCGGGGATGGCAACTTGATCGATATCGGGGGGATACGCGGGGGACGCAGAGCGCCGTTTCCATGCTGAGGCCAAAGACTCGTACCCTCGCCAGGAGCCTGCGATGAAAGCCAACTCCTCCGCTCGTGAACGGTTCGACCGGCGCCATGCCGTAGCCCTTGCCATAGCTGTGTTGATGGTCGCCGGTACAGCGTCGGCGACCACGTCCAGAGCCGGTGCCACCGGGCGTCCCTCCGAGAGACCGGTGTCCGTCGATCTGGAAACGGCGACCGTGGCCCAGTTGGGCGGGCTGCTCAGCTCCGGCAAGATCTCCAGCGCCGGGCTCACCAAGGCCTACCTGGAGCGCATACGGGACCTCAACTCCCACGGTCCTTCGCTCAACGCGGTGCGTTCCGTCAACCCCGACGCGATGAAGGAAGCGGCCGCCGCCGACAAGGCGCGCCGTGGCAAGGGGCCGCACAGCCCGCTGCTCGGTATACCGGTCATCGTCAAGGACAACATCGATGTCGCGGGTATGCCGACCACCGCCGGTTCGGTGGCGCTGGCCCACTCGTATCCCGCGAAGGACGCGCCGATCGTCGCGCAGTTCCGCAAGGCCGGAGCGGTCATCCTCGGCAAGGCCAACCTCACCGAGTTCGCCAACTACCTGACCAGCGGGATGCCCGGCGGTTACAGCTCGCTCGGCGGGCAGGTGCTCAACGCCTATGACACGAGCCAGACTCCGAGCGGATCCAGCGCCGGGTCGGGTGTCGCGGCCTCGATCGGGTTCGCCGCCGTCACCGTAGGGACCGAGACCTCCGGATCCATCCTCAGTCCCGCGTACTCCAACTCCGTCGTGGGCATCAAGCCGACCGTGGGACTGGTCAGCCGTACGGGCATCGTGCCGATCGCCGCCAGCCAGGACACGGCCGGCCCGCTCACGCGTACGGTCGCCGACGCCGCGGCCACGCTCACCGCGCTCGACGGCAGGGATCCGGCGGATCCCGCCACCGCCTCCAACCCGCTCGTCGGGCACGACTTCAGCAAGGACCTGTCGACCAGCGCGCTGCGCGGGGCCCGTATCGGCGTCGTCGCCGGCCAGGTCCCGGCCGCGGGAACCGACAACCGGGCCCTCTGGGACGCGGCCGTCACCGCGCTCACGGCCCAGGGCGCGACGCTCGTCGATGTCGCCCCGGACACCTCGGGGCGCTCCTCGACGGTCCTGTCGTACGAGTTCAAGCGCGACCTGAACGCGTATCTGGCCCGGCTGCCGAGGAACGCCCCCATGAAGAGCCTCGCCGACGTCATCGCGTACAACACCGCACACGCGGGTGCGGCGTTGAAGTTCGGACAGGTCAACGCTCTCAACTCCGAGGCCAAGGACCTCGGCCCCGACAGCGCCGACACGGCCGCCTACAAGGCGAGTCGGGCCCAGGATCTGGCCGACAGCAAGGACCGTATCGACGCCGTCATGAAGGACAACAGCCTGACGGCGCTGCTCTTCGCCAACAGCGGGAGCGCGGGCATCGGCGCGAAGGCGGGATACCCCTCGATCAGCGTCCCGGCCGGCTACCAGGCCGCCAACAGGAGGCCGTTCAGCATCTCGTTCCTCGGCCAGGCGTGGAGCGAGCCCACTCTCGTCGGCTACGCCCATGACTACGAGCAGGCCACCAAGCTGCGCCGGCCGCCGACGGTGATCAATCCGGCTCCGTACCGCTGCACGGCTCTCACGAGCCTCGGGGACTCCTGCGCGCCCTGACGCCGCCCTGACGCCGCCCTGACTGAGCAGGTATCCCCGACAGCATCTCCAGCACTCGCCTTGCAGAGGGTCCGCCGGCAGGCCGCCGGCGGACCCTCCAGTGCGTTCCTGTGGCAAGTCCGCCGAATATGCCGGGTTGAGGCGGGTTTCGGGTGTACGCCCCGGGGGCGTGCGGGGTGCGGGATGTGCGCTGGGGGCGTCGTGCGCCGGGGTGGAAGGCATTGCTTTGCGTGTTCATCAAACTACATACTGTAATCGCCTCTTTGGCTTTTCGTCTGCCGGGAGCGCTCTCGTACGTGTCCCCTCCGTCACCTTGAAGAGGAGTGCCATGCCCCGGCTAACGCTGCGAGATGTACTGGCTGTGGCCGCCCAACCCCTTCTGCTGCTCGCCGCCGTCGCCGTCTTCGTCCCCACCGTGTGGCGCGGCTGGGAGCCGGGCGTGGCCACCTTCCTCTTCCAGTTCGCGGTGCTCGGGCTGCTTCTGGTGCTGGAGTTCGTGATTCCGTACAACCCCGCGTGGCGGCCGGACCGGCGGGAGTGGGGGCATTACGCCGTGTACTACGTCCTCACCGCCGCCGGGGGCGCGCTCGGGCAGAATCTGGTGCTCCTGGCCGTCGGCGCGGTGGCGAATCCGTATCCGGTGCTTCCGCTGTGGGGCGAGATCCCGCTGGCGCTGCTGCTCGGCTCCCTCGCGAGTTACGGGGTGCACCGGGCCGGGCACACCTACGCGTGGCTGTGGCGGCTGCACGGGGTGCACCATGTGCCGGACAAGGTGAACGTCGGCAACAACAGTGTCAACCACGTGGCCGACGTCGTCATTTCGCAGGGGTTCGTCCAACTGGCCCTCGCGCTCGTCGGATTCTCCGAGCGCGCGGTCTTCGCGGTGGGTCTCTTCGTCGTGGCCCAGGGGTACTTCGTCCACGCCAACGTCCGCGTGCGGCTGGGGCCCTTGAACCATGTCCTCGCCGGTCCCGAGCAGCACCGGCTGCACCACAGCACCGATCTGGCGGAGGCCGGCCACTACGGCTCCGACCTGTCCGTATGGGACCGGCTCTTCGGTACGTTCACCTGGCACCCCGGTCGTGAGCCGGCGGCGGTCGGACTGGCCGATCCCCGCACCTTCCCGGCCACCGGTCGCATCCTCACCACACTCGTCCACCCCTGGCGCCGCTCCGCCGGGTGACGGGCTCTCCCACCGTCCCTCTGTTTCTTGCCTGTTCACGTCCGTGCGGCGCGCCGCTCCCTTCGCGTGCGCCTGTTTGGCGACCCAAGGAACGATCATGTCAGCACAAGCTTGCACGTCCCCGTCGGCCTCTCCCGCGCCGTCCGCAACGCCCGTAACGCCCGCAACATCAACAACGCCCGCCGAGAAGATCGCCGTCATCGGCATCGGCTGCCGCTTCCCCGGCGGAGCCAATGACCACCGCTCCTTCTGGCGCAACCTGGTCGAGGGCAAGGACTGCATCACGCCGACGCCCGCCGACCGGTACGACGCGGCGGGTCTGGGCAGCAGGGACAAGGCCAAACCGGGCCGGCTCGTCGGTGGGCGCGGGGGCTACATCGACGGCTTCGACGAGTTCGACCCGGCGTTCTTCGGCATCAGCCCCCGCGAGGCGCACGCCATGGATCCGCAGCAGCGCAAGCTGCTTGAGGTCGCCTGGGAGGCCCTGGAGGACGGCGGGCAGAAGCCGGGCGAGCTGGCGGGGCGCGACGTGGGGGTGTTCGTCGGGGCGTTCACCCTGGACTACAAGATCCTTCAGTTCTCGGACCTCCGCTTCGACACCCTCGAAGCCCACACGGCGACCGGAACGATGATGACGATGGTCTCGAACCGTCTCTCGCACTGCTTCGACTTCCGGGGCCCGAGCCTCTCCATCGACTCCGCGTGCAGCTCGTCCCTCGTGGCGGTGCACCTCGCCTGCGAGAGCCTGCGACGCGGCGAGAGTGCGCTGGCCCTGGCCGGCGGCACGCTGCTGCATCTGGCGCCGCAGTACACCATCGCCGAGACCAAGGGCGGCTTCCTCTCTCCCGAAGGCCGTTCCCGGACCTTCGACGCCGGAGCCAACGGTTACGTACGGGCCGAGGGCGTGGGGATCGTGGCCCTCAAGCTTCTTACGGAAGCGGTCCGCGACGGCGACCCCATCCACGCCGTCATCACGGAGACCGGGGTGAACCAGGACGGCCGCACCAACGGCATCACCGTCCCCAGCGCGGACGCCCAGACCGCGCTCATCGAGCAGGTCTGCGCGCGGGCCGGGATCACCCCGGGAAGCCTCCAGTACGTGGAGGCGCACGGCACGTCCACCCCGGTGGGCGACCCGATCGAGGCGAACGCGCTGGCGCGCGCCCTCGCGGTCGGCCGTGAGCCGGGCGCCGCGTGCTACGTCGGTTCCGTCAAGACGAACATCGGGCATACGGAGTCGGCGGCCGGGATCGCGGGGCTCATCAAAACTGCCCTCAGCCTCGAACACCGGCTGATCCCCCCGCACATCAACCTGGAACACATCAATCCGGCGATCGATCTGGACGCCGCGCCGTACGAGATTCCGGACCGGGTCACTCCCTGGCCCGCTCACGAGGGGCCGGCTCGCGCGGGCGTCAACTCCTTCGGGTTCGGGGGCACCAACGCTCATGTGTTGTTGGAAGAGGCGCCGGCGGGTGCCGGGGAGGTGCCCGCGGCCGCTGTCGAGGGGGCGCCGGGGGCTCTTGAGGACTCCTCGGCTGCCGTGGAGGGCCTTCCGGCATCCGTTTCCGCGCGGCCTTCCGGCGCCGGCGGTCTTCCGTTCGCCGTACTGCCGCTCAGCGCCCATGACGCCTCCGTACTGCCGAGGCTGGCCGAGTCCGTACGAGCGGAAGTCACGGCCCAGGGATCGGATGCGGGTCCCTCTCTCACCGACCTCGCCCATTCCCTCGCCTGCCGCAGGCAGCATCACGACGCCCGGCTGTCCGTGGTGTACGAGACGCGTGACGATCTGGACCGGGCGTTGGCGGCGTACGTCCGGGGCGAGGAGCACCCCCGCGTGCTGCGCGGGCGCAGACGCGAGGGACAACAGGCCTCGCCCGCCTGGGTTTTCACCGGTATGGGGCCGCAGTGGTGGGCCATGGGACGCGAGTTGTTCACGACCTCGCCCGTCTACCGCGAGGCCGTCGAGGCCGTCGACCGGGAGATCGCCGCGCAGGCCGGCTGGTCGCTGACCGCCGAACTGAACGCCGACGAGAACGTCTCCCGGATGGCACAGACCTGGCTCGCCCAGCCCGCCAACTTCGCCGTCCAGGTCGGCCTCGCCGCCCTCTGGCACGCCCAAGGGGTTCATCCCGGCGCGATCGTCGGCCACAGTACGGGCGAGGTCGCGGCGTTCTACGAGGCCGGGGTCTACAGCCTGCGGGACGCCGTACGGATCGTCCTGCACCGCAGCCGCTTGCAGCACCGGCTCGCCGGTGCGGGCACCATGCTGGCCGTCGGTCTGCCCGAGGCCGAGGCGTCGCGGCGCGCGGCGCCCTTCGGGGACCGCCTGTCCGTCGCCGCCGTGAACAGCCCCGGGGCCCTGACCCTGGCCGGGGACCGGGCAGCGCTCGCCGCGTACGCGGAACCGCTCCGGGCCGAGGGGGTGTTCACCAAGTTCCTCGACGTGGAAGTCCCGTACCACAGCGCCGCGATGGAGGAGATCAGGGCCGAGCTGCTGGCGGAGCTGGCCGGGATCGAACCGCGTCCCGCCCGGGTGCCGCTCCACCTCACCGGCCGGAAGGGACGGGCCGAGGGGCCCGAACTCGACGCGGGTTACTGGTGGGACAACGTCCGGGACACCGTACGGTTCCGCGATGCCGTCGACGCCCTGCTCGATGACGGACACCGTACGTTCCTGGAGATCGGGCCCCATCCGGTCCTCGGGCACTCCATCAAGGAGTGCTTCGCCGCGCGTGAGACCCGCGAGGCCCGCACGAGGGATCCCCTGGCCGACGGCGCGTCCGGGGGGTCGTACCAGACCGTGACCGCGCTGCCGTCGATCCGCCGTGCCGAGGGCGAGGCGCTGCGCTTCGCCACGTCCCTGGCCACGCTGTACACCCTCGGCTGCGCCGTCGACTGGAAGGCACTGCACCCGCGCGGGCGGTGGGTGCCGCCGCCCCGCTATCCGTGGAAGCGGGACCGGTACTGGACCGAGCCCGCGCCCGTGGCGCAGGTCAGGCTGGGCCAGGTCGACCATCCGCTGCTGGGCCGGCGCCTCGCCACCGCGGAGCCCGCGTGGGAGGTGGCGCTCGACGTGGAGACCACGCCGTACCTCGCCGATCACCGCATCCAAGGAAGGACGTTGTTCCCGGCGGCCGGGTACGTCGAGATGGCGTATCAGGCGTTACGCGCCCTGACGGGTGGTACGGACGCCGAGTTGGCGGACATCGAACTGCGCAAGGCCCTCTTCCTGCCCGACGACGCCCCCCGCGCGGTCCAGTTGTCGCTCTCCGCGCAGACCTCCGCCTTCACTGTGGCGACCGGCGGCGACACCCCTGCCGTCCACGCGTGCGGCGTGGTGCGCGGTGGCGCCCCGGCCGCTCGCGCCGCCGCGTTGGACGGGGCGGCGATCCGGGCGCGGGCGGACGGGCGGCTGGACTCCGCCGCGTGTTACGGGACGTTGAGCGCTTTGGGGTACGAGTACGGCCCCGCGTTCCAGGGGATCACGGAGGTCTGGCGGACGGGGGGCGAGGCGCTGGCGCTGATCCGGCCGCCCGCGTGTGTCGGCGGTGCGGAGGGGGCCGGCGGTGCGGAAGGTGCTGTCGGTGCGGGCGGTGCCGGCGGACACCATGTGCATCCGGTGCTGCTCGATGCGTGTTTCCAGGCGCTTCTGGTGGCCGGGCTCGCGGACGTCGAGTCCGGGGGCGCGGAGTCCGGGGGCGGGATGCTGCTCCCGCTCAGCATCGAGGCGGTACGTACGGCCCCGGTCGGCGACCGAGCCGTGTGGGCGCACGCCACCGTCACGCGGCGGGCGGAGAACGAACTCGTCGGTGACATCGCCCTCTACACGGAGGACGGCAAGCCGCTGGGGTACGTACGCGGCTTCCGCGCCGCCGACGTGGAACAGGCGTCGGCGACGGTGGGCGTTCCCACCATCGACGGCTGGCTCGCTGAACTCATCTGGACGGACGAGCCGTTGGAGGGCGACCGGGATCAGACGCCACAGGGTGGCGCTCTGGACGCGGAAGCGGCTCCGGCTTCCGTTCCGGTTCCGTACCAGAGCCTGCCGGCTTCCGGCACCTGGCTGCTGTTCGCGGACAGGCCCGGCGGGGTGGCGGACCGCCTCGCGGCGCTCGCGGGCGCGGGCGGTGCGCGCTGCCACCTCGTACGGCCGGGTGACGGCTATGCCTTCGACCGGGACGGACGGGATTCCCGGGTGGTCCCGGGCAGCGCGGACGATCTCCGCAGGCTGCTCACCGACCTTGCCGCTGACGCCGCCGAAGCCGGGCGTCCGGCCCTCGACACCGTCGTCCACCTGTGGAACCTCGATCTGCCCGCCCTGGAGGACACCGGGCGCGGCGACCTCCACGCTCACAGCACGCTGGGCGCCTACTCCGTGGTCGCCCTGGCCCAGGCCCTCCAGGACACCCCAGGCCGGTCGGCCGCTCCGGCCGCCCTGCACCTGGTGACCCGGGGAGCCCAGGCGGCCGTCCCAGGAGACCGGGTGGAACCGCTCGGCGCGCCCGTCTGGGGCATCGGCCGGGTGCTCCGCCACCAGGAACTGACCGCGCACGGGGGGAAGCTGATCGACCTGCCGCCGCTCCCCTCGGGGGACCTCCCGGAGGGACCGGAAGTGGAGTGCCCGCAGCACGCGGGGGTGCCGGGCGAGGCGGGAGCCCGGGGTGACGCCGAGGTACGGGTCGGCGCCGGGGCGCCGTGCCCCCACGAGGCCGGAGTCCGTGCCGACGCCGGGGCGTGGGGCGCCGGCGGGGCGCCGGGCAACGGCGTGGCGCAAGCCGGCGCGGGAACGCGGTCCGACGCGGGAGCGCAGGGCGGTACCCGGGCGCACGTCAACGCCGGAGCGACGTACCCGCAGGACACCAGAGCACAGGCCCATGCCCAGGCCCGAGCGGGCGTGGGAGCCCGGGCCAGCACCGGAGTGCTGGTCGACACCAGCGCGCAGACCGACGCCGAAGCACGGTACGACTCCAAAGCCGAGGCCGACGCGGGAGTCCGGGGCGACACCGGCACGCGAGCCGACGCCGAAACGCGGTACGACACCAAGGTCCGGGCCGACACGGGAGCCCAGACCGGCGCAGGAGTGGGGGGCGCCCCCGGCGCACAAGCCGACACCGCCGTACCGGGCGACGCAGGGGCCCTGGCCGACGCAGGAGCCCTGGCCGACGCAGGAGCCCTGGCCGGCACCGGCACGCAAGCCGACCCCGCACCACGCAACGGCGCCGAAGCCCAAGCCCAAGCCCCAGCCACCGCCCGCGCCCAGGCCGACGCCGTAGCGCTTCTCCGGGAGATCCTCGCGCCCGCCGCACCCGGCCGGCCTCAGGACGAAGTCGCCCTGCGTGGGGAGCGGCGGCTCGTCAGTGGGCTTTCTCGGGCCGAGGGGCTCACCCGGCCCTTTCCGCCTCGGTTGCGGGCCGACGGGGCGTACCTCGTCACCGGGGCGTTCGGGGCGCTGGGCAGGCTGCTGTGTCGGTATCTCGTCCGGCGCGGGGCTCGGCATCTGATTCTTGTCGGGCGTACGGAGCTGCCCGACCGTGGCACCTGGCGCGGGCTCGATCCGGGTTCCCCGGCGGCCGACGCCGTGCGCTTCGTCAAGGAGTTGGAGGCCCTTGGGGCCCATCCCGTGCACGCGGCCCTCGACATCTCCGACGAGCGCGCTCTGGCACGGTGGCTGGGCGAGTACCGGGACCGGGACGCTCCCCCGGTGCGTGGTGTCTTCCACCTCGCCGGGCACGTACGGGACACGCCGGTCCAGAGCCTGGACCGGGTCGCGTTCGACTCCGCCTTCGACCCGAAGGCCGCGGGGGCGTGGCTTCTGCACCACCACCTGCGCGACGAACCGCTCGACCACTTCGTGCTCTTCGCCTCCGTCGCGTCCCTGCTCACCACCGCCGGCCAGGCCAACTACGCCGCCGGCAACGCCTTCCTCGACGCCCTGGCCCACCACCGCAGGGCGCGCGGGCTGCCCGCGCTCAGCCTGGACTGGGGGCCTTGGGCGACCGGGATGATCGAGGAGCTGAGCCTGGTCGAGCACTACCGCGCCGTCCGCGGCATGAGCTCGCTCTCCCCCTCCGCGGGCATGGCCGTCCTGGAACGGGTCCTCGGCCAGGACCGCGCCCAGCTCCTGATCGCCACCGTCGTCGACTGGAAGACCTTCCTCGCCTGGTACCCCTCGCCGCCCCCGCTGGTCCGGCGGCTCGCGGCCGAAGCAGCGGCCCCCGCCACTCCCGGCGAGACCTCCACCGGCCGCGGCGCGCCCGACGAACAGAGCGCGTACCTGGACCGGTTCCGCGCCGCCGCCGGCGACGAGGAGCGTGCCCGGCTCGTCGCGGACCGCTTCCTCGGCTGCGCGTCATCCGTCCTAAGGATGAGCAGCGACCAACTCGACCTGGACACGGGCCTGGGCACGTACGGCATCGACTCGCTCCTCGCCATGGAGCTGCGGGCCAGGGTCCAGGCAGCGACCGGCGTCGCGCTCCCGGTCGTCGCGCTGCTCAGCGGGGCGCCCCTGCGCGAGCTGACGGCTCAACTCCTCTCCGGCACCGAGGCACTTGCCTCACAGGCGGGAAGCGGCCAGAGCGACGACACCTCGGTGGAGGTCCACCAGGACCCGTCCCGCCATCCCCTGACGCAAAATCAGAAGGCCCTGTGGTTCCTGAAACAGCTCCACCCGGACGGCTTCGCGTACAACATCGGCGGCGCCGTCGAGGTCCGTACCGACATCGATCCCGAGCTGATGGCCGCCGCCGTACGCGCCCTGGTGGCCCGGCACCCCGTGCTGCGGGCGAACTTCGTCATGGAGGACGGCCGGCCGCTCCAGACCGTCTCCGACACCGTCGAGCCGGACATCGAGGTCTTCGACGTCGAAGGCATGGAGTGGGACGGGATCCGCGAGCTGATCGTCGAGGAGTACCGCAGACCGTACGACCTCGCGCGTGACCGCCTGATGCGCTTCCGGCTGTTCCGGCGCGGCCCGGACCGCTGGGTGCTGATGAAGGCGGTCCACCACATCGTCTCCGACGCGATCTCCACGTTCACCTTCATCGAGGAACTGCTCGCGCTCTACGAAGGCATGCGCACGGGCCAGGCAGCCGAACTACCGCCCGTCCGGGGCCGGTACGTCGACTTCCTCAACCGGCAGAACAGATTCCTGGCCTCCCCCGACGCCGACCGCATGCTGGACTACTGGCGCGGCGCGCTGCCCGCCGAGGTCCCGCCGCTCACCCTCCACACCGACGCGCCCCGCCCGCCCGTACAAACCCACAACGGCGCCTCGGAGTTCTTCGTCCTCGACGCCGAACTCAGCGCCCGGGTACACGCCTTGGCCCGCGCCCACGACGTGACCGTCTTCACGGTGCTGCTGTGCGCCTACTACCTGCTGCTGCACCGCCACTCCGGTCAGGACGACATCATCGTCGGCAGTCCGGTGACCGGGCGCACGGACGAGGACCTGTCGTCCGTGTACGGCTACTTCGTCAACCCGCTCCCGCTGTACGCGCATCTCGGCGGCGACCCGACCGTCGCCGACCTCCTCGCCCAGGTCCGGGGGACGGTGCTCGGCGGGATCGACCACCAGGAGTACCCCTTCGTCCTGCTGGTCGAGAAGCTGGGCCTGCAACACGACCCCAGCCGCTCGGCGGTCTTCCAGGCGATGTTCATCCTGCTCGCCCACAAGGTGTCCTCGCAGCAGTACGGCTACCACCTCGACTACATCGAACTCCCCGAGGAGGAAGGGCAGTTCGACCTCACGCTCTCGGCGTACGAGGACGAGGCCGAGCACCGGTTCCACTGCGTCCTGAAGTACAACACCGACCTGTTCCGGCCCGAGACCGCCCGCCGGCTGGCCGGGCACTACCGCAACCTCCTGGAGGCGCTGACCCGTACAGCCGGCGACCGCCCGGTGGCGGGGCTCGACATGCTCGGCGAGGACGAGCGCCACGAGATCCTGCACGGCCCTGCCGCCAGGGGCCGGGTGCTGGCGCCGGAGCCCCCGGTGCACGACCTGTTCGTACGGGCGGCGGCGCGTACCCCGGACGCGGTCGCGGTCACGGTCCCCGCCGCGGGTCCTGGCGGGAAGGCCCGCCACCTGACCTACGGAGAGCTGGAGCGGGCCTCCGGTGTGCTGGCCGGGCGGCTGCGGGCCCGGGGGGCGAGCGGCGGGGTCGTCGCGGTGTGCCTGCCGAAGTCTCCGGAGCTGATCGTCGCGCTGCTGGGCGTCCTGCGCGCGGGGGCCGCCTATCTGCCCCTCGATCCCGGCCATCCCGCCGAGCGGCTGGCATTCATGGCGGGCAACGCGGACGCGCGCCTGGTGCTCACCGACGCGGCGGGCGCCGAGCAACTGGACGTGCCCGGGACGGAGTTCCTCACCGATGTCCTGGCGGGGGACTCCGAAGGCCCCGCCACCGACGCCCCCGAGGACACACCCGTCGGCCCGGACACACTCGCGTACGTCATCCACACCTCCGGATCCACGGGCCGCCCCAAGGCCGTACGGGTCTCCCACGGCGCCCTCGCGGCGCTCGGCGCGGCCTGGCGCGAGGAGTACGGGCTGCCGCACGGGCCCGGATCGGGACCGGAATCCGCACCGCGCGTCCATCTCCAGATGGCCGGCGTCTCCTTCGACGTCTTCACCGGCGACCTGGTCCGCGCCCTGTGCTCGGGAGGCCGACTGGTCCTCGCCGACCGCGAGTTGCTCCTCAACACGGCGCGGCTGTACGAGGCGATGATCACCGAGCGGGTCACCTGCGCCGAGTTCGTCCCCGCCGTGGTCCGCGCCCTGATGACCCACTGCGAGGAGGGCGGCCACCGGCTGGACTTCATGCGGCTGTTGATCGTCGGCTCCGACACCTGGAAGGTCGCGGAGTACGAGCGGCTGCGCCGCCTCTGCGGCCCGGACACCCGGGTGCTCAACTCGTACGGACTGACCGAGGCCACCGTCGACAGCGCCTGCTTCGAGGGACCCACCGACGATCTCGACCCGAACAGCACGGTCCCCATCGGCGGACCGCTGCCCAACTGCGTCCTGCACGTCCTCGACGCCCACCGGCAGCCCGCGCCGACCGGGGTCACCGGCGAGCTGTGGGCGGGCGGGGCCGGCCTCGCCCAGGGCTACGCCGGAGACCCGGAGCAGACCGGCGAACGTTTCGTCACCCTCACCCTGGACCGGGGCCCGGACGCCGTCCCCGAACGGCTCTACCGCACCGGTGACCTGGCGCGCCGGGACGCGCGGGGCCGCATCCACCTGCTCGGCCGCGCCGACGCCCAGATCAAGCTGCGCGGCCACCGCATCGAGCCGGGGGAGATCGAGGCCCTGCTGACGGCGCTCCCCGAGGTCGCCGACGCCTACGCCATGGTCAGGACCGACCTCGGCGGCGAACCGGCCCTCTGCGCCTACGTGGTACGGGCCCCCGGCACCGCCCCCGACCCGCGGGCCCTGCGCCGCCACCTCGCCGCCCACCTGCCCACGTACCTCATCCCGGCCCGGCTGCACACGCTGGACGCCCTCCCCCTGAACCCGAACGGAAAGGTGGACCCGGACGCGCTGCCCGCGCCCGCCGCCGAGTCCGCGCAGGAGCACCACGAACCACCCGTGACGCTCTACGAGGAACGGGTGGCGGCCCACTGGAAGGCGGTGATCGGCCTCGAACAGATCGGCCTGCACAGCGACTTCTTCGATTCCGGCGGCAGCTCCATCACGCTCATCGAACTGATCCACCGCCTCCAGAAGGAGTTCGGCATCGCGATCCCGGTCGGCCTGCTCTTCAAGGTGACCACGCTGCACGGCATGGCCCGTACGGTCGAGGACATCGTCACCGGCCGGGTCTCCGGCAACCTCTCCCACCTGTCCTTCAACACAGGTGCGGGACCGGTCGTCTTCTGCTTCCCGCCGGCCGGCGGCCACGGCCTCGTCTACCGCCACTTCGCCGCGCACCTCCCCTCGTACGAGCTGATCGCCTTCAACCACGTCGACGGCGACAAGAGCACGCGCTACGCCGACCTCGTGGAATCGCTGCAACCCGAAGGGCCCTGCCTCCTCCTCGGCTACTCCCTGGGCGGGAACCTCGCCTTCGAGGTCGCCAAGCGGCTGGAACAACGGGGGCGCGAGGTGGCGCATGTCGTGATCATGGACTCGTACCGCATCGAGGAGCGGTACGGCATCTCCGACGAACACACCGAGGCGTTCGAACGCGAACTGCGGGACCACCTGCGCCGTCACACCCACTCCGAGACCGTCACCGCCCAGACCCTCGAACAGGCCAGGGACTACCTGGAGTACTGCGGACGTACGCCGAACCACGGATCGGTCGCCGCGACGGTCACCGTGATCTCCGACGAGGCGAAGGTGCCGTTCTACGCGGCCGGGCAGCGCGGCAGTTGGCACACCACCTCCACCACCGTCAGCCGGCTGGTGCGCGGGGCCGGCCTGCACGCGGAGATGCTCGACGAGAAGCCCGCCGAGCGGAACGCGGCCCTGGTGCTGTCCGCGCTCGGCGACCCCATCGCGACCGCACCCCGGGAGCGTTCCGCTTCCGTGGAGGACGGCACCACAGACAGGGAACTCCATGGCGCGTGACAACCCGACGGCGCGGGGCAACCGCATGGCGCGTGACAACCCGACGGCGCTCGGCAACCCGACAGTGCTCGGCAACCCGACGGCGCGGGAGAAGAGGCCGGTGTGGGAAGCGCGGGGTCCACGGGCGGCGGCTGCTGACCGCAACCCCGGAGACCGGCCCCGGGTGATCATCATCGGCGCGGGCATCGGCGGCCTCTCCACCGGCTGCTACGCGCAGATGAGCGGCGCCGAGACCCGTATCTTCGAGCGCCACGTCCTGCCCGGCGGCTGCTGTACGGCATGGGCGCGCGAGGACTACATCTTCGACTACTGCATCGAGTGGCTCACCGGCACGGGACACAACAACGACGCCAACCGCCTCTGGCGGGAACTCGGCGCGCTCGACGGCAAGTCGATCGCGAACTTCGAGATGTTCAACACCGTCACGGACGAGACCGGCCGCTCGGTCACCTTCTACAACGACCCCGACCGCCTCGAAGCGCACCTCCTGGAGATCTCGCCGCGCGACGCCCGCCCGATCCGGGCGTTCTGCCGCGACCTGCGGCGCTTCATCCGCGTCAACCACTATCCCTTCCTGACCCCGCCGCCCCTCCAGTCCCCGCGCGAGAAGCTGGCCACCCTGCGGGCGGTCCTGCCCGCCTTCGCGCTGTTCTGGCGTACGGCCGTGACCCGGATGGAGAGCTTCTGCGACCGGTTCGAGGACCCGCTGCTGCGCCGGGCGTTCCCGTTCATCTTCTTCCAGGACCACGAGGTCTTCCCGCTGCTGCCGTACCTGTTCAACATGGCGAGCGCGTTCCACCTCAACGCCGGTTTCCCCCAGGGCGGTTCGCTGGGCCTGGCCCGCTCGGTGGAGGACCGTTACACGGCGCTCGGCGGGCGGGTCGACTACCGGGCCCGGGTGGAGCGCGTCCTGGTGGAGAACGACCGCGCGATCGGCGTGGAACTGCGGGGCGGGGAACGGCACTTCGCCGACCACGTCGTGTCGGCCTGCGACGGAGTCACCACCATCCAGGGGCTGTTGGGCGGCAGGTATTCGAGCCCGAGGGTCGACAAGCTCTTCGGGATGACCGACCGCCCGGACGTGCTCTACCCGGGCATGGTCTCGGCCTTCGTCGGGATCGACGGCGAACTGGACCCGGCCGCCCGGCACAGCACCACGTACCTGCTCTCCGACGAGGACTGCGCGGCGCTGCCGGGCGTCCTCCAGAAGAGCCTTGTCGTACAGATGCGTTCGCGCTACTCCGACGGATTCGCCCCGCCCGGCAAGTCCGTCGTCCACTGCACGTACTTCAGCGACTACGCGTCCTGGAAGCGGCTGCGGACCACCGACCGCAAGGCGTACTGGGCCCGTAAGCAGGAGGTGGCCGACTTCGTCCGGCGCTTCCTGGAACGGCACCACCCCGGCATCGGCGAAGCCATCGAGGTCGTGGACGTGGCGTCCCCGGCGACCACCGAGCGGTACACGGGCGTACGGGGCGGCAGCATCCTCGGCTGGAAGTCCTTCACGGCGGCCGACGACGTGATCACCGGCCTGATCAACAAGGACCGGATGCGGCTGCCCGGCCTGGCCGGCTTCTCCATGGCGGGCCAGTGGTTCGCGGGCGGCAGCCTGATCCGCGCCGCCGCGGGCGGCCGGTTCGTCACCCAATACCTGTGCCGGGAACTCGGCCTGGACTTCCACGCCTGGGAGAGCGGCAGTACGACGCCCTGGCATCCGGACCAGTTGGGGCGGCTGCCCCAGCTCGAAACACGCAGGGTGCGGTGACAACCGAAGTGACCACCACGACAACCACGACAACCGCCACAACGGCCACGGCCAAGGCACCCCCCCGCCGGAAGAGCATGATCATCATCGGCGGCGGCCTCGGCGGCCTCTCGACGGGCGCGTACGGCCAGATGAACGGCTACCGCACCCAGGTCTTCGAGATGCACGAGATCCCGGGAGGCTGCTGCACCGGATGGGGCCGCGGCGAGTTCACCTTCGACGCCTGCGTCAGCTGGCTGCTCGGCAACGGCCCCGGCAACGAGATGCACCAGATCTGGCTCGAACTCGGCGCGCTCCAGGGGAAGGAGATGCGCCACTTCGACGTCTTCAACACGGTACGGGGCAGGGACGGCCGCACGGTCTACTTCTACTGCGACCCCGACCGGCTCGAAAGCCATCTGCTGTCGCTGTCGCCGCCCGACGCCCGCGCCATCCGGTCCTTCTGCGCGGGACTGCGCAAGTTCATCGCCTGCCTGCCGTCATACCCCTTCCTCAAACCGGTGGGGCTGATGAGCCGCCGGGAGCGCTGGCGGATGCTGGCCGGCTTCCTCCCGTACTTCAACCTCTTCCGTACGTCGATGTCCGTACTGATGTCGGAGTACTCGACCCGCTTCAAGGACCCGCTCCTGCGGGACGCCTTCAACTACATCCTGTACGAGAAACACCCGGGCTTCCCCGTCCTCCCCTTCTACTTCCAGATGGCCGCCCAGGCGCACCGGTCGGCCGGGGTGCCCGAGGGCGGCTCGCTGGGCCTGGCGCGCTCGATCGAGCAGCGTTACCTGAGCCTCGGCGGGGAGGTCACGTACAACGCGATGGTCGAGGAGATCCTGGTCAGGGACGACCGGGCGGTCGGCGTGCGCCTCTCCGACGGGCGGGAGCACTACGCCGACATCGTCGTCTCGGCCTGCGACGGGCCGCGGACGCTCCTCGATCTGCTCGGCGGGCGCTATCTGGAGGGCGAGTACGCGACGCTGTACCGGGAGACCCTGCACCGGCCCGGCATGGTGTTCCCCGGGTACGCGAGCGTCTTCCTCGGCCTGCGCCGACCGTTCCCGGACGCCGACCCCACCACCACCCACCTGCTGGACGAGGCGACGGCCTCGCGGCTGACCGGCATCCGGCACCCCAGTCTCAACGTCCAGTTCCGCAGCCGCTTCTACCCCGAGCTGTCGCCCGAGGACACCACCGTCATCTACGCCACGTACTTCTCCGACACGGCCGCCTGGCGAGAACTCGCCGAGGGCCCGGAGCGGCTCAGCCGTCCCCGCAGAGGGGCGGAGCTGCACACGCTCCCGGTCCGGCGCGGCAAGGCGTACGCCCTCGCGAAGCGGCGGACGAGGGACGCCGTCGTGGACTTCCTCGACGAGCTGTATCCGGGGCTGAAGGACTCGGTGGCGGTACGGGACACCTGCACGCCCCTCACCCAGATCCGGTACACCAACAGCTTCGAAGGCACTTTCCTCGGCTGGCAACCCTTTGTGGAGAGCGGCGAGTTGATGGAGGAGCTGGTCAAGAAGAACGGCCCCGTCCTGCCCGGTCTGGAGAACTTCTACCTCTCCGGGGTGTGGGCCACCACCGGCGGCCTGATCCGCGCGGCGGCGGCGGGGCGGCAGGTGATGCAGTTCATCTGCCGGGACGACGGGGTCGACTTCACGGCATCGGTCGACACGAGCGCGCCGCCGCCGACGCATGTGGACATCCCGGTGGGCCCGCACCGCTGAGAGCGAACGCGCCCTCCCCCTACTCCCCCTTGTTGAGAAAGGAACATCCGTGACCGTGCCCCCCGATGTCTGCCCGATCGTCCGGGACACCTCCCCGGAGCCCCTCGCGTACCCGTTCTGGACCACCGGGGGCCTCGGACTGCCCGACGGTTACGGGCAATTGCGCGACCGGCCCCCCGTCCGGGTCCGGCTGCCGTACGGGGACGACACCTGGCTCGCCACCAGTTACGAGGACGTGCGCGCCGTCCTGTCGGACCCCCGGTTCAGCCTCGCGGAGGCCGTCCACCGCGACCAGCCCCGTATCGGCCCCATGCCCAGGACCGGCGGGGGCCTCATCGCCCTCGACGCCCCCCGCCACACGCAGCTGCGCGCGCTGCTCTCCAAGGAGTTCACCGCCCGCCGCATCGAGCGTCTGCGCGGCCATGCCGGTGAGGTGGTCGACGGGCTGCTCGACCGGATGGTGGCGGCGGGGCCGCCCACCGATCTGGTCGAGGACCTCGCCTTCCCCCTCCCCCTGACCCTCATCTGCGAACTCACGGGGGTCCCCGAGGACGACCGGGCGGGGGTACGTGCCTGGGCGGACGCGGTGTGTTCCGGCGACGTGACCCCGGATGTCGTACAGCGGCACGCCAAGGACTTCTTCGCCCGCATGGACGACTGGGTCGAGGCCCGGCGCCGTACCCCCGCGAACGACCTGATCACGGTCCTGGTCCAGGCCTCCGACGACGGCGTCCTGACCGCGGAGGAACTGACAGGCCTGCTCAACGAGATCCTCATCGGCGGCTTCGTCACCACCACCAACCAGATCGCCAACTTCTTCGCGGTCCTGCTGCTGCCGGGGGAGGCGGGGGCCGGCGGCGCGGACGTACTGACGGCCGTCCGCGCCCGCCCCGAGCTGATCCCCCGCGCCGTGGAGGAACTCCTTCGCCTGGTCCCCCTGCTCAACGGCCTCACCCTCCCCCGCTACGCGGCCGAGGACGTAGAACTGGGCGGCGTCCTGATCCGGGCCGGCGAGCCGGTCGTGGTCTCCCAGGCAGCCGCCAACCACGACCCCGCCGCCTTCCCGTCCCCCGACCGCCTGATCCTCGACCGCCCGGGCACCCCGCACATCAGCTTCGGCCACGGCATCCACTACTGCCTGGGCGCCCACCTGGCCCGCCTCGAACTCCAAACGACACTGGAACGCGTGACGACCCGGCTACCGGCGCTAAGACTGGCCGTACCGGAGGAGGAACTGCGCTGGCGGGACAGAGAGTTCTTCAGCGGCCTCCGCTCACTGCCGGTCACCTGGTGAGAATCCGCCGGTCTCAGGTGGGGCCCTTCGGCGTTCAGAGTCTGCGGGCAGTGATCAGGAGAGTGGTCGGGTTTTGGGGGAGACCAGGGTTACGAAGTTCCTGGGCACGGGAGAGTCGGAACCCCGCACGGGCAAGGACGGCCCCCCATTGGGGGACGTCGAACTCCCAACGCGCCACGGCACGGTAAGTGCCGTCAGGCAAGGCGAGGAAGTCGGTGTGGGCGTCACCGAGAATGGGCCGGCGGCCGGCACGGCGAGGGTGGGGGATGGAAAAGACCAGGGGGCGATACGGGTTGAGTCTGGCGTGAATGGCGGGCAGGAGGACGCCGGGATCGACGAGTCCGACAGCGCCGAAGACCGAATACACACCGTCGAACCGCTCAGTACCGTACCGAAGGAAGCGCAGCGCGTCGCAGGTGAGAAAGGTGACCCCCGGCACATGCCCGTAGTGATCTCGGGCGCGGCGAATCTGGAGATCGATCATGTCGACGGCGGTGACGTGGGCGCCCTCGCGGCCGGCCAGGAATGCCGCGTTGCGGCCGTCGCCGCAGCCGAGTTCCAGGAGCCTGCGGCCGCGCACGTCCCGGGCGAACGCCCCTGTGCTCGGACCGGTGCCAGGGTAAGTACCCCACTCCAGGCGCGATGGGGGCAGCAGGGCGCCACCTTGCTCATCGGGGGACTGTCTCGCGTAGGCGTACCAGGGAGAGGTCAGCGTGATCATGCACGTCTCCGAGAACGATGGTGAGGGCTTGCGAAGGGAGCGTCGCGGAACCGCGACAGGGGGAAGGCACCGGCAGCCGGCCGGTGCCTTCCAGCGGGTTCCGGCCGTTCGCTCATGGGCTCTGCCGGAAGGCCCACGGGTGCCCGAGCCGGGCGCTTCTGACAGGACGCGCCTACTGGCGCACGCCACGGCTCGGGCGACGGTTCAGTCCGTGGCCGTCAGACGGTGGGCGTACACCTGGGCGAGCCAACCGGCCTTGAACGCGCTGAGGTCTTCGCGGAAGACCGTCATGGACGCGCCGTAAGGGGCGACAACACCTCCGGACTGGTCGGGTACTGCCTGGCATCCATGGACAAGGCGTCCGCCCAGGGCGGCGTGGGCCTTGATGGACTCGATGCGGCGGTGTTCGTTGAACCAGCCACCGTGATAGATCTCATCGAGCATGTCGCCCACACTGTCGTCCAGGCCGAAGACCACCGAAGTAGCCGCAGGGAAGAACCAACAGGGGCCCACGTTGGAGATGTGCCCATCCAGTTCGACCTTGTTGAGCGCCATGAGCGTGGCGGCCTCGCGGAGCATCCTCAGATGGTCGGCAGTGACCTGCGGAAGGCCGATGCCGTTGAGGTGTTCGTCGCGGAACAGGTACGCGTACACCTGGTAGGCGGTGGAAAGGACGCGCGCCGGTTCAGGGGTACGGACGGCGTGCCTCTTGATGAAGTCGAGGGCCATCTGCTCGACGGCACTCGCGGTCGTCTCCTCGACCGGGAGAAGTTCCGACGTCACGAGATCCCAGTCCGCCACGAGCCAACTGTGTGACTCGAAGCGGAAGAAGTACTTCTCCGGGTCGATGGTGATGCGGCAGCCGTCCACGTGGATCCCCGGAAGACGGTTCCAGCCAGGGTCGAAGGCGGTGGGCAGATCCACCGTGATGATGTCGTGTGGAGCGGCAACATTCTCTGTGACGGTCATTTTTCCCTTTCATGTTCATGCGACTGACAGCGGGCAGCGAAGTGCCCGGGATGGTTGAGCTGCGGGAGTGAAACTGCCGACGCGCGTCACGATCAGCGGAAGGTCCGGCGTTCCCGGCCGAACCGGCCGAGGCTCTCCGACTCACCTCCGTCGAATATCTCGTTGAGAGCCGAACCTTCGTTCCCCTTTTGATGCCTCGGGGGACTGATTGGTGTGAACTGTAGAGAAGAGGCGCGCCAGAGAGCCCCAAAAAATCATGGGTGTGGCAATTTGTATTTTACCGCTGCCCTCATCGGCCATGAGGGAAGAGATCACATCCTCACAGCTGATCAGGGCTCAAGGAACAACATCGGGAGGAAGCCATCATGCGTACCAGGGATCCGGAAAGAGTTGAATCATGAGCGTGGGAGGTTCCGGAATCCCGCGACTCCAGGAACTGGCCTATGTGGAGACGGCGGCGCAGGCGGTCGCCGAGGGAAAAACGTTCGAGCAGATCCGTGTGGCCGTCGTCGACCGTGCCGCTCGCCACGCCTGGGAGACCGATACCGTAGGGGCGTTCAATGTGGTCAAGTGGGAGAAAAAGCGTGCTGACGGACAGGAGTTCGTCCACAGCACGGTCGACGTGCTCAAGGAGTTGATGCGACTCGGCTGGATCGATCGACGTGTCCTGCCGTCCACTCGGATTTCGGCGAGCGAGCACGCCCACGCCACGTTCACGATGACAGCGGCCGGACGGGAGTGGACCGAACTGGTGGCACATCGGCCGGCGGAGGGTTTCAACACATTGGCCGGCGCATTGATGGAAGCCCATCCCCAATTCGAAGGTTTCCTACGGTTGGTTGGTGCCCGACCGGACAGCGCAGCAAATCACTTGACGATTCCGCTGATGCGTGGCGATACGGGTCCGGGACGCGACGACGAGGCGTATCTTACGGCGTTCATCGCCAATATCGTCGAAGCTGTCCGCAAAGGCGACCTGGGCTGGTCGGCACCTCCTGACGCGATCAGTCAGACGCTCCGGGACTACGTATCTCGGGCTCGGCGCCGAACGGCTGAGCGGGCTCTGCTGGAGGAGAAAAGAGAGGAAAAGCGAGCGGCGAAGTACGGGCCAAGGAAGGAAAAGGTCACCAAGACAGTAGCGGGCAAACCGGCGTCATCGGAGGGCAAGCGGAGGCAGTTGGCCGCTCTGTGCGAAGAGGCGGCCGTACGCTTGGCGTTCGGCGCGGCGGGCTGCCCGGTGGACTACATCAGCCACGAACTGCTCCGCAGATGGACCCGGTTCCTGGGCCTCGCGAACTTCAGCTACTACGCGCCAGGGCCGCCCGCCCTTCGGCTCTGGGCAACCTCGATGGTGACCGGCACGGGGACGCCGGCGGAGTTCCGGCGCGCAGTGGGGCCCGAGGTGGAAAGGGCCGCGATGGAAGCCGTACCACGCGTCTGGAACGCCGAACGCGGCTCCGCCGCACAGGAGATGTACCGGCCGGTCTGGCGCATCAGAGCCGCTGTCTGCTGGGATCGACGGATCAACGACGGCGTCTTCGATGCCGCACTCACAGCGGCGGCGCGCGGCGAGATGGGCGACATCGGGTTCCGTGTCCATCTGGACGAGGCATCGCACGGGCGGATTCCCAGCTCCGCGCGGCCACTTGTCATGCAGACGACCCCCGGGCACCCCCGGATCTATCACGTGATGAGAATCGACTGGGCTGATGCGCGTGAAGAGGTGCTCGTGCGATGAGTGATACCTCTCCGGTGCCAGCCGTCGTGTGGATGAAAAGAGAGTGGAAGCTGCGCGGCAATCCCTTCCCCGCCACCGGCATGGCCGTTTCCGGCGGCTCGAACGCCCGGGAGAACGGCACGCTGTATGAACCCGCCGTACACGCTGATCAACTGCGCCAGGTCGTGGATAAATTCGTACTCGGCATGTCCTACGGCGGCCTGAAATTCGGTTACTTGTGGTCGGACGGCGTAGTCGCAGGCGACTCCGACTCCCGTGGCTTCGGCAAGACAGTCCTCATGCATCACATGGCGGGCTGGATCAACAAGGATTTCGGGAAAGAGGTGTGCCTCTCCGCCGGCTTGGACGAGGAAGACGCCGAGGAGGTGCCCATTTGTTGCCTGGTAACCGGATTCGACACGTCACAGATCCGGACCTTGTCCGCCGCATTGTTTGTGGCCGTCGACTACGCGGTAAAATCCAGGGTGGGAAACGGCCCGACGCTTGCCAGTCGACTCCGGGAAAGACTGGTACACAGAACAGGGATCACCGATGCCAGAAAGCTGGCCGACGTCGTAGCCCAGGGCCACCGGTCACTGCGTGGCCGGACCCTGGGGCCGCCCGACGAAAAGTTGATCGCCGCCCTGTGCGAGAGCGACCCGGCGGCCGCCGAGGAATACATGACCCGGTTGACGCCGACATCGCGCTCTCGCAACGGAGCGGTGCATATGGCAACGTTCTTGCTCTTCGCAGCCGCCGCGGGGATCCAGCACGTACTCGTCTTCTGCGACCAACTGGAAGACTTGGCCAGCACCACGACGGCAAAGGCCAAACGCGACCTGGAGGTGGAGCGTTTCCGGGACGTGATCGTGGAAACCCTGCCCATGGCCGACATGGTGACGATGGTCGTGACCATGCATCCGAGGGCCGCCATCACGATTGGGACCGCCTGGGACCTTGCCGATCTGCCGAGTTTCGCGTTGACGGAACAAAACCAGGCAAGCACCGTGAGGCTGTCCGCCCTTCGCGACCCCTCGCAGGTCGCTCAGTTGCTCCGGCCCTACGTCAATGCCGCGACGAAGGACGGTGTCGCCCGCCCCGACGACGAACTCTTCCCCTTCACCAAGGAGGCCGTGGGCTCTCTGTTCACCCGGTCCAACCGAAAACCACGCGATGTGCTGCGCAAGGCTCACACCATTCTGGAAGCGGCGGCGGCACGCAACCTGGAACGCATCGACGCCGAGGACGTCATCGGCTTCTTCGACGCCACCGGCCACCTGCCCGTGAGCTTCGGGCTCTCCTCCGACATCGACTGGAGCCGTGGATGACCCGCACGACAGGCCCGTCGGTGGTCATCGGCCCCCCTGCGGCCGGCCCCTGGCAGAGGCCTTGGCCGGGAACATCGGACCGTGCGTGCGTCCGATGCGCGGCACCACTCGGCTGGTGGGAGACCGCCAGCTGCGCATGTCGGGAACCCTCCGGGCGGCGGCACCAGGACCTGCTGTACGCCGTCGCCTGCGCGGTCAGGACACCGCTGAGCGTGCAACTCTTCGCAACCATCGCCGCACGAACCTTCACAAAGGACATCCCTGCGAAGTCCGCGATGACAGTCATGGCGGGAGACCGCCGCTTCTGCTGGGCGGGCCCGGGGCGGTACGGGCTGTTCCGCCACGGCCCGCTGCCCGGTCCGCGTACCTTGGAGGAGGTGTCCCGCCTGACCCTCCACTCGTACGACCGGCCGTTGCGCCTCACTGAAATCGATCACTGGCTCAGGGGAACGGGGTACGAGTACCGACCTCGCTCGCTCCTGCGTGCGGTGAGTACCTCGAAGTGGGTCACGATCAGAACTGACGAGTACGTACGGCTTGAGACTCCCGGTCTGGGGCAGCTGCATCTGCGGAACAGGATCGCTCCACGCCTCGCCGACGCCGACTGGTCCTGTCTGCGGAATGGTGTGGCGCGCCGGCTCGCTGCCAGCCTGACCGAGTACGCCGCTTCCCGATCCTCCGCCTCCGTACCGCCGTGGGCTCCCCCCGGACCTGACTGGGGCGCTCCGCCCGGTTGAGGCGGCCGCAGCCAGTTGGTCACCGTACAAGTTCGCGCCACAGGGACAGCTGCGGAGCCTTCTTGACGTATTGGTGCATACCGGGAACCAGACTTTCGTAGCGCGCGATCAAACGGTCGGCTGCCTCCAGGGTCGCGGTCCTCACATCGAGGGGGATGGCCTTGTCCCAGCGAAATACCGGCGCGGAATCGTGCAGCCGCTCCCGTGGCAGGAAGCGGCACGCCTCCCAGCAGATGAGTTCCGGTGCGTACTGGATCAGGTGTCCGTGCCCTTTGGCGGAACGGGCCGCGGGCAGATCGGCCAACGCCTCGTGTGCCGCTTGCCACGCCTCGACGGCACGCACGACACCGACCGGTTCCAAACCGGCGTGGAACAATGTGTGGTACGACTCCGAGGCCATGTCACCCCAAAGCGCCTCCAGACCCGCACGGGTGGACACCGCGTGGGCAAGCTCAGGACCGGGCCCCGACAAACAGGCCAAGGCCCGGGTGACTTCCACCATGCTGTACGTCCGCCCACGCGGGCCGAGCGTCACTCCCCGGCGCGGATCGAAAGTGCCCCGCTCCCAATTGGCGTTCATCAGGCGGTTGATGTTCGGGCAGCACAACAACCGGTCCTGATTGTTACGGTCGTTGACGAAGGAGTCGGCCGTGTCATGCAGCCGACGGGCCCTCGCCCGTTCGGCACCCACGACGATGTCGACCCGGACGACCGATCTAGCAAGGTAGGACGGATCCAGCGTCTCGCACGCGTCGGCGATCACCCGCAGGCGCTGCAACCCGTCGATGCACTCCACACCATCGACCCGGACAAGCTCCGAGAAGTGCCCCACGGCCGGCACCGGGCATACCTCGTCCGCGCCCAACACGATCGCACCGACGGCACCGAAATCGCCCGGGGACTCCTCCAGTAGCCGCGCCAAGGCCTGGGTCCGGTCGCTGTCGTACAGGAAGCCCCTGCGCGCCCTGAGGCGACGCGGGGCGTTCACCTCTGCCGCCAGCGGGGCGAGTTCCGCAGCCGGTACCTCAAGTACCCAGCCGCGGGTCATGTGCGCCTTGCGAAGGGGACGCAGGCAGATGGATGGCCCCCCGGAAAACATGGATTCGGACTGCAGCATCACGCTCATACCTGTCCAACGCGCGACAGGCCCGCGCGTGACGGGGCGATCTCCTTCCTGTGGGGCACGGGCGAGGCGAAGGTGGCTTCGGTTTCCGCGTGGGCCGTCGAGGCCGTGATCGGGGGGATCGCTCTCTTCGTACAGCAGCAGACCTACGAGAACCCAGGGCTTCCCCACACCCCTCTGGCCCTCTTGAAGCTGCTCGTGGCGGCGCCGTTCGTGGCGGCTGCCGGCGCCGACCTCGGCGTCCTACCGTGGGTCCGCCTGGTGATGCCGGTGCTGGTCACCACGCGTGGCTCGGCCGTCGGCTCTCCGGACGCGAGGTGCGACAGTGGATCCCTGTGGTCGCCGCCGCGGGAGCCGGCCCTCCAGCTCTGGGCGCGGCGGTGCACGCGGAGACCGGTCTCCGCGCTAGCCCCGGCCTGTAGCTACGGAACGGAACGGGACGTGGTCCTGCGGAAGGGGCGGCACTGCCGTCCTCCCGGCGGACGGCAACGCCCCCGCGACCGCGTCGAGAGCTGTTCGCCAGAGCCGGCGCCCCCGACAGCGGGGACCTCTACATTCTTCAACGCCGCGACCGGGCGGTATCGTTCGGATCTCGCCGGGGCGCCCGTGGCGGGGTCGTGACGTCGTCGGGCCAGGTGCTGGAACACCCGCATGACGCTGAGGTTTACGGCACTCCTTGCTTGCGGACTCAGTGAGCGGGATCAGGACGAGTGTGTGATGGCGGGGGTTGCCGAGTCGGAGGGCTCGGGGCCGGTCGCGTGGTGAGGGTCGGGGCAAGGCAGCCCTTCCGGCGGGCGCGGTCACTTCCGCCAGAACAGGTGGTGCTTCACCCCGCTCGGGCTGGGGACGACGTCCAGGTGGAAGCGGTCGAGCAGCTCGTCGGGGGACTCCCAGAGTCGTAGTCCGGAGCCGTACTCCAGCGGTGAGACCGCCACATGCAGGGTGTCCACGAGGTCGGCGTCGAGGAACTCCCGGATGGTGGTCACCCCGCCGCCGAGCCGGACGTCCTTGCCGCCCGCCGCCTCGCGGGCCTGTTCGAGGACCGTGGCCGGGTCGCCGTCCACGAAGTGGAACGTGGTGTCGGAGAGCGTGAGCGAAGGACGCGTGTGGTGGGTCAGGACGAACACCGGTGTGCGGAAGGGGGGTTCGTCGCCCCACCAGCCCTGCCACTCATGGTTCTCCCAGGGACCGCGCTGGGGCCCGAACTTGTTGCGGCCCATGATCTCGGCGCCGATGTTGCGGTCGTAGTCCCGCGTGAGGTAGTCGTCCAGGCCCCGGCTCCCCCCGGGGGCGGTACGCATCGGCCAACTCGCCGTGGCACCGGCCCAGGCGAAGAGCCGCCCGGGGTCCATATGACCGAAGGGCTGTTCGAGGGTCTGGTCCTCACCGGCACCGATCCCGTCACTCGACACATTGAAGTTCTGGACCCTCAGCAACTGCGTCACGTGTTCCTCCTGTGATGGGGCGACAACGGTAACGAGACCGCCCTGGCCGGGGAAACTCATCGCCGGGTGCGCCGGGCGAGGACCTGGAAGAGGACCCCGGTGGGGGACGCCCGTCCGTATGGAGGAGGATGCGGGGCGGGAGGTGATTTGAATGTGTTCAAAAATACGGAAGCCGGTACGGAAGCCGGTACGGACCCGTGCGCAGGCGCGCGTGAGGGACAGGTTCTGGGCCGTGCTGGCGGTTTCGGTGGCGGTGCTGTCCGTCGAGGCGGTGATCGGGGCGCTCGCTCTCCTCGTACAGGAGCAGACGTACGAGAACCCGGGGCTTCCGTACAACCCGCTGGCGCTCCTGCTCCTGATCGTGCTCGCGCCGCTCCTGGCGGTCGCCGGGGCCGCCCTCGGCGCCCTGCTGTCGGTCGGCCTGGTGATGCCGGTGCTGGTCACGGCCGCGTGGCTCGGCCGCCGGCTCGCGGGGCGCGAGGCGTGGTGGTGGGTCCCGGCGACGGCGGCCACCGTCTTCTGTTCATGTGTGACTTCGGCGAGCCCGACGCGCAGGGGGTGTCCCTGGGCATGGACGCCCACTGCCTTGTCACACCCGACCAGTGCACTGCCTACGGCCGTGTACGTGAAGTCGGGTGGGACGGCGATGTGCTGCGGCGCGTCTTGGCGTACGGGCGGCCGGATGCCCGCCCCAGCATGGTCGCGCTGTAGCGAGTACGGCGGTGGAGCACGGCACGGGGTCCGGTCCGTGTCACATCTCTTCGAGCCGTTCCGTCGTACGTGTGTAAGCGGCTACGGCAGCCGACCACGGCAGAGGAGATCACCATGACTGCCCGTCTTGACGTCTTCAGCAGTCCGACCCTGAACAACGTCTTCAAGCACATCATCGCGGCGGGGAAGGTGCTTCAGGACTCGACAGTGCCCGCCGCGACCCAGGAGCTGGTGAGGCTTCGTGCCAGTCAGATCAATGGGTGCGGATTCTGCACCGACATGCACGCCAAGGACGCGGCCGCCGCGGGGGAGACCTCGGTACGGCTCAACCTCGTCGCGGTGTGGCGGGAGGCCACGGTCTTCACCGAGGCCGAACGGGCCGCCCTGGAGTTGGCGGAACAGGGCACCCGTATCGCCGACGCGGCAGGCGGGGTGCCGGACGAGGTCTGGGCGAACGCCGCCAAGCACTACGACGACGAGCAGTTGGCCGCGCTGGTGAGCGGGATAGCCCTGATCAACGCCTTCAACCGGGCGAACGTCATCCTCCAGCAGCCGGCGGGCGACTACCGGCCCGGCCAGTTCGCCTAACCGGCCAGGGGCACCTGGTCGGGGACGCGCGGCCGGGTGCCCGGCGGGGCTGCGGGCCTGGCGTTGTGGTGGGGGAAGTGGGGTACGCCCCACCTTCAAGTCTGGTGCGTACCCCCGTGACCGGACCGCTGCGGTACGGAAGGGTGATCGTGCCGCGTAGCCGCGCCGTCGGGCGCGCCGCGCGGCACGCTTCCGCCATCCAGCACCCCGTCCGCACACTCCACCCCTCTGAAGGGATGGCCTTGCACAGTCCCGCACTCCCGCCGCGATCCGCAGGCATCCCCGGCCGCGCGCTCGCGCCGCTCGCCGCGTTCGCCGTGGCCGTCGTCGCCGCCCTGGGTGTTGCGTTCGTCGTCGCCCCGCGCCTGCTGGCGGGCATCAGGCCGGGCGGCGGGTTCGCAGATCAGGACGACCTCATCGGGAGCGTCCGCGAGGAGTTCGTCGCGTACTGGGGTACCGGCGACCGGGAATTCTCCCCGGGCTTGGAGAACCTTGTCGACTACTGGGTCCGCTACCACCTGGCGAAGGCCGGGATCGCCGCGATCCTGCTGGTCGTGCTCGTCGCACTCGGCGTGCGCCTCTGGAAGACGTACCTGAAGGCCGGCGGCCTCGGCGCGGCGAGGCGAGCCACCCTCGCCTCGGCCGGCGGCCTCGTCACCGTGCTCGTACTGTCCTCGCTGGCGATAGTGATGGCCAACATCCAGGGGGCGATGGTCCCCTTCGCCTCGCTGTTGTCCATGCTGCCGGTCGGCGAGACCGACGGAGAGCTGGCCGGCACGCTCGCCCAGGTCAGACAGGACCTGGCCGACACACAGGCCACGGGTACGGGTACGGGTACGGGTACGGGTACGGGTACGGGTACGGGTACGGGTACGGGTACGGGTACGGGTACGGGTGACCGTACCCCGCCTGTCCTCGATGCGATGATCAGCGATTTCGCCCGCTATCACGAGGTGATGGCGGTGATCTCCGCGGTCGTGGCGGTCGCCCTCCTCGGCGTGAGCGCGGTGTTCTGGAAGAGGTTCACGAGTACGGAGCGGTCCGACAGGCGAACCAGGCGCGTGTGGGCGTCGTTCGGCGCCCTCTCGGCGATGGTGTCGCTCGCCGTCATCGTTGTGGCGGTGGCGAACACCACTACCGCGACAGACCCGGCGCCGGCCCTCCTGGCCTTCTTCAACGGCGGAATGTGAGCACGGAGAAGTTGGTCGCTTCCCGCCTACGCGCCCGCCAGCAACGGGTCGAACGCCGTTGAGCGTTGGCGTCCCGACATGAAGGAGAGGAAGTCCTTCACGAAGGCGGCGCGGGAGTACGTCGCGGCCGTGCCCGTCACCGTGCGGTGGAAGCCCGTCCGGAACAGGGCTCGGTACTCCGTCGCGTCGATGGAGCCGTTGCCGTCCGCGTCCGTGACGGTGAAGAGCACCTCGGCGACCCTGATCAGCGCGGGGCCCGCGAGGGAGGGGACGGCGGCCGCGTACTCCTCCCTGCTCACCCTGCCGTCGCCGTCGGTGTCGAGGGCCGTTTGGAGTTCCCGCCACCACTCCGCGTACGCGTTGTAGAGCTTGGTCTCCTCCGGTTCGTCCAGGTCGAGGCGGGAGGACAACTCCCGTGCCATGGCGGCGAGATCGGGCCAGTCCAGATAGCCGTCGCCCGTCTGGTCCAGTACCTCGGCGAAGAACTCCCCGGCTTTGCTCTGCGCGCCCGATACGTCAACCGGGCCGTGTTGTACGGGGAAGGGCGTGACCAGGCGCAGCAGCGCGCCCGCCCGTTTCATCCGCCCGCGCAACGCCGTGAGCGTCGCGGCCTTGGGGTTGTCGCTGTCCGGCGACAGGTAGAGCAGGCTGGTGAGTTGGTCGGTACGCAGCCAGTGGTCCGGCAGGAAGCGTGCGAGGCCCGCGGCCATGTAGGCGCTCTGCATCAGCGCCTGGGCACCCGGGATCTCGGGCAGTCCCGCGCGGCGGCGGAAGGGTTCGGGGAGGGACGCCACCGTGATCGTGCCGATGACCGGGCCGGCCAGCGCGCGCCCCGCCGCCCACACCGTGGGCAGCCCGTCCAGCAGGGGCGGCGCCGGGAGGTGGTCGAAGAGCTTGTAGAGGATGATGCGCAGCGCCTCGGTGTTCTCCAGCACATCCTCGACCATGTGGTCGTAGTACTGCCAGAACTCCGGCAACGTGGGCGGCAGATGACCGGCCCGGTCCCCGAACGCCGCGAGGAACGCCTGGAATTCGGCGTACAGCTGCTCCATGGTGGTCCGGTCGAGCGGCTGCCCGCTCAGCCGGCACATGGTGACGGAGCTCTCGAAGAGTGTCGCGACGACCCAGGCGCGGACCTCGGGGTCCATCGCGTCGTACGGCCGGCTCTGGGCATCCGTACCGCTCAGCCGCCCGTGCAGCCGGTTCAGCCGCGCCGCCTCCCGCTGCCGCGTGTCCTCGTCGGCGCCGAACATGCGCTGGAGGCTCACGAGGGTGTTGCGCAGCCGTCGCCACGGGTGCGCGACGAACGTCGAGTTGTCGATGAGGGCCGCGCCGATCTGCGGGTGCGCGGCCTCCAGGACGGTGGCTCTGACCATGGACAGCGCCCAGCGCGGGTCGTTGAAGAAGCGGTGGAACTGTGAGTCGGGGCCGAAAAGCGAGTCCGGGGCCGGCCGGGTGGCGTCGTCGTGGGGGCCGCTGTTGCTTGTGCCGGTGTCCGTCACGGGTGGGGTTCTCCGTTCGCGTACGGTGTCACGCCGCCGAAGCGGCGCTCGCGTTGCTGGTAGGAGTGCAGGCACTCCAGGAAGTGCGGCGCGTGGAAGTCGGGCCAGAGCGCCGGCGGGAAGATCCACTCGGCGTAGGCCACCTGCCAGAGCATGAAGTTGGAGATGCGCTGCTCGCCGGAGGTACGGATGACCAGGTCCACGTCGGGTGTGTCGGGGAAGGGCAGATGAGCCGCGAAGTACTCCTCGTCCACGGCCTCGGCCGGCACCCCGCTGCGGATGAGCGACCGCGCCGCCTCCACGATGTCCCTGCGCCCGCCGTGGTCGAACGCCACGGTCAGCGTCATGCCGCGGTTCGCGTCGGTCAGCGTCATCAGGTCGGCGAAGTCCCGGGCGAGCGGTGCGGGGATCCTCGGGTCCGCCACGCCGAGGAAGCGGCAGCGGATGCCGCGGGCGTGGAGGAGCGGGGCGTGTTTGCGCACCACGCGGCGGACGAGTCGCATGAGGTAGTCGATCTCGCTGCTGGGGCGCCGCCAGTTCTCGGTGGAGAACGCGTAGAGGCTGAGCCACTCGACGCCTGCCGTCCTCGCCGCCTCGATGACGTCGATCACGGTGGTCTCGGCGGCGCGGTGGCCGGACGTACGCGGTAAGGAGCGCTGCTCGGCCCATCTGCCGTTCCCGTCCATGACGCACGCGACATGGCGGGGGACGGCCCTCACCCCTCCCTGCGGGGTCTCACCCGTCACACGCGATCTCCTGGCTGTCGCCACGCAGTTCTTCGACACTCAGCAGATTGCCGGTGCGGGTGCTTGTGCGTGGCGTGATCCTGGGATGTTCATCCTCAGGACGCCAGTCCTATTTCGTCTGCGCGATGCGTTTGGCGCGGGTTACTGATGTCCTCAATCGCCGGACGGGCTTGGGTGTGCCGTGGTGGCGGGGGGTGGGGCCTGCGGAGGTACGTATGTCCGGACTGCATGTTTTACGGCGCCTCAGGGTCCCCGGACATTCACGGTAGCCATGCGCCACAAAACACGCTTTACGTCCGGACACACGCACCTCCTCCGACCCCACCCCCCTCACGCCGAGGGTGCGCTGAACGACCCCGCCGGCCCGGGGAGCCCCGCCTCTGCCCGGTGGACAGTGCCGCTTACCAACGTCCTCAAACGCCGGACGGGCTGGATGGTGCCCCTGCCCGGTGCGCGCGCGGCTTACCGATGTCCTCAAACGCCGGACAGGCTGGATTTTGGCCTCTGCCCGGTGCCGGGTGCGGGTTACCGCGTCCTCAAACGCCGGACGGGCTTGATTTGCCTTGACGCGGGCCTGGGAGGGGGACGGGCAGGGGTCGTGTCCGGAACGTAGAGCGTGTTTTGTGTCGCGTGGCGAACCCGAACCAAACAAGGTCCCGAACGCGACGTAAAACATGCAGTGCAGGACACGACCCCTGCCCGGCCCCCGGCAACAACCCGCGGACAAAGCCCCGGCCCGCAGCGGGCACAACCAAGCCCGTCCGGCGATTGAGGACAAAAGCCCGGCCGCCAGGCCCGTCACCGCACCCGCGCCGCCCGCAACGGCACGCCCCGGAACGTTTGGATCAAGACCACCGCCGCACCCGCCGTCACACACTGGTCCGCCAAGTTGAAGATCCCCGAGTCGCCGATCTGGATGAAGTCCAGGACCGCTCCCCGCCCGAAGCCAGGTGTGCGGAGCAGGCGGTCCATGAGGTTGCCGCCGGCGCCCGCGAAGACCAGGCCCAGGCCGACCGCCCAGCCGGTGGAGCGTACGGACGGCGCCACGCGGGCTATGAAGACGACCGTCGCAATCGCCAGGAGCGTGAAGACGATCGTCGCGTCCGGCGCGAAGGAACCCGCCGCGCCCGAGTTGCGGAACGCTGTGAAGGTCACCGCCCCGCCGAGCGCGTGGCTCGGTTCGTGGCCCTCGACGACCACCGCCGCGATCGCCTTCGTGCTCTGGTCCACCGCGAGCCCGGCGGCCGCCGTCGCCCACAGCACGTACGTCCGCCGCACCGCACACCGTCCGATCCTTGGCCCCGCCCCGCGCCGAGCGTCCGCGCCGGGCGCGCGACGAGCGCCCGCCCCGAGCGCCTTCGTCAAGCGTACGTGGGCCGGGCCGGACGGCAGTCCGGCTACGCGTCCGACATCTTCGGCATCTCCCCCTCGGTCCTCGACGTGTCGATCACCGAGAAGTTCGCGCCCTGCGGGTCCGTGATCGCCGCGAAGCGGCCGAAGGGCGTGTCCATCGGGCCGAACTGGAGCTTCCCTCCGTGCTCCACGGCCTTCTTCACCGTGCCGTCGCAGTCACCGACCGCGAAGTAGACGTTCACGTACGACGTCATGTCCGGCGGGAAGTCCTCGCCCATCTTCATCCGGCCGAGGACGGGTCGCTTCTTGCCGTCGATGCTGAAGACCTTGAAGTCCATCCGCTCGTCGGCCATGGTCTGCGCCTCGTACGGGAAGACCTTCGGCAGGAACGCGTCCGTCCCGGCCGGGTCCCGTGTGAAGACCTCGGCCCACGCGTACGCGCCCGGCTCGCCCTGCTTCTCGAAGCCCTTGTGCTGCCCCGGCTGCCAGGCGCCGAAGACCGCGCCGGTCGGCTCCTTCGCGAGGGTCATCGACCCGAAGTCGCCGACCCGCATCGGCTCCGCCAGCACCTCGCCGCCCGCCGCCCTCACCTTCTCCGCCGTCGCCACGACGTCGGGCGAGGCCAGGTAGAGGCACCAGGCCGACTCCCCTTCGGAGCCCGGCATCGGCGGGACCACGGCCGCGACGGCCTTCCCGTCCGCGTAGGCCTGCGTGTAGTCGCCGTATTCCGACTCGCTGTCCCCGAAGGTCCAGCCCAGTACGTCCCCGTAGAAGTGTTTGGCGCCTTCCAGATCGGTGAACATCGCGTCCACCCAGCACGGCGCGCCTTCCGGGTACTCGGTCATGATCCTTACCCCCTCAGTGGGATGAGACATGGGTATGGCATGTGCCTGATAGGGGAAAATTGCCCGTTCTTTTACCGTAGTCAGTCCGGGAGCCGCCCGCGCGCGGAGTGATCGCTCTCCACCAGCAGGGCCCGCTCCCAAGGAGACAGGTCCGCGTCCGGGGGCGGCTTCCTGGTGGCGGAGTAGCGGGAACGGCCGACGGGCACCTTCAGGACCTGCGCGGGGAAGAGCAGGTAGAGGCGTTTGGCCTTGATCGTGGCGCCGTGCGGGGCGCCCGTCGAGTCGCGGGTCGAGAAGATCTCCGTGAGCACCCCGCCCAGATCCTTCGTGGACACGTCCTCGAAGATCCAGTCGTCCAGGAGGAGCCGTACCTTCCGCGCGGTCGGTTCCTTGCCCGTGATGCCGATGTAGACGTCCGAGCCGCCGAGCCTGCCGGCCCAGTCGGCGAACCAGTTCCCCCGCCTGACGTGCCGCTGGTGGAACGTGGCGCGCTGCCCGCCGGCGGAGCGGACAGCCTGCTCCGCCTCCGTCACCACGGGCAGCTTGGTGTTGCGTTGCGAGGCCATCGCACGAACCTTCCTCCGGCCGGTAGTCCCACCGTACGGCGACGGCGCGCACACGTCGGCGCGGGCACCTCTCCGTACGCCCGCGTACCTCTCTCCGTACACCCGCGTACACCCGCGTACGCCTCTCCGTACACGCCCGACTACCCCGCGCTCCCCGCCCGTACGAAGGGATCCGCGGGCCCAACTGCACACCGGATACGGCAGGATGGCACCGCACGCCGAGGCGCCGCGCTCCACCCGCCGACGTGCCCCCACTCCTCCCCGGACCTACCCCACCCCCACGGAACGAACAGGTGATGCAGCGATGCCCTCCTCCGGCATGCCCCCGTCCCCCCGCCCCCAGCCCCGTCCGGCGCCGGGAGACCACCGGTGAACCGTGTGCTCACCTGGCACGACCTGCTCATCGCCGGCGGCGCCGTCGTCATAGGACTCGGCGCCGGGCTGCTCCTCCGCATCGCCCTGCGCTGGCTCGGCGAACGCGCGACCCGGACCCGCTGGGGCGGCGACGACATCATCGTCGGCGCCCTGCGCCTGCTCGCCCCGTGGGGAGCGTTCGCCATAGGCGCCTCCGCCGGCGCCGCCGCCCTCCCGCTCACCCCGACCGTCGGCCACAACGTCAACCAGGTGCTGGTCGCGCTGCTCATACTGGCCGCCACCTTCGCGGCGGCCCGGGTCATCGCCGACCTCGTCCAGTCCGTGACCCTGTCCCGGTCCGCGGTGGCCGGCTCCGCGACCATCTTCGTCAACATCACCCGGGTCACGGTGCTGGCGATCGGCGTCCTCGTCCTGTTGCAGACGCTGGGCATCTCCATAGCGCCCCTCCTCACCGCCCTCGGCGTGGGCGGCCTGGCCGTCGCGCTGGCGATGCAGGACACCCTGGCCAACCTGTTCGCCGGGGTGCACATCCTGGTCTCGAAGACCGTGCAGCCCGGCGACTACATCCGGCTCAGCAGCGGCGAGGACGGCTACGTCGTCGACATCAACTGGCGCAACACGGTGGTACGGCAGCTCTCCGACAACCTCGTGATCATCCCCAACTCCAAGCTCGCCAGCACCATCATGACCAACTACCACCGCCCCGAGCAGCAGATGTCGCTGCTCATCCAGGTGGCGGTCGGGTACGGCAGCGATCTCGACCAGGTCGAGCAGGTGACCAAGGAGGTGGCGGAGAAAACCATGTCCGAGGTGGCCGGCGGGGTCCCCGACCACGAGTCGCTCGTCCGCTTCCACACGTTCACAGAGGCCGGCATAGGCTTCACGGTGATACTTCGGGCGCTGGAGTTCGGCGACCAGTACCTGATCAAACACGAGTTCATCAAGGCGTTGTACGGGCGCTATCGCGCCGAGGGCATCGAGATCCCCGTACCGGGACGAACCGTCATCATGCGCCAGCAGGAGAACGCCGCCGTCCCGCGCACGCGCCATGAACGGCACGGACAGCAGAAACCGCAGGAACAGAACGGCTGACCTGCCCGTTGCCGTACACATGGCAACTCTTGGACTCATCGGCAGCGGACACATCGGAAGCACACTGGCGCGCATCGCGGTGGCGAACGGACTGGACGTCGTGGTCAGCAACTCGCGCGGCCCCGAGACCCTCGCCGACCTGGTCGCGGAACTGGGCCCGCGCGCCACGGCCGGCACCCCGGCGGAGGCGGCGGCCGCCGGGGACTGGGTCGTGGTGACGATCCCGCTCAAGGCGTACCAGCAGGTCCCGGTCGAACCGCTCGCCGGGAAGACCGTCCTCGACACGAACAACTACTACGCGGCCCGCGACGGGAATCTGCCCGAGCTGGAGGCGGGGACGACGACGAGCGGCGAACTGCTCCAGGCGCACCTGGAGCGTTCGCATGTCGTGAAGGTGTTCAACAACATCTACTTCGAGCACCTCGCCGTCCTCTCCCGGCCGAAGGACGCACCGGACCGCAGCGCGCTGCCGATCGCCGGGGACGACGCGGAAGGGAAGGCGCGGGCGGTGGAGTTGCTCGATCTCCTGGGCTTCGACGCGGTGGACGCGGGGCCGCTCGCGGAGAGTTGGCGGTTCGGGCCGGGGACGGACGCGTACGGCAGGCCGTACGCGGAGGAGCGTGACGTGAACTTCATGCAGCGGAAGGCAGCCCCGGCGCCGGCGGCCGAGGTGACCGGGACCCTGGCGGCGGCGCGGCGCTGAGCGTGAGCTGAGCGTGTGTGTGGGGGGGGCGGCTCTGACCGTACGTATCACCAGAGCCGCCCGTCACCCCGCGGACCCTCAACTCGCGGACCCGGTCCGCGTCAGCGCCCCACCTCCGCCGCGAACGGAACCGACACCGGACCCCCAGCGCCCGCCGCCGTCGGGTGGGTCCACAGCCCAGCCTCGGCCAGCCGGGGCAGCACGCCCTCGCCGAACCAGTACGCCTCCTCCACGTGCGGGTGGCCGGACATGATGAACTCGTCGATGCCCAACCGGCTGTATTCCTCGATGCGTTCGGCCACCTCGGTGTGGCTGCCCACCAGCGCCGTCCCCGCGCCACCCCGTACCAGACCGATCCCGGCCCACAGGTTCGGCGAGATCTCCAGCCCGTCCGTACTGCCGCCGTGCAGCGCCAGCATCCGCCGCTGCCCCTCCGACTCGCTGCGCGCCAGACCCGCCTGTACGGCCTTGATCGCGTCCGGCGAGAACCCTTCCAGCAGCCGCCGCGCCTCGGCCCACGCCTGGTCCGCGGTGTCCCGCGTGATCACGTGCAGCCGGATGCCGAACCGCACGGTCCTGCCCTCCTTCGCCGCCAGCCCGCGGATCCACTCGATCTTCTCGGCCACCTGCGCGGGCGGCTCGCCCCAGGTCAGGTAGACGTCGCTGTGGCGCGCGGCGACCAGGCCGGCCGCCGGGGAGGACCCGCCGAAGTACACCGGCGGCACCGGGTCCGGCACCCGCGCCAACTTCGCCTCCTCCACCTGGAGATGCTCGCCCTTGAACGTCACCGTCTCGCCCTGCCAGAGGTCCCGGACGATCGACAGGAACTCCCCGGTACGCGCGTACCGGGCGTCCTTGTCGAGGAAGTCCCCGTACGCGCGCTGCTCGTGGCTCTCCCCGCCGGTGACGACGTTGAGCAACAGGCGCCCGGGCGCGTGGCGTTGGAAGGTGGCGGCCATCTGGGCGGCCAGCGTCGGCGCCACGAAGCCCGGCCGGAAGGCCACCAGGAACTTCAGCCGCTCCGTCTCGCGCGCCAGCATCGCCGTGGTGAGCCAGGCGTCCTCGCACCACGCGCCGGTGGGGGTCAGCGCGCCGACGAACCCCAACTGCTCGGCCGCGCGGCCGATCTGTGTGAGATAGCCGAGACCGGCGGGCCGCTGCCCGCCCGCCGCGCCCGCGGGGAGGCCGTGGCCGCCGCCGACTACGTGGCGGCTGTCGCCGTAGGTGGGCAGGAACCAGTGGAAGGTGAGACTCACGGAACTCTCCAGGAGACGAAGTACGCGACGAACAGGACGGGAAGGGCGGGCAACACCGGCAGCACCGGCGGTCTCAGAGCAGACCGTGGCGCGGTGGCCGCGTCCCGCTCAGGACGTAACGGCCGATGTGCTGCACCTTCCAGCGGACCGGATCGTGCAGCGTGTGCGTGCGCGCGTCGCGCCAGAACCGGTGCAGGTTCAGGCTGTCCAGCGCCGCCCGCGTCCCCGCCACCTCGAACAGCGCGCTGCTCGTCTCCACCGCCGCCGTCGCCGCCTGCACCTTCGCCGCGGCCACCGCGATCGAGGCCTCGGCGGCGGTGTCGTCGGTGAGGTCGGCCGCGGCCGTGTCCACGGCGTCGGCCGCCGCCACGAGGAGCGCGTCCGACGCCCTTACCTGAAGCGCCAGTTCACCGAACCGCTGGATCAGCAGCGGGTCCTCGGCCGCGCTCTCGTACCCGCTCTCGAACCACGGCCTGCTCTTCGTACGGACGAACTCGGCCGACTCCGTCAGCGCGGCCGACGCGATCCCCGCGTCGATGGCCGCGTGCAGCAACTGCGCGACGGCGCCGTGCAGTTGGGGCCCCTGGAAGGTGAGGTGGTGCGGTACGACCCGGTCGGCCGGCACCGCCACCCCGTCCAGGCGGACCGTCCCGCTCGCGGTGGTGCGCTGCCCCATCCCGTCCCAGTCGTCGACGACCGTCACGCCGGGCGCGTCCCTCGGTACGTACGCGACGTGCAGCGCGTCCTCCTTGGCGCGCGCCAGGACGGGGATCCAGTCGGCGAACAGCGCGCCGGTGGAGTAGTGCTTCTCGCCGGTGAGCCGGTACGAGCCGTCGGCCTCGGGTACCAGTCTCGTACGGATGTCCTGGACGTGCTTCGTACCGCGCTCGGACTGCGCGTTGCCGAACCGCCGCCCGGCCAGCACCTCCGCGAAGAAGAACTTCTGCTGCTCCGGACTCCCCTGCCGGCGCAGCACGTTCACGTACACGAAGTGGTTCTGCGGGATCTGGGAGAGGCTCGCGTCGCCCGTGGCCAGCAGCCGGAAGACCTCGGCGAGCGTACGGGCGGGGACGTCCGCGCCGCCGTGGGCGCGGGGCACGGTGATGCCGAGGAGGCCGGAGGCGGAGAGCCGGTCGAGTTCGGCGTACGGGAGCGTGCGGTCCGCGTCCCGCTGCCCGGCACCGGCCCGGAAGGCGTCGGCCAGCTCGGCGGCCACGGTGAGGGCTTCGGCCTCGCCGGTGATCACGTGCGCCGGCGAGGGGGGTTGGGGTGCGGTCACGGTACGGCCTCCGGGGAGAGATACGGGTCATACGGGTCAGCGGGCGGAACAGGAATCGGTACGGCGGGCGGAGCGACGGCGGGCGGGAAAGCAGCGGTCGGGAAAGCGGCGGTCGGAGCGGCCCTGGTCAGGACGGGAAGGCATCACGCGGCCACGGCCTCGGCCGGCGCGGCATCCGCCGGCACCCGGCGTGGCCGCAAGGCCAGCGAGAACTGGTCCACCACCCGGTCCAGCGCCTCCCGCGACCCGGGATCCACGACCACTCCCCCCTCGTCCAGCACGGTGATGTGCCGGTCGAGGACGAACCAGCCCTGGACGATGTGCGCGGTCCCCATGGAGGACAGCACGGGCCGCAGCGCGTAGTCGATGGCGAGCACATGCGCGGTGGTGCCGCCGGTCGCCAGCGGCAGGACGGTCTTGCCGGCCAGCGCGTACTGCGGCAACAGGTCCAGCAGGGTCTTCAGCAGCCCGGAATAGGCGGCCTTGTAGACGGGGGTCCCGATGACCACCCCGTCGGCCTCCTCGAACAGCCGCCGGGCCGCGACGATCGCCGGATGCCCGAAATCGGCCCCGAGCAGGGCCTCGGCGGGCAGCGTACGGACGTCGAGCGGCACGACGTGGTGGCCCTGGCCGGTGAGACGGCCGTCCAGATGCCGGAGCAGCCGGGCGGTACGGGACGTGGGGGACGGACTGCCGGAGACGGAGAGGATCGTGGCCATGGGATTCACCTCGGGAGGGGAGGGCGCGAGGACGAGATTCATGAATATCTCGTTAAACAGAACGGCCGACTGTAGGCGGACAACAAAAAAGGGAGGAAAATCCGCGCGCCCCGGGCACCACCGGAAACCGGCTCACCATCAATAGCCGTACAGACGGGGGGAGGGAAATTCCCAGCACTCAGCCCGTGCGCAGACAGAGGGCACTGGAGACGCGTACGAGATCGACATGACGGCGCCGGGTCAGCTCTCGCAGATCCCTCATCAGCACGTCACCGCCTCGCAGCATATTCAACAGACCCATGGGACAGGAGCGTACTCGCGCCGTCCCGCACGGGTCGATTCGGTATCCACGACGTGGTGATAGGGTTTACCTTCCAGTGGGGAGCCTTCCAGTGGGGGCTGAATGGTTCCCGTGGGTGCTGAAAGGCGAAATCGCCGATGCGAATAGAGCAGCTCGAATACATCGAAGCGGTGACCCGGCTGGGTTCCCTGCGGCGCGCGGCGGAAGCCCTGCACATCTCCCAGCCGGCCCTCAGCGAAACCGTACGCAATCTGGAACGCGAACTGGGCGTCGACCTCCTGGACCGCCGCCGCTCCGGCGCGAAGATCAGCGCGGAGGGCCGTGAGCTGCTGCCGCACATCGTCGGCGTCCTCGACGCGGTCGACCGGCTGCGCCGGGCGGCCGACGACCAGCACCGCACCAGCCGGACGCTCCGCCTCGGTACGGTCAACGCGGCCACGGTCCCGCTGCTCGTCCCGACCATCCGGGAGTTCCGCGCCGCCCACCCGGAGACCCAGATCGAGGTCATAGGCGCCCAGCAGGCCGACATCCACCGCGAACTGCTGGAGGGCGGCCTCGACCTGGGCCTGGTCAACTACCTGGAGGGCGACGACAAGCCCACGGGCCTCCACACCACCGAACTCCTGCGCGGCCGCCCGGTGGCGTGCGTCCGCACCGACAGCCCCCTGGCCGCCCAGCGCACGGTCTCGGTGGCCGACCTGCTGGCCCAGCCCCTCATCGTGATGCGTTCGGGGTACGTGATGCACCGCTACGTACACCGCCTGCTGGAGGGCCGCAGCCCGACGTTCTCGTACTCCACGGACGGCGCGGAGATGGGCAAGCTGATGGTCGCCGAGGGCCTGGGCACGACGATCCTCCCGGACTTCAGCGTCTCCGGCGACCCCCTGGAACGCTCCGGCCTGATCACCCACCGCCCCCTGGCCATCCAGGACACCGCGGTCCTCCTGGTCCTCCAACGCCCCCTCTCGGGCCCCACGCCGACGGCGTCCCGCGCCCTCCACGAGATCTTCGTGAAGAGCGCCAGGACCTACGCCCACACCACCGCCTCCCGCGCGGACGAGTCCTAGCGGGCGTCACCCCACCTCGACGGGCTCCGCGCGCTGTGGACGCCGTACAGGACGCCGCTCCAGCGGCATGACCACGGCGGCGCAGAAGCGGTCCACCGCGTCGTCCACGCTGCGGATGAAGCCGGACTCGGCGTTGCCGCGCGTATTGCCCATTCCCTTGAAGAGCGAGAGCCGGAATCCGGTGATCTCGGCGTCCCCCTTGGGCAGCAGGTCGCCGGGCTCGGGGCGCAGCCGCTCCAGCGTGCCGCGCGGCCCGCCGCCGCCCCCCGCCACCAGGGTCTGGACATGGAGATCCGCGGGCGCGTCGGCGAGTTGCCGGATCAGGCGCTTGGCCCAGGTGAGGGGGTAGCCGTGATCGGGCGCGGGGATGTCGACCGACGTACGGAGCTTGCCGGTGCGCAGATCGGCGGTGATCGCGAGGATCCCTTGGGTCCCTTCGATCCTCAACTCCGCCTCCAGGCGCCCCTCCTGGCAGAGCAGATCGGCCAGCGCGCCCCGGCGGGCCTTCGCGTCGGTGGCGCGCCGCACCCGCTGGACGGGCAGGACCTTCTGCCCGAGCTCACCCCCGAGCCGCAGACAGACCTGCCGGACCAGCCGCTCCCAGCTCGCCACGACGTCGACGGCTCGCGGATCTCCCTGGCAGAGCGTTTCGTCGTCGATCCCTTTGCGTACGGGCACCCAGGCCGGGCCCATGTTCTGGAAGCCCTGGCAGCCGGAGTTCTCGTGCTGGAGATAGTGCAGCAACTCCTGGAGGAGCCAGGCGTGCGCGGCGTTCCCGACGCCCTCGTGGCGGATCAGCATCTGCGCCTGGTGGGCGACCTCGGCCCAGGACAGGTGCCACAGGACGACCTTGTGCTTGCGGCGCCCGTCGATCTTCACGTCGACCAGCGGACTCCCCTCCAGCGCCACGTCGTTGCACAAGGTGATCACCGCGTCGTAGCCGCGCCGGGCCGCGATGTCCATGTAGTCCTGGACCTGCTGGTCCTTGAGGGGATTCCCGTTCGTCTTCGTCTCCACCAGAGCGGTCCACAGTTTGCCCGCCCGCTCCACCCGGATCACCCCGTCGGGCCGCTTGGGGCTGTCGCCGTGCGGCAGGGACACTTCGGTGAAGGTCTCCATCCGCCCGACCGGCGCCCCGAAGCCGGCGGTGAGCCGCCGGCCGAACTCGGGCACCTGCGCCATCACGGAGAGCAGGACGGACGTCGCCCGCGTCTCGCGCTCCCGGTCGCTCTTGAGCGACGGTACGGGGAAGAGCCTGGCCGGCCGCCAGGTGGTGTTGTCCGCCAGGCTCTTCTTGGCGACCTTGGGCAGGGTCACTTTCTTCCTGACGGTACGGGGCCGGCGCGCCACCGGCGGCACGTGCTCCACGGCCACCTGCGCCGGAATGACCAGGGCCGGCCCGGTGTCACTGACGGCCCCCACCCCGTCGCCGCTCGCCTGCACCACCTCGCCGGCCACCGCGGCCGGCTCCTCCACGGCGTCGTCCGCCGTGTCGTCCGTGGCGTCGTCCACGGCGTCGTCCACATCGATCCCGAAGTCCGTGGCCAGCCCGGCCAGGCCCGTCTCGTACCCCTGCCCGACGGCACGGAACTTCCACTCGCCGCCGCGCCGGTAGAACTCACCGAAGACGAAGGCGCTCTCGGCCCCCGCGTCGTCGATGGAGAACCCGAGCAGCTCCTCGCCCGTGCGGTCGCAGACCGTCAGCCGTAAGCCGTCGAGGTCCCCGAACCGCGCGCCCTCGTACCGGCTGGCCGCCACGACGATCTGCTCGACGCTCGCCTCCATCTCCGTGAGGCCGAGGCTGATCCGGTCCTCGCTGCCACTGTCCGTCGGGGTCTTCCCCAGCAGGTGCACGCTCCCGTCGGCGGCCGCCGGGTTGTTGTAGAAGAAGAAGTCGGCGTCGCTGCGGACCTTTCCGCCGTCCCCCAGCAGCAGTACGGAGACGTCCGCGTCCCCGTCCCCCTCCTCGCTGCTCCAGCTCAGGCCCACGCGCACGGAGCCCGCGTCCTCACTCAGGGACGCCAGTCCGACATTGGCGCCTTTGACGATTTCGTACATGTCCCCACCCCCTGGTGGCGGGCCGCCTCCTCCCCAGGGGTGGCCCGCCACGTCGTGTCGTGTGACGCACCGCACATTCACGGTGCGAAGGAGTGGAACCTTAGCGGGCCCGTCAGTTCGCCGCGCCGGGAACCGGTTCGGGGCGGGGGAACCTGATGCGGGTCGCCGAGGTGCCGAGGCCCGAGGGGGGTGGGGGGAGGCGGCGGGTGAGGCCCGCGCGGTCCTCGATCAGGTCCGCCTCCTTGTAGCGGAAGCACTCGCGGTGCCAGACGAGGATGCCCGACAGCCAGTTCTCCAGCTCCTTCACATAGCCGTCGAGCGCGTCGCGCGCGGTGTCGTCCAGGTCGAAGTCGTCGTACAGGGTCGGGAGTTCATGGGCGACGACGTGCTGGAACTGGCGCATGCGGGAGTTCATCAGGTCGTCGATGATCCTGAGGCCGGTCGCGTAGTCGCAGTCGAAGAAGTTCTGGACCACGAGGATCCCGTTGTGGATCTCGCCCTCGAACTCGATCTCCTTCTGGTACGAGAAGACGTCGTTCAGGAGCATCGCGTAGTCCTGGGCGGCGTTCTGGAGGGACTGCATGGGGCCGGTCCGGTAGATCTCCGGGGGCACGGCGTCGCCGAGGCCGATCCGGCACAGGTTCATCGTCAGGTCGGAGCCGAACGTGCGGCGCCGCATCTCGATGTAGTCGACCGGGTCGGGGATGCGGTTCAGGAGCTGGTTGTTCATCTCCCACAACCAGCTGTCGATCATCTCCTCGACCGACTTCCGGAAGTCACGGCGGCCGTCGAGGTCCATCGGTCCCGCCGTACGGGCCCACAGGTCGGCGAGGCCCCTCTCCAGACCGGTGTACGCCGGCGGTGTCTCGTCGGACTCGACGGGCATGAACAGCAACAGCCGCTCGTTGCACGCCTTCGCGCCCGCGAGATCGCGGACGCTGCCGTAGATCACCGGGTACAGGTCGTCGCCGTACGTCCCCCAGGCCAGCCAGTCCGAGGACAGGTCCAGGCCCTCCGGCGTGGCGTCCGGATGGATGCCGGCGGCGCACAGGGGGAGGTCGATGCGACGCAGGCGCTTCTCGTCCCAGACGTCGGAGCCGGGCCTGCCCGGCTGCGCCTCCAGGATCCCCATCCGGTGGCACCACTCGACCACGTGCTCGCGGGAGTGGGCCAGGTGCGGGCTGAGCTTCGGCTCGAACGGAATCTGGAAGTCCGGCAGCACGGACGGGCCCACCCGCTGGAACGGGACATGGCTGAAGCTGCGGATCCGCGCGGGGGACCCGGCGGTGAGCGTCTTGAGGTAGGCCGACGCGGCCGTCCCCAGCCCGACCGGCGTCATGGAGAAGCCGGGGCCGAGGCCGAGGCCCGCACCCGTACCGACCCCGCCGCCCCCCACCCCGACCGCGCCGGCCGCGCCCGACTCGGCACCGTTCATGTACCGGCTGGAACGCATGTGCCACTCGTGGCCGCCCGACTGCCAGTCCTGGAGGCCCTTCACGTACGCGAGGACATCGGCGCAGGCCGCCGGATCGAGGCCCTTCTCGGCGAAGAGGGGGCCCAGCTCGGTCAGCGTGGTGTTCTCGAACTGCTGGAGGCGGGAGGTCAGCAGATCGTTGACGGCATCGGCAGCCTCCTGTGTCGTACAGCCGAGAAACGTCTCCAGGACGAGGACGCCGTTGCTCAGCTCGCCCTCCTCCTCGATCTCCCGTTGGTACGAGAACAGGTCGTTGCGCAGGTGGACTCCGTCCGAGAACGTGTCCTTGAGGACCCGCAGCGGCCGGGACGCGGCGACCTCCGCCGGGATCTCGGCGCTCACGTACTCGATGAGGCCCGCCGACCAGGGCGCGCCGCCGACCTTGCGGCGCATCTCGATGTACTCGACCGGGTTCGCGACCCGCTCCGCGTTGATGTTCGCGAGCTCCCAGTCGGACTCGTTGAGCAGGTTCTCCGTGCTCTCGGCGAACCGCTCCCGCCAGGCCATCGACATGCTGGGGACCGTACGGGCCCAGAGGTCGGCCAGCCCCGCCTCGACGGGATTGGTCGGCTCGGGGAAGCCGTCGGCGAGATCCATCGGCATGAAGGCGGCCAGCCGCTCCAGATACGCCTTGCCGCCCTCGCGGTCCTGCGGCTTCTTGAAGACCTCCAGGAAGTGGTCGTCGAAGAAGAAGACCCACACATACCAGTCGGTGACCAGCGACAGCTGGGGGGCCGTGCAGTCCGGGTGGGTGTACGAGCACAGCAGGGCGTAGTCGTGGGAATCGAGGTCGTGCTCGTCCCAGACGCCGGAACCCTCCAGCATCCCCATGTCCCTGGCCCATTGTTTGGTGTGCGCTCTCGCCTCCTCCAGATGCGGATTGAGCCGGGCCGGATAGGACATGTAGAAATCCGGCAGTTCAAAGGGCTGTGTCACTGACGCGTGGCCTTTCCCGAAGCGTCCGGGAGCGTTCCCTGTCACCCGGTCGGCTCAGCTCTACCCCTCGTCCGGGTCCCCCATCCGCACCACAAAATAGTCATATGAACGTACCGATGGGGCTGCCTGTGGACAGCCTGCGTGCGGCCCGCCGGATACCGCGCGATCATGAGGAAATGAGCACCAAGATCCAGCTGGCACAGCAGCAGGAAGCCGACGACCTGCTCGGCCGCAGCCCCCTGGCCGCCCTGGTCGGCATGCTGCTGGACCAGCAGATTCCGATGGAATGGGCCTTCTCGGGCCCGTACACGATCGCCGTCCGCATGGGGCGCGACGACCTCGACGCCCGCGAGATCGCCGCGTACGACCCCGAGGCCTTCGCGGCCCTCCTCTCCGAGAAGCCCGCCGTGCACCGCTACCCGGGCTCCATGGCCACGCGCGTCCAGCAGCTCTGCCAGTTCCTGGTCGAGCACTACGACGGGGACCCCGGCGCCCTGTGGCGCGACGCCGCCACCGGCGCCGAAGTACTGACGAGGCTGAACGCGCTCCCGGGCTTCGGCAGACAGAAGTCCCAGATCTTCCTGGCGCTGCTGGGCAAACAGTTCGCGGTCCGCCCGCGCGGCTGGCGCGAGGCGGCGGGGGCGTACGGCGACGAGGGGTCGTTCCGCTCGGCCGCCGACATCACGGGACCCGAGACCCTGGCCAAGGTCAGGGCCTTCAAGCAAGAGGCGAAACAAGCCGCGAAACAGAAGGCGGAGAAGAAAACGGAGAAGCCGGAGAAACGGGAAAAGGCACGGAAGCCGGAGAAACCGGAGAACCCTAAGAAGGGGGAGAAGTCAGGGAAAAAGGTCTGAACGGCACCGGCATGGTTCCCAGAAGCCCCGCCGGTCGCTAGCTTTCCCTGACATTTGTTCGCACCGGAAGGACCCCCTGTGAACGCAACACCCCGTGCCTCACGCCGAGTTCTGGCCATCGCGGCGGCCACGGCCCTCGCCGCGCCGCTGCTCCTGGCGGCCTCCCCGGCCAGCAGTACGCAGTCGCACCACCACGGCTCGCACGCGGCCAAGGACGCGGCGAAGCTCTCCCGGAAGCTCGTCCGGGAAGCCTCGGCGCAGGACGTTCTCCGGCACCTGAAGAAGTTCCAGGCCATAGCGGACGCCAACGGCGGCAACAGAGCCGCGAGCTCGGCGGGCCACGAAGCCTCGGCCGCGTACGTGTACAACGAGCTCAAGAAGGCCGGCTACCGGGTCTCGTACCAGACCTTCGAGATCACCTACATAGAGACGCTCGCCGAGACGCTCCGGGTCACCGCGCCGACCCCGCGCGACGTCGCCATCTCCGCCCTGTCGTACACGACCTCGACCCCGGTCGGCGGCGTCACGGCCCAGCTGGCCGCCGTCCCGGTCGACGCGACCACGGGCTGCGAGCCCGAGGACTACACGGCGGGGGCCTTCACCGGCAAGATCGCGCTGATCCAGCGCGGCGGCTGCACCTTCGCCATCAAGCAGCAGCAGGCGGCGGCGGCCGGCGCGGTCGCGGCGATCATCTACAACAACACGACGGGCGTCATCAGCGGCACGCTCGGCGACCCGAACGCCGGAGTGATCCCGACCGGGGGCATCACCCAGGCCGACGGCGAGGCCCTCGCCGCCGACATCGCGCAGGGTCCTGTGACGGTCACGGCGGAGATACGCCAGTTCCAGGAGCAGCGGAGCACCCGCAACGTGGTCGCGGAGACGAAGGCGGGCGACGCCGACCGTACGGTCATGCTCGGCGCCCACCTGGACTCGGTCGAGGCGGGCCCCGGCATCAACGACAACGGTTCCGGCTCCGCCGGCCTGCTCGATGTCGCCCTCGACCTCGCCAAGACGCACGACAAGCCCGCCAACAAGGTCCGCTTCGCCTGGTGGTCCGCGGAGGAGCTGGGCCTGCTCGGCGCCGAGGCGTACGTCGCCGGGCTCACCCCCGAGCAGCAGGCCGACATCGCCCTCTACCTGAACTTCGACATGATCGGCTCGAAGAACTTCGCCCAGTTCGTCTACGACGGCGACGACTCCGACGCCACGGGCGCCGGCCCGGGCCCCGACGGCTCGGCGCAGCTGGAGAAGGGCATCAACAGCTTCCTCGACCGCCGCGGCCTCCCGCACGAGGGCACCGACTTCGACGGCCGCTCCGACTACGGCCCCTTCATCGACGCGGGCATTCCGTCCGGCGGCACCTTCACCGGCGCCGAGGGCATCAAGACCGCGGCCCAGGCCCAGAAGTACGGCGGCCAGGCCGGCGTCGCGTTCGACGCCTGCTACCACTCCGCCTGCGACAACCTGTCCAACATCAACAAGAAGGCCCTCGACGTCAACGTCGACATCATCGCCGACGCCGTGGGCACGTACGCCCACGACCTGCGCGCGCTCCCGAAGCGGCCCGCCTCCGCGCCGGCCGCGCGCATAGCCGGCGCCCGCACCGCCGACGGCCACGCCGCCACCGAGTAACGGGGACACCGGCGGGCCGTGGGCGGCGAACTCCCCGCCCACGGCCCGCCACCGGCCCGGCTGCGTGTCGCCACCAGCCCGCCACCATCCCCCCGCCGGCCCTCGCGCGGCCCGTCGCCGGTGTCCGGTCCGGGCCGATCTCGGCGCCCGGGTCACCGGAGGGGATGCCTCCACTCAGGCTTCGCTCCCGCTTTGCCATCTAATGCCACTTTTGAACTCGGGCGCCATGGCTGCGCCCGGAGCCTCTTGACCGGTAGGCTTTCCGTGTGATCTTCAAGCGCATCGGTAACGGGCGGCCGTATCCCGACCACGGCCGGGAAAGCACCCGGCAGTGGGCGGATGTCGCGCCGCGCCCGGTCCGCCTCGATCAGCTCGTGACCACGAAGGGTCAGCTGGACCTGGAGACGTTGCTCGCCGAGGACTCCACCTTCTACGGAGACCTGTTCGCGCATGTCGTGAAGTGGCAGGGCGATCTCTATCTGGAGGACGGACTGCACCGTGCCGTCCGCGCCGCCCTCCAGCAGCGACAGGTGCTGCACGCCCGCGTCCTGGAGCTCGATCTGGGCTGAGGCGGCTCCCGGGAGAGTGACGGACTGAGCCTTTCGGGCCCATTCCTCACCCCGACCGCCCAACCCGTTGATCATTTAGTAGGAATCACCACCGGCGCCCACTACGCTGCGCCCATGAGCATGCTCACTCCCCCCGGCATGGGCGGAAAGTACCGCATCACGGGGAACAAGTACCCGCGCATGCGCCGCCCTCGGCGCCGCCACAGGATCGTGCTCGCGGCCGTCGCATCCGTTGTTGCCCTCGGCCTGGCCGGCTGGGGGACCTTGCAGCTCATCGACGTCTTCACGGGCGACGGCAAGAAGACCACCGCCGCCGCGAAGACGCCCGACTGCAAGCCCTCCGCGGCACCCGCCAAGGCGCTGCCGAAGCCCGGCCAGATCAAGGTCAACGTCTACAACGCGACCCCGCGGGGCGGTCTCGCCAAGACCACCGCCGACGAGCTCAAGAAACGGGGCTTCGTCATCGGCAAGGTGGGCAACGCGCCCGCCACCTACGACAAGAAGGTCCGGGGCGCCGGGATACTGCTGGGCGCCCCCACCGCCGCGGACGGGCCCCTCACCGTTCTCGGCACTCAGCTGACGGGGGCCGCGTCGAAGACCGACACCCGTAAGACCCGGGACGTCGACCTGATCCTCGGCACGGGGTTCAAGAAGCTCAACGTCCAGCGCGAGGCGGACCAGGCGCTGGCGACCCTGTCGAAGCCCGCCCCGGAGCCCGCCTGCGGCAAGCTGGGCGCACCGCGCAAGAGCTGACCCCCCGGCGTACCGCCGCTCTTCCGTCCCCGGGCGGGGCACTTCCACCGCCCCGCCCGGCGACGAACAAGGCCATTCGGTCGCTAGCCCGCGAGTCCGTACATCCGGTCGCCCGCGTCGCCGAGGCCCGGGACGATGTAGCCGTTCTCGTTGAGGCGCTCGTCGACAGCCGCGGTGACGACGGTGACCGGCGCGCCCGCCAGCTCGCGCTCCATGACCTCGACGCCCTCGGGCGCCGCGAGGAGCACGACGGCCGTCACGTCGTCCGCCCCGCGCTTGATCAGCTCACGGATCGCCGCGACGAGCGTGCCGCCGGTGGCCAGCATCGGGTCCAGTACGTACACCTGCCGGCCCGAGAGGTCCTCGGGCATCCGGCTCGCGTACGTGGACGCCTGGAGCGTCTCCTCGTTGCGGATCATCCCGAGGAAGCCCACCTCGGCGGTCGGCAGCAGCCGCACCATGCCGTCGAGCATGCCCAGACCGGCCCGCAGGATCGGGACGACCAGCGGCCGGGGGTGGGAGAGCCGCACCCCGGTCGTGGCGGTCACCGGGGTCTCGATGTCGACCTGTTCGGTACGCACATCCCGGGTGGCCTCGTACGCGAGCAGGGTGACCAGCTCATCGGCGAGACGCCGAAAGGTCGGGGAGTCGGTGCGCAGGTCGCGCAGCGTGGTGAGTTTGTGCGCCACCAGGGGGTGGTCGACAACAAGAATCCGCATGGCGACCACAGTAACCGGAGGCCAAGGCACTACGGCCTGCCACCGACCGCCGAACCTCCCGGGCCGGACCGGTGGCATCAACCCGGGGTGCGGAGGGAAGGTGGATTGAGGTCATGAAGTGTCGGGAGACACATCCATCACTGGGATGGTGAGGCGACCGTGCCGGACAGGGACCAGCGACAAGCGGAAGAGCAGCAGGCCTCGGACCTGGGCGTACGGCCCGAAGACAAACCCGACGACAAGCCGGGCCGAACACCCGACCGAACGCCCGACCGAACGCCCGCTGCGGAGGCGGAGGGGAGGCCCCGCGCCGACCCCGCCCCAGCTCCCGACCTCGTACCGGGCCCCGGTCCCGACCCCGCCCCCGGCCTTGACGTCGGTGCCCCGACGGACGCGGCCCGCAGCCGCCGCCGCGCGCAGTTCCTGCGGGAGCTGAACGAGGCGAAAGCGCTCCAGGAGCGGGTGAAGCCGCGCCGGGCCCGCGCCGCGCGGATGCGCCAGCAGATGCGGATGCGCACCTTCCGCTGGTAGTGCGCGGGCAGCCGCGCCGAGCCACGCCCGGCCGCCACGCCCCCTGTGGGCACACATCTCGGGGGCCCCGGCGCCCTCCTGGGACACTTCGGCGCCGTCCGAGGGGTATCCCGCGCCCCACCACGGGAGCGGGCCTAATAAAATGGCCTTACGACGCAACGGTGGAAGACCTCTCGCGACGCGTTCGTTTCTGCAACGATTCCGGGTGGGCGGGGCAGAGCAGCGCACCGCCGGATCGTCACCTCTGACCAGTGGGAGAGTCACGGTGTACTTCGCCGCACTGCTCGCGCGCACCGAAGACGGGTGGCAAGCGAGCGACACAGAGCTCGACGACGTGGAGACCCTGTCGGATCTGACCGACCTGGCCCGCGAAGTCTCGGTGGACGAGGACACGGTCCTCGTCTTCATCGAGCAGGAAGACGCCTGGTTCGGCATCGTCCGTGTGGAGGGCGAGGAGGACCCTCGTATCTACGTCTCGGACGCGGCCGCGGCCGCACGCTCCTCGTACGGGGAGATTCTCATCGATGAACTGATCGGCCGGGACGACGACGACCCCGCCGACGACCTGGACACGCTGGACCTCGACGGTACGGAGGACGGCGAACCGGACGAGAACGACGAGGAGGACGAAGAGAGCCCGGTGGCGAGCGGGGAGATCGTGCCCGCGGGACCCGCCGGCGACCAGGAGATCCTCGTTGATCTCGGGCTGTCCGAAGGGGATCTGCTGGCCCTGGAGACCGACGCCATGGCCGAGATCGCGGAGGCTCTGGGAGCCGCCGAGGTCCTGGAGACCGTCCGCTAGTGCCCCGGCACGACCCTGTGCCGGACCCGGTACGCGATCCGTGGCGTACGTCCATGCGCCGCGCCCTGGACGAAGCGGCGCTGGCGGCCGAGTACGGCGACGTACCGGTCGGTGCCGTCGTGCTGTCACCGACCGGGGCGGTGCTGGCGGCCGGCCACAACGAACGTGAGGCGACGGGTGACCCGACGGCCCATGCGGAGATCGTGGCGATCCGCAGGGCGGCCGGGGCACTCGGCGCGTGGCGCCTGACGGGCTGCACGCTGGTCGTGACCCTGGAACCGTGCACGATGTGCGCGGGCGCGATCGTGCAGTCCCGCCTGGACCGCGTGGTGTTCGGCGCGCTCGACGAGAAGGCCGGGGCGGCGGGTTCGCTCTGGGACGTCGTACGGGACCGCCGCCTCAACCACCGCCCCGAAGTGATCCACGGCGTCCTCGCCGACGCCTGCTCCGCCCTGCTGACCACGTTCTTCCGCGACCGCTGACACCCCTTCACGGATACCGATTTCAAAGCACGGCCCACTGTGGGCTAAGCTTTCTCCCGGTAGCGTGTCCGAGCGGCCGAAGGAGCTCGCCTCGAAAGCGAGTGTGGGGAAACTCACCGAGGGTTCAAATCCCTCCGCTACCGCAGGTAGACGAAGGGGCAGGCCTATTTGGGCCTGCCCCTTCGCTGCATTCCGTCTCAGTTTCCGTCTCAGTTGGCTGGTACGAGAGCGCCTGAGGCGCCGTCGTCATCGTCGGGACGGTCTTTCTCGCTCTGCCAGATCAGACCGTCCACCTGCTTCGCGACGCCGGTTCGCACCGTGTCCACCATGTGCTGATACCTGGCGGCCATGGCAGTGGAGGACCAGCCCATGAGGCCCATCACGGCCCGCTCCGAGACTCCCAGAATCAGAAGGACAGTCGCGGCGGTATGGCGAGCGTCGTGCAGTCGGCCGTCCCGCACTTTGGCGTCTCTCAGAAGTTCCTTCCAGTCGTCGTAGTCGGTGCGGGGCGATGTGCCCCGGCCGGTCTCGGTGGCGAACAACCAGCCCTCATCCGTCCATCGGTCTCCGGCTGCTCCCTTCTCTGCGTCCTGTCGCGCGCGGTGGACCCGCAACAGCTCCACAAGCTGTAGCGGCAGACCGACCGACCGCCGTCCCGCGCGGGACTTCGTGTCGGCCGTCTCGGGGTTCGTACGCTGCCGCTGGGGGCAGTACCCGGCCTTGCGTCCGCATTCCTTGGCGTCCGCGCATCCGTGGGCGTACTGAGGGCGGCGGCGACTACGCCGGACCATCAGAACCCCTCGCGCGAGGTCCACGTCAGTCCACTTGAGCCCGAGGGCTTCCCCTTGACGCAGCCCGAGAGCAAGCGCCACTGCCCAGCGTGCTGAGTTCCGCCGGTCGTCGGCGGCCCGCAGCAAGCGCTGGACCTCTTCGACGGTGAAGGGCTCAACCTCCTCTTCCCGGACGCGCGGGGCTTTGGCTAGACGCACGGGGTTCTGCCCGAGGTGGCCACGTCGTACTGCCTCGTTGAGCGCCGTGCGGAAGGTGCGGTGAACCTGGTGAGCGGTACCGGGCTTGCTGCCGGCCGCCATCATTGCGCCGTACAGGTGCTCAATGTGCTCGGGCTTGAGCTGGTCCAGCTTGTGCGCGCCCAGGCCGGGGATGAGGTGCTTCCGCACCGCGACGCCGTAGCCGACCATCGTGTTCTCGTTGACCCCGAGGGGCGCGATGTTCTCCACCCAGTGCGTCAACCACATCGCCACGGTCCACGGCCGCCCAGGCTTTCGGAGTATCTTCGCGTCGCGCTGCTGTTCCAGCTCCTTGACGGCTTTGGTCACCTCAGCCCGGGTCTTGCGTTCAACGTGGCGCCGGTCCGGCTTCCCGTCATCCCGGATGCCGACCGTGACGCGACCGTGCCACTTACCGTCCTTTCCGAGGTAGATCGATGACCGGCCGTTGGGCTGGCGGGTGCGCTTCTTGCTCTCGTCTTCCATGGGGCCTCTCTCAAGCCGCGCGAGCGGCGGTGCTGTGGGACTGCCGGAGACGGGCGACGTACTCCGGTATGGCGTCGGCGGGGACCCTGCGGAGACGCCCGAGGGTCACGGATTCCAACTCGCCGGAAGCGATGAGGCGGAAGCACACGGTCCGGCCGATGGTGAGTCGCCGGGCAGCTTCCTCAACCGTGAGAAGGGCGAGCGAATGATCAACTACCAGTTCCATGAGGGGCTTTTCCTCACTGCGAGCTCGATAGAAGAGGGGTCTGCATGCCCCCTCCCTGTCAGGTCCGCTACTTCCGCTACCTCCGCTACCGCCCTGGTCAGGGGCATGATCGAGGTAGCGGATAGGGGTAGCGGTAGCGGATACATCCGCTACCGGCCCGGGGATGGGCGCCATGGGCCGGTAGCGGATGGATGGTGCGTGGTAGCGGATGGATCGGGCTCATCCGCTACCGGTTTTAGGCCTCTGAGCTGGGCGGTAGCGGAGGTAGCGGAAGTAGCGGACTTTCAGGGGGTGGGGGGCAGTAGCGCTGCCAGGCGTCCGCCATGTCGGCCGCGTAGTAGCCCTTGAGGACCCCGCCGCCGCTCTTGATGTTCCGGGCCGCGATCGGACTGTTCTCACCGGTCATGTACTCGCGGAGCATCTTCGACAGGCCGCGCGGGTCCAGGGGCCTGCCACCCATGTCTGCCCACGGCGCCTCGTCCAGGCTGTGGAGCCGTTCGAGGATGGCGCTCGTAGGCAGTCGGTCGATACCGTTGAGGACGTGGTCCCGCAGGTCGGTGAGGAGCCGAATGCCGATGCTGCCTTTGTCGTCCACCTTGGCCGCGTTGACCAGCTCCACACACGCGGCCCGTGCGCGCTTGGGCCATTCGCCGCCCGCCGCATCGGCGACCGCGATGAGCGGTTCCCACACATCGGCCGGCCGGTCCGTCACCTCGTCCGGCATGACGGGAAACGCGCCGTCGACGGCGGGCCGCACGCTTTCCGCCCACTGCGCGAGCCGCTCACGCAGCGCGTGCCCTTCCTGCGTGTGGATGCGGTGCCGGAAGGGCTCCACACGCTCGTTCCGGGCCCGGCGGCGCATGCGGATGATGACGGAGCGCGTGAGGATCGTGTCCGGCAATGAGCCGAGCCCCGCCACGGCGACCGCACAGTACGAGGGGAACGCCTGAACGGTCTGGTTCCCGCCGTCACCGACACACCGGTAAGTGACTCCGGTACGGCGGTGTCCGGCGTTGAGGAACCCGCGCAGTTCCTCGTTCTCCCCCGCTTTGGGACCGAAGACGGTGTCGATCTCGTCAAACAGGATGGTGGGCCGCCCCTCCGCACCGGACACCGCCCGGAACAGTGCCGCCGCGCTGGCGTTGACGGCGACCATGGGCTGAGGCGTGAGGGTTTCCACGATCTCCAGACCCCTGCTCTTCCCGCTCCCCGGTTCCGGGGAGAGGAACGCCAGACGGGGTGTGGAGTCGAAGCAGTCGAGCAGGTGGGCGTGCGCGTCCCACAAGGTCACCGCGACGTAGGCGGCTTCGGCCGGGAAGACGTTGAAGCGGCGGTGGAACTGCTCCACCTCGGTGAGCAGGGCCGCGCCGTCGACGGACGGGGTGCTTGGGGGTGCGGTGCTCATGCGGCGGTCCTCCTGGTGTTGCGGGCGGCCGGGGGGCGCAGCACGGTGACGTTGGTCTGGCCGGGGTGGTGGGGGCAGGCGTCCCGGTGCGCGGCGTGGTCCTCGACCAGCGCGAGGACGTCCGCTTGTCCGGTGGCGGTCAGGTCCCGGCCGCAGGCGCACCAGGACCGGGCCGTGGGCGTGGCGCGGTACGGGGCCCGGATGGTCAGTTCCCCGACGACGCGGAGCGGGGCGGCATGTCGCGGGGCGGGGGGAACAGAGGTGGGGACGCCTTCGGCGATGACCTTCGGCGCCCCCGCGCCGTGACGGGCGGGGGCCGCTTCGGCGAGGCTGGGGCCGGCAGGGGTGGAAGGACTGCTCTTAAGGAGGGAAGTTGGGGCGGCGGTCATGCGGCTCTGCCGGGGTTGTGGGCGATCGACCAGTTCAGCGCGCTGGTGATGGCGGGGCGGCATTCGCTTTCGCGCAGGCCGGACGCCGATCCCGCCCAATTAAGAGCGTCTTCGACCTCGGCCCGGGTGAGGGCGCCGGTTGCGACGAACCGTCCCAGGGCGCGGGCGGCACGAACGAGCGTGGCGTTGCGCACACCCTCCTGCGCGGTCGCGACGTTCGCCGTTTCGGCCTTGAGAGCGGCTGTGGCGTACGCAGGACCCTTGGGCGGCGTAGGGGCGGCCGTTAGTGCCCCCGACTCCTGACGGACCGTCAGAAGAGCGTACAGCCATTCCGGGAATGGGGCGACCGGCGCCGGATCGGCGACCACGTAGGGACCGGCGGGGGTGGCGCTGCCGGGGGCGACCACGTACCCGCCCCATGCCCGCGTGTCGATCAACTCCCCAAGCTTCCCAGCGGTGTTGGTCAGCCGGACGTCGCCCGGGGCGGTGAAGTAGAGGTGGTGGCCGCCGGAGGGGGTCCGGGTGCGGTAGGTGGTGGGGACGGCCTGCCCGGCGCGCTCGCAGAGCGCCTTGAAGGTCGCCGCGCCGCTAGGCGTGCCCGCACTGCTGTGGGGCTTGGGCATGTCGAGGTCCACCACGACCAGCCCGGAGGGGCCGGTGGCGATCCCGATGTTCGCGGGCTGGTAGTCCCAGCAGTACTGGATACGGCCGGGGTCAGTGGTGGCGCGCTGCTCCCACTTGCGGTGACCGCCCGCGCAGTCACCGGTGCGGGCGCAACGCTCCTCACCGTGCAGGGCAGGGCGCTTGTCGCCGGTGCGCAGGGGGAAGACGTGCCAGCCGCGTTCAGCAGCCGTCAGAGCGGCGGACAGCAGCGCGGATGGGGGTTCATGGGTCATGCTGAGGTGTCTCCTGTTCCGTGATGAACGGGGAGACCAGGGCGGCCCGCATCTCGCCAAAGTTCCGGGCCGCCCTAGCCGTGTCTAGAAGGGCGGTTCGTCGGAGTAGCCGCCGGACGGGGTGCAGTGCGGGAGCGGCAGCAGGACCCAGCGGCGGTCTTCGATCCAGCACGGGCACGACCACCAATCGGTGCCCGCGTACTCGCCGGTCTCGTGGTCGCCGTAGTCGTAGCTGTGTCCGCCGTTGCCACCGCAGTCAGGGCAGTTGGGGCGGGGGGTGTCGGTGAGGATGAGTGCGTGCCGGGGCCAGGTGGTGCGCTGGACGCGCAGCCGCAGTAGGGCCCGCACGGCAAGGTGGGGGCGTCGCATTCAGCTCTCCTTCGAGGCGCTGTAGGCGGGTAGTTCGGGGAGTCCGGCGGTTTCGAGGGTGTGCGGGTTGAACCCGGGGAGTGCGGCGCGGGCGGTGAGCGCCTGCGCGAGGGCTTCGGCGTACGCCGATCCTTCGCGGGCCACCTCGATCTGCGTGCGTCCGCGGATGGTTTCGACGCGTTCGACGTGGGCGTGTTCCTCGCGCCGGATCGTCGTCCCGCGCTCGTACGCCACGGTGTCGCGGCGGTCGGTGCGCCAGTACCGGGCGGCCAGCCCGTAGGAGACGGCGGTGGCGACGGCCCAGAGGAGAACGGGCAAGGACCAGCCGTCGGCGTACCCGGCGACCCCGGCGACGGCGAGGGCGCCGGAGGTGGCGAACGCGGTTCCGGCGAGGACTCCGTTACCGGAGCGGCCGGCCGACGCGAACGCCCCGGCCGCAGCCGATCCGGCGGCGAGGACGACCATCAGCGCGGCGTTGCCGACGCTGTGTTCGGCGCCGTTGGCGTTCCAGATCCGCCCCAGGATGAGCACGGTGGACGTGGCCACGACCGGCGCCACCTTCGGGGCCGCGACGGCGAGCCAGTGGCGCGCGAGGATCTGTTCGTTCATGACGGGCGGTCCCTTCACAGGTCGGGGATGGCGTTGATGACGGCGGTGGTCAGTTCGTTGATGGGTCCGGCCGCGCCGGTGGAGGCGAGGAAGAACCCGAACCCGGCGGCGATGAACGCGGCCCCAGCGCTGAGGGAGTTGGAGCGGAGCAGGAAGAACAGGACCAGGCCGAACAGGAAGACGAGCGAGATGGTGATGGCCATGAGCGGGGGTCTCCTTCGGGGTTAGGGGGTGCCGTCGCGGTAGGTCTGCGACCAGAGGTTGAACAGGTGGCGGCCGACGCGTATCCGCTTGCCGGTGGCCTGGCAGCGGCGGCAGTCCTTGCCGCGCTTGGCCCGGCCCTTGCGGTCGGTCTTGATCGCGTGGCCCATGCCACGGCACCGGCGGCAGTCCCCGAACGGGCTGACCGCACACATCCCGCCGTAACACACCGTTACGACGACAAGGCAGGCGCTAGCGAGGAGCAGGGGGGTCATGAGAGGCCCTTCCAGGCGGTTTCCGGGGTTTCCGCAGGTGGGCCGCTATGCGCTAGCGACCTGATCACAGGCGGTTTGGGGTGCTAGCGGGGGCGCTAACGTTAGCGAGGGGTGCCGCTAGCGTTAGCGCCCCCGGTGGTCAGCTCGCGTCCCGCTTTCCGTCACGCTCCGCAATCGCGGCCGTGAGGTGCGAGCGGTCGACACCGCGCCGGTTGACGACCTTGCCGTCCACCCGGCGTCCCACCTGGATCGTGGCGACCCCGTGCGGCTTGAGGGCTGCGGCGAGGGCTTCGGGGTCCCACCCGCCGTACACGTCCGGCCGGAGTTCCGCGAGGCGGGCCACGATCGTCTCCGACCACACCTTGGGCTCACTAGCGGGCACGACGGCCAGCACGTCGGCCAACAGGTCGTACCCCGGACCCGTGTCGGCATCGAACTCCTCACCGAGCGCGTGCCCGGACAGCGTGCCGGCCGCCTCGCGGAGCTTGCGGGCGCGCAGGCCGATCACCTCGGCGGTGGGTGCGTCGACGTACGCGGAGGAGACGATGCGGGCGTCGGCGCCTTCACCGACGAAGTAGTGGATGCCCTTGTCCTTCCACGAGAACATCGTGGCCCGGATGCCCCGCTTGTACGAGGAGGTGCCGAGGACCATGTCGTTCTCCAACTGGCCCATGACCTTGAGGCAGAAGCGGGCTGAGGCGTTCGCGCTGATCCCGGTCGGCAGCGCCTTGGCATCCGGGCGCTGGGTGGCCAGCAGGAGGACGATGCCGGTGGCGGGTCCGCGCTTGACGAGGTCGGTGCAGATCTCTTCGAACTCGCCTCCGTGCTTGGGGTGTTCGAACCACACCTGACACTCGTCCACCCCCACGACGATGGGGTGGAGTCCGAGCTTGGGCTTGTTCGCGAGGTCCGATGTGACTTTGGACTCCGGGCAGATGTCCCGGGGCAGGGAGCGGATCATCTTGGCCCGGCGGCGGAGTTCCTGGCGGAGTTCGCGCAGGTCGGCGAGGGCGTATTCGATGTCCTCGTCGTCGTCCCCGGCCCGGTGGCGGTGCGAGACCCGCTCGCCCACGGGGTCCAGGTCACCGGTTCCCTTGAGGTCGTAGGTGTGCAGCTCAGCCCGCACATCCAACGCCGCGATGAGGAGCAGGAGACGCAGCAGGAAGGTCTTGCCCATGCGGGGGATGGCGCCGATGACGGCGGCGATGTACATGAGGGTGATCTCCACCCAGCGTCCGCGCTGGTCGGTGCCGAACGCGACGGGCTTGAACAGGTCCACCCCGCCCGTCTTGAGGAGCGGCCACGCGGGCTTCTTCGCGGTGGACATGTCCTGATCACCCACCCACATCACCAGCCGCCCCGTGTGCTCCTCCGGGACCGCCTCGGGCCACACGCAGCCCAAGGGGCGGCGCAGACCGGACGCGAGCTTGTCCCGCTTGTCGATGACATCCGTGACGGTGACGCCGTACGGGAGGTCGCCCTCGGCACGCCACCCCGGCCCGTCCCGGGTGATGGGGGCGGTGAAGACGAACCCGTCCCGGCCCTTGCCCTGCGCCTGATTGATCGCGGGAATGCCAAGAGCACCCAGCGCCCGAAGAACGATGTCGCTCGTGAGCTTCGGTGCGTTCGGCAGTTCCACGGCGCGGGTGACGACGGGCGCGTCGGCCCGCGTGCCGGCCGCACCGAGCGCCAGCATCACCGCACCGACCGAGAGGGCTTGGAGCCACCCGGGGGCCAGGACGTAGATGGCGAGGGCGGCACCGATCCCGACGAACATGCCCAGCGTGCCGACCAGGGTCCGCAGCCGTACACGTCCGTCACGCTGGCGGGAAAGCTTCAAGTACTCGGCGGCGTCCTCGCGGCGGACGGCGGCGAGGCGGACGGGCTCGCCCTCGCGGTCGGCCATCCACCGCATCGACCCGCCCACGAACCGCGCCGCCCCCACCGGCGACTGCAACGCGAGTCGGCCCGCGTAGTACGGCGAGCGGATCGCGTGGTACCCGGCCAGGTGGCCGTAGTGCCCGGCGGCCCACCGGGCCGCCGTCTTGAGTTCGGCCGTCGACCGCAGCCACGCGGGGAGCAGGTCCCGGCGCTTGGCGCCCATCAGCCGACCGAGGTAGCCGGGCCCGACCGGCGCCGGACCATCCACCAACACCCTGGCGGTCGGATCACCCGACTCAGGGTCGGTGGAGTCGGCCGACTCCACACCCGACTCAGGGGTGGTGGTGTCGACCGACTCGCGAGCCGACCGCGCCTTGTCCAAGTCGACCACGTTCGCGTCGGAGTCGGGTGCGATCGGCTTGTCGAAGTCGGCAATGAGGTCGGCTTCGAGCCGGTTGAACAGTTCGTTCTCATCCTCGTGATTCACTGAATGTCCTCCCCGGACACTGGGGTTGGAGAGGGGCCCGGACGGCGCTTGGTAGGCCCCCGTCCGGGCCCCTGCTGTGCGGTGCGTGCCCCGGGCCCGATCCGATCGGGCGCCCTCACGGCGTGAATGCCGGGGCGGTGGGTCAGCGGCAGCGGCGGCAGCGAGGGCCGTGAGCGACGGCGCACAGTTCGGCCGGAGTGAATCCGCCCAGGTCGCCGGTGTGCTGCACCTTGTCCTCTACGACGCGTCCCCGGCCGCTGTTGTCCGGGACGTCGATCTCCCACCCGGTGGTGACGTACTTGCCGGGGCCGACCTTCCGGATCTCGCCCACGGTCTTGATCCGGCTGCGCTTCTGCGCACGCGCCTCCCGGCGTTCCTGGGCCAGCGCGGATGCCTGCCGGTTCACGGCGTCGTAGCGGGCCCGACGATCCGCCTCAACGGCCCGCGCCTCGGCCGCCTCCCGGTAACGCTCTTCCTCGGTCTGCACACGGGCTTTGCGGTTGAACAGGCCCATCACGGGCTCCTCTCAGAAATAAGGTCAGACAGCGCGCTGGTCTTCGGGATACGCGCAGCTCACGCACATGCCGAGCGAGGTCGGGATGCGGTATCCGGCGTCGATACGGCACTCGGGACAGACACGGCGGGCCGCGTTCGCCTTGTCGAGAGCGGCCCACTTCGCGGGGGTCATCGGCCGGACCGGTTTGGCGAGGTCGCGGTGGTAGAGGTAGGCCACACGCAGCGTCGGCGGCTGACCCGCGCGGCGGCGGCGGTTGGAGAACCACAGCAGTTGCGCGGCGGCCAACTGCCCCCCGGGCCGCAGCCCGGCGGCACGGAGCTGGCGGCGCGTCGCGTACCCGTCCGGGGCCATGCGGAACGGGAAGGTGGGGAGCCCGTACTCAGCTCCGTCCGGGTCCCAGAAGCGCCCACCCACTACGCGGCCCTGCCCATCGGGCCGCCGGTACGGGCGCCCCGGCGTCCGGAGCGGCGGCCGGTCAGGGTCGCGAAGAGCATCCCGAGACCGGCCCGCCGTACACCCGCGCGGGCTTGCTTGGCCGCGTACATGGCCTCATCCGCCCGCCGTAACAGGCCCGACAGGTCCTCGCCGGGGAAGTCCGTCACACGGACCCAGCCGAGCGAGACCGTGGTGTGCACCGCCGGGTCCAGCCCGGCCGCCGGCCGCGCGAGGACCCCGTGAAGAATGGTCAGCAGGTCCGCGACAGTGCCGTGCTTGTCGATGACCACGGCCGCAAACTCATCCCCGCCCAGCCGTCCGGCGACTCCGTCGGTGCCGACGTAGTGGGCGAGCCGGTCCGCCGTTGCTTTCAGCAGCGCGTCCCCGGCCGCGTGGCCGTGGGTGTCGTTGATCTGCTTGAAGCGGTCGACGTCCGCGAGGACCACCACGGCCCGCTCATCCCGCAGGAGTGTGGTGGCGCGGCGGGTGAAGCCGTCCCGGGTCCGCAGCCCGGTGAGCGGGTCGCGGCGGGCGGTGCTCAACCGGCGGCGCAGTACGTACAGGTGGGTGGACCATCCGGCCGCGAGCGGCCCGGCGGTCGCCAGCACGGTCAGGGCGGCGCTCATACCGTCACCGCCTCACGCGTCTCGGCCCGTTCGGCCCGCAGCGCGTCGCGCAGGGTGCGGGCGTTGGCGGACGACGTACGGACCGCCTTGCGGACCGCTTCGGCTGTCAGGTCCGCGTCCGGCCAGTCGGCCGTGGCCGACCGGGCCTCGGTGAGGAGTTGGTCCGGGGTGCGGGTCGGTCGGGGGGTGCGTGCCGACTCAGGTACCGGACCCGTCGACCGACGCGGACGCGACTCGACAGCCTCGGCGGCTTTCACCGGTGCCGTCTCGGTCGGCTCAACTTCCGGCACCGACTTGACAGCGGCGGGGGCCGGAAGTTCGGCCACCGGGGCAGGCGGCACGGGGGTCGACTTCCGCAGGTCAGACCCCAACCGATTTGCGATGACCTGCGTCGATACATCCTGATCTGTGATCGGGGCCGGTCGGTGGTGCAGGACCTTGGCCACGAGGTCGGAACCGAAGTAGATCGACCCGACCGGGAGCGAGGTGGCGAGCAGGACCAGGGCCCAGTTGGCGGGGTTCCAGTCGGCCAACTGTCCCCAGTCGACCGCCCGACTGTGCAGGGCGGGAACGAGCCCGTGCACGTAGTTCAGGACCAGCGAGGCGACCGTGTAAGCGGCCAACACCCGCAGCGCGAACCGGCGGTCATCCCCGACCAGAACCAGGGCAGCGACCAACGCGAGGGCCATCAGGCCGTCAACCACGAACGGATACAAGGTCGCCCCGGTCGCGTCCGCGCCGATCGCACGGGCCACGTCCCGCAACGCGTTCCACGACACCCGAAACGCCATCCCGACCACACCAACCAGCGCGAGAACGAGCAGGGTCTTGGCAGTGCGGTTCATACCAGCCCACCCCCGATCGCGATCACAGCGGCCAGGATCAGCAGCACGCCGGCCGCGCAGGTCAGGTCGACCGCGCGGGACAGGCAGCGGAACTTGGCCACGGCGATACGGGAGAGATTCGCGATGTCCGCCCCGCGCCGGTCTTCCGCCAGCGCGGTACGGATCTCCTCGGCGGTAAGCCGGGCCCAGTACGGGAAGCCCGCCACGGCCGCGCCGGACATGTTCGGTCGCACCGCCCGCAGCAGCAGACCCGCCGCAACCAGCAACAGACCCACCCCCAACCCACCGACGACCAGCGAGGCGACCGGCAGGGGCGCGTCCTTGGCGACCGTCCACACCCCAGCCAGCAGGGCGCCGATGAACGCCAGCAACAACGACGTCTTGGTGTCGGTGCGGGCGATCTCCGCCTTCACCTCCGCATGAGCGGCGGTGAGGCGAGTCTCCAGTGTGCTGCTCATGCCGCCGCTCCCTTCCGGGAGTTCCGACGCCGGGCGGTGACCCGGGGCGCGAGCGGAGTGACGTTGAACAACTCCGGGGCGAACGCCTCGATCGCCTCAGCGGCAACCCGGCTCACCCGGTCCGGAAGATCCGGCTCATCCGCGAGGATGTCCCGGGCCGCGTCCAGACGGGCCGCCCGCTCCATCTCACTCTCACCCGCGACACCCAGCCACAGATCCAGCGGGCTACCGAGCGCGAGTTCGACAAACTCAGTGGCCGTGACAGCCACATGACCAGCGACGATACTTCTCATGGGTCGTGCACTCCTTAGACGGTGGGAACGGCCCAAACAGCGGCCCCGGTGTCTCACCACCGGGGCCGCGCCGTTCGTGGATGGAGTGCCCCGGCCGGGAGTCGAACCCGGCCTGCGACCATCGGGGCGGTACTGCTACCTCTTCCTGCGGTCCTGCTTCTCCTGCTGCTTGCGGTCGTGCTCTTCCTGCGTGATGCGGGCGAAGTCGCCGAACGCGGCATCCGCGCTGGCCTTCCACTTCTTCGCGCTGTCGTCCATGCCCCACTTCCTCGCGCGGGCCGCGCACTTGAGGTCATCGGCCTGCTGGGTGAGCGCGGCCTGAGCGTCGGTGTGGCGTCGTCGTCCGAGCATGGGGTTACTCCTCAATCAGGGTGTGCGACGGTGGGGTTGAGGTCAGGCGTAGAGGTGCGCGGCACCGGCGGTGCGCAGTGCGGTGTGCGCCTGGCGGGCCCGAAGTCCCGCCGCGTCCAGCTCTTCTGCCGGCACGTCTCCGAGCGCGAAAGCCGCGTCCACCGCTTCCTGCGCGAGAGCGAGCAGGGCGGGGTGGTCCGTGGCCATGTGGAGCGTGTCCATGGCGCCGGTCACAGCCGAGCGGGCCGCGTACCGGGCCTGCCGCGCCTCGGCCGTCTCGGGTTCGCCTTCACGGCGGGCCACGATCTTCAAGTACTGCTGTTCGCGGTGGCGGACCAGCGCGGCCAGCAGCGCCGGGACGGCTTCGGCCAGCGCCTGACGTCGACGCTCCGCCACCGCGTCCTGCGCGGTGCGGGAGGTGGTCCGGTGCTGCATGAATCCGGCAACCAGCGTCCCGGCCAGCGTGCCGAGAATCGCGAGGATCGTTCCTGTCATGACTGCCTTTCCTGCGGTGTCGGTGCAGGTCCGGAGGTGTTCCGGCTCCCCTCGGCCCTGCCCGTACGACCAGTGGCCGGACGGGCAGGGGAGGCAACCGGCAGCGACCCGAGGGCCGCTGAACCGATACGAGATGTGCGCGAACCTGTGTCGCGCTGACCGCCTTATCGAGGAGGCGGCGGCCTCATTCAGCTCACTGTTGAGTTGTCAAGAAACAGCCAGCTCAGGGCCCGATGGGATACGACCAAAGCCGTCTTCCAAGCGAGCAATCCCGAACCGAGTACCGCGCGGTTCAATGCGATACCTGTATTACAGGTCCTACATGAGGCATCCGTCAAGTCGGTCGGCGAACTTCCTCGGTTTCGCGCCGGGACTTCCTGGCGCACCATCAGCATCGCCGCAGGTGAGGGGCGTTGGTTACCCGCTGCATGGACACCTTGGGCTCATCTGGCTACCTTCAAGAGGTCCCTAGACGTCCCATCGGGAGTAGAGATGTCCAACGAGCGGTTGAGATCAGCACTCTTGGCTCAGGGCGTGACGATCCAGGATTTGGCAGACGCCATCGAGGTCAACCCCAAGACCGTCGAGCGCTGGATCACGCAGGGGAAGGTGCCGTACCGGCGCCACCAGTACGCAACTGCGGCACTCCTCAAAGTCGACGTGACGACGCTGTGGAACGACGATCGCGCCGTCGACACCGCCTCAGACCTGAGTAGAGCGGAGATCGTCACCGTCTATCCGCACCGCCACATGGTGCCCAACACTCTCTGGCGTGAGCTGTACGAACAGGCTGAGACCTTCCTGGACGTCCTCGTCTACTCCGGCCTGTGGCTGTCTGAGGACCCGCTGTTTCACGATCTGCTCAAGCGGAAGGCCCAGGGGACCACCCAGGTACGCATCCTGTTGGGTGACCCCGACTGCGCTGCGGTACAACAGCGGGGGATAGACGAGGGGCACCGCATCATGGACGGCAAAATCCGCAACGCCCTGGTCAACTACCGCCCGCTCTTCACGAGCCACCCAGACATCGGCTTCCGTCTACACGACGGGACCCTCTACAACTCGCTCTTCCGCTCGGACAACGAGATGCTCGTGAATACGCACGTGTACGGCATCGGCGCCTACATGGCGCCTGTCCTTCACCTCCGGCGACTCCCGGGCGGCGGGCTGTTCGACACCTACGCGAATAGCATCGAACAGACCTGGGGAAGCGCACGCCCCGTCACCGATCACGACATTACAGGAGCTTGAACCATGGGACGCATCGACTACTTGCACGACCCTGACGCGCCGCCGGCCAACTCTGTCGTGCCCTCCGTCGTGGGCTTCGTACAGAACGACGCGGACGAAGTGCTGGTGATCAAGCGATCCGACAACGGACGCTGGGCACTGCCCGGAGGTGGCCACGAGGTAGGCGAATCCATCAGTGACACCGTGGTGCGGGAGGTCTGGGAAGAGACCGGCATCAAGGCCGAAGTCGTGGACTTGTCCGGGATCTACACGGACCCCGGCCACGTGATGCTGTACGACGACGGCGAGGCACGGCAGCAGTTCAGCATCTGTTTCCGCGCCCGGCCCGTCGGCGGCGACGTTCGTACGAGCGACGAAACGACACAGGTCCGCTGGGTTTCCCCAGCGGACCTGTCGACGTTCGACATCCACCCAACCATGCGACTCAGGATCGAGCACGCGATGGACCGGACGCGTACGGCGCCCTACGTCGGCTGACGCTCCGCAGCGGCAAGCCGTTCGAGCACCCGTGCCGTACTGGAAAGGATCTCCGGTTCGGCCCGGCGGATGAACCTACCGATCAGGCTGTCCGCGCCGTACCGACCCGCGATCTCGTTGACCCGATCCACCGGATTCGTAGCGATGCCGTCCGGCGTCGTGTTCATGTCGCAGTAGCAGAGAGCATCGGCAAGGTGGGCGCGCTCACGAGCGAACTCGGCTTCCAGCTCTTCGCGGAGTCCGCGAGCCTCAGCTTCCATCCATGCACACGAATGGTGAGCGACAAGGCTCACAACCCGTTCGTCGGCATGGGCCGTCTCCCGCAGGTATCGAGCGCCGTCCAGCGGATGGAACCCCGTCTTGACCAGGTCTGGCGAGTAGCCGATGTCATGCAGTACTGCCGTGGCCTCCATGAGGTCGGCATCTGTGCCGAGGACGGGCGCGAGCGACCGCGCCCGTTCGGCCACGCCAAGGCAGTGCTTCCACCGACGCGGCAACGGCTCGGCAAGAAGCGATTCAGCAAGGGGGTAAGCCCACTCCGTGAGCTGCGTCGTGCTCAAGACCTGCGACCCTCATTCCTCTCCGGCAAGGACCGTACGGTCCGCGGCTTGCCCTGCTTCCCTTCGGACAGCAGCCCGGACGCTTGCAGCTTGTCCAGCGCCTTACTCACAGTCGGCCGCGCCACCCCGAAGATCTTGCTCAACTCGGACGCACTCGGGAACGTGTCTCCCACCGATAGCTTCTCGGTGATGACCACATCCGCGAGCCGTTCGGCCAGCGGCCGGCGGTCCTCGTACTGTCCCTCTCTGACGACTCGCCAACGCCCACCGGGCACCGGTTCGGCGAGCCCCTCCTCTTTGAGTACCGCGAAAGCCCGGAGCGCCACACCACGGGAGATCCCGTGGTCGCTCATGAGGTCTGCCACGGATGGAAGCTCCGTCATCCCCGCATCGGTCTCGATCCGGGCCTTCACCACATCAGCGATCTTCCGGAAGGTCCCCCGAGGACTGGCCTGGTCCGGCACCTGTTCTCCCTCTCCCCGCTTCGTCGTCTGTCCAGGGTCCGCAACATGCATTCTCGCTGTATGCATACCCGGACTAGGCCAAGCGTCGCATGACTGGACCGTCTCAGTTCCCGTCTCATTCACCGCCGTCCGGAAGCGTTCACGGGGGTACACAGCTCGGCTCGCCGCAGCGCCAAAACGGCGGCGTGAACGGAGATGAACGGCGGCGAACACGGCTCTGACCAGCACGAACAGACCTCGAAAGCGAGTGTGGGGAAACTCACCGAGGGTTCAAATCCCTCCGCTACCGCAGATATGGAGAGGCGCCCGGTTCTATGAACCGGGCGCCTCTTCGGCTTCCATCCCAGTTGGTCACCTCGGAGTGGAAATCTTGCTGTTGACCTGTCCGTCCACCTCTACCCTGCTTGCGTGGATCGTGACTGGATGCAGCAACGGCTCGAGGCGTTTGATGCGCTTGTGACCAAGTACGTGACGGCAAGCGGACCTTCGCCCGACGCGCTCTCGCTCTCCGAACGGCCACGCCCGGCCAATCCTGAGCTTCCGGGGCTTCGCACGGAGATGATCAAGGCGGAGCCCACGGTCAGGAAGATTCTCAGTCGCCTCGACCCCGCGCTCGTGGCGGACTTTAACGTCGAGAGCGGGAGTGGACGGCACGCTGCCGTAAGCCAGGTTCGTCGTGGCCTCGGAATACTCGCCGACATGGACGAGTGGGCGATCCGCCTGACGCCAGACACCCCCGCCCTGCACGCCGACCAGCTCCACCCGTGGGTGTGGGACGCCGCGCGCACCTTCTGGGAGTCCGAGCACTACCGGGCCGCAGTCCACGCCGCCGCGACGTCGATCAACGCCCGCCTTCAGAACAAGCTGGGCCGGCGTGACGTATCGGATGCCAAGCTCGTCCAAGAGGCCCTGAGCGACAAGGCCCCCGAGCCGGGTAAACCGCGGCTGCGGATCCCTGGTGATCAATCCGACCCCGGGGTCCAGACACGCCAACGTGGCGCCCTGCAACTAGGCCAAGGGGCCTACTCCGCGCTCCGAAACCCCGCCGCCCACGAAACAGGCGACTTGGCGGAGCAAGAGGCGCTGGAGCAGTTGGCCACCTTCAGCGTGGTCGCACGGCTCATGGATCAGTGCCAGGTCGTGTACTAGGCCGGACGAGGGACAGGCCGCGTGGCCGCCTCCGCCACCTCGCCGGGCGCGTACGAGCGCCCCGGCGGCTCCGGTGTCCATCGTCGGGCCGGTCTGTCACCCCGTACCAGGAGGCCATCAGGGACACCTCCACTCGACTGGACAAAAGTCCTACTCCTAGTGGGATAATGCGGGCATGGCCATCGAGCACGCACCCCCGGACGAGACCACCGTCAAGAAGTCGGTCACCATCCCCAGGTCGCTGGCCCGCGAGGTCGAAGCCCGCACAGGCGCGCGCGGGTTCTCGCGCTTCGTCTCCGACGCCGTCGAACACGCCCTCGCCCTGACCAAGACCAGGGAAATCGTCGAGGCGTACGAGGACGAGCACGGCTCGTTCACATCCGAAGAGATCGAGGAGGCCCGCCGCGCATGGCACGGCGAGTGACCGCGGCGTTTCCGCGCGCCCTCCTCATCCTCGACGCACAGCCACTGTCCCTGCTGGCCGAACGGGACCGCGGGATGACCCTGATGCTCAAGGTCGCCGAAGCCGAGGGATACGCGGCCGCGATCTCCACCGTCAGCATCGCCGAGGTCCGCCGCACCGGACAGGCGGCGAACCACCTGCGCTGGCTCCGCTCCCGGCTCACCGTCATTCCCGCGACCGAGTTCATCGCCGACCGTGCGGCACAACTGCTGGAGGACGCCGGCCTCGACGGTCACGAGAACGTCGTCGACGCGCTCGTGGTCGCCACGGCGGCATGTTCGAGCGGACCGATGAAGGTTGCCTCCACCGACGGTTCCCACATCCCGAAGCTCTGCCATGCCGCGTCCGTCGATCGCGGCAGTCCCGTGGAGTGGGTCCGCGTCTGATCCCTCCGGACGTGGACCGGCTCAGCGCGGGGCGGTTCAGCGCAGGGCGGTTCAGCGCAGGGCGGTTCAGCGCAGGTGGGCGATGACCCTCGCGAAGTCCGTCATGTGTGCTTCCAGTACGGAGAAGTAGGTCAGGCCGTACGTCTCGCGGTAGCCGGTCAGGGTGTCGGCGATCTGGCGTTCCGAGCCGACCAGGACGTTGGGCATCCGGAGGATCTGTTCGTCCGTCAGGGTGGGGGCGATGCGGCGCATCGTCGTCAGGTCCGCCTCGGCCGGGTCGGCCAGGACCACCGCGGAGACGAACAGGTTCAGCTCCAGGCCGGCGAAGCGGGCGCCCGCCTCGGTCCGTACGAACTCGATCCGTTCCGCCAGGACCTCCCGGGGGTCTCCGCCCGGTGGCGTGGCGATCGACATGACCGGGAAACCGACGATGTCGGCCTCCTTCGCGGCCAGCCGGAGCATGCGGTCACCGACGCCGCCCAGCAGGAGCGGTGGGCCCGGGCGCTGGTGTACGGGGGGCAGGTGCTGCTCGGAGGCGAACAGCCTGCGCAGTTCGGCGACCGTGTGCGTGAGATGGTCGATCCGCCGGCCCGGGGCGGGGAACGGCAGTTCGGCGGCCTCGAACTCGGCGGCCAGGTAACCGGCGCCCAGGCCCAGTTCCAGCCGGCCCTCCGTGAGCTGGTCGGTGTGGGCGACGTCCCGGACCAGGACGGCGGGCCGGTAGAAACCGGTGTTGAGGACGAGGGTGCCCACCCGCATCGTGGTGGTCGCCTCGGCGGGCGGAGACCAGGGCGGGGAACGGCGCCGGCATGCCCAGGTGGTCGGGCACCTGGAGGACGTCGTAGCCAAGATCCCCGGCCTGCCGGACCCGGGCCTGCCAGGCGGAGCGCGATCCGGGGGTCAGCAGGCTGACGCCGAAACGGAAGGGACGGGTGGGCATGGCTTCCTCTCGCCGAGCGCGTTCCCCCTCCGCCGAATTTACCCCGAAGGTCAATATATGATCGGTATGTTGTTGATATATAGGGTGTTCGTTTGTTTTCGGCTGGATTGGCGTGCCTTTGCCGGGCCTCTTCCCCCGCCCCGGGCCGGACGTACGGACGCGACGCTCGAACACCCTCCGAACATCGGCGTTCATACGGTTAGACTCTCGCGACCGCACAGGGGGCGGCCCGTGGACGCGGCTGGGGAGGCAGTGGGGAATGGCGCAAACGAGAAAGATCGTGTTCTACGCGGTCACCGTCTTCGTGCTCTTCACGATCGTCAAATCCCCGGAACGGGCCGCGGATCTCGTCCAGGTAGGGTTCGAGGGCATTTCGAGCGCCGCGAAGAGCGTCGGTACGTTCATGACGGAGCTCGTCCAGTAGCGCCGCCGTACCCGCCGCACCCCGCCGCACCCCTAGGAGTGCCCCTTGATCCGCCACCTGGTCCTCTTCAAGCTCAACGAGGGTGTCTCGCGTGACGAGCCCCGCGCGATCGCCGGGGCGAAGGCCTTCGAGGAGCTGGGCGGGCAGGTCGCCGAGCTGACGTCCTGGGAGTGCGCCTGGAACATCAGCGACCGGCCCATCGCCTACGACTTCGCCATCAACTCGGCCGTGGCGGACCGCGATGCGCTCCAGCGGTACGCCGACCACCCCGCCCATCAGGCGGCCGTCGCGCAGTGGCGCGAATTCGCCACCTGGGTGATCGCCGACTACGAGTTCTGAGCCTCCGCTCCCCCTGCCCCACACCTCTCCGGTGTGGGGCTTTTGGGTTTATTACCCCAACTTGCCGTCAACACGGTGTTATCGGGTGCTTGCACACAGTGCACATGTCTTGTGATGCTATGACCGCTTTTGACGGATGAGTTGACCGTAGTCGACCGCAAAGGGGTGGCGTGACCGTGCCGGCCAGTACTACGCCTCAAGTGCCGCCCCAGAACGAGACCGGACCACGGGTCGGGAGCGAGCCCCGCCCCGAACACGTGCCCGAGCCCCCCCTCGAACCCAGACCCGACACCGAGTCCCGCCCCACCACCGCCCAGAGCCGTGGCGCCGACACCCGCGCCCTGACGCAGCTCCTCTTCGCCCAGCTCAAGGACCTCGAACCGGGCACCCGCGAGCACAGCCGCGTGCGCGGAGCGCTCATCGAGGCCAACCTGCCCCTGGTGCGGTACGCCGCCGCGCGCTTCCGGAGCCGTAACGAACCGATGGAGGACGTCGTCCAGGTCGGCACGATCGGTCTGATCAACGCCATCGACCGGTTCGACCCCGAGCGCGGGGTGCAGTTCCCGACCTTCGCGATGCCGACCGTCGTCGGCGAGATCAAACGCTACTTCCGCGACAACGTACGGACCGTGCACGTCCCGCGCCGGCTGCACGAGCTGTGGGTCCAGGTCACCGGCGCCACCGAGGACCTGACGACGGCTCACGGCCGCACCCCCACCACCGCCGAGATCGCGGAGCGGCTGAAGATCTCCGAGGAGGAGGTCCTCGCCTGCATCGAGGCGGGCCGCTCGTACCACGCGACCTCCCTGGAGGCCGCCCAGGAGGGCGACGGACTGCCCGGCCTGCTGGACCGGCTCGGCTACGAGGACCCGGCGCTGGCCGGGGTCGAGCACCGCGACCTCGTACGCCATCTCCTCGTACAACTTCCCGAGCGGGAACAGCGGATCCTGATGCTGCGCTATTACAACAATCTGACGCAGTCGCAGATCAGTCAGGAATTGGGCGTCTCCCAGATGCATGTGTCAAGGCTTCTTGCCCGAAGCTTTGCCCGGCTGCGATCCGCAAATCGGATCGAGGCGTAGCTCGCGGGGGTACTTTCGCGCTTCCCCGCCTTTTGTCCCGCGCGCCTCCCGGAAAAGCCCCACACCCCCTCTTTCCTGCGCAGACGTCACCCTTACTTGTCGACATGTCACTACAGCGTGTTGCCGACATGTGACATTCTGCTGGAACCGCGTTTGCCGCAGCCCCACCGCCGGTATTCAGGTGGAGGCTGCGTTCCTCCGACGGGAGCGGCCGCCGCGACCGTCCGCGACCTCAAGGGGGTGGCATGTCCGTAGAACAGGGCAGCTCGAAGGTGCTCACGCTCACAAAGAGCGCTCCCGCGCCCGAGGCTCTCGACACCGTGCTCGACACCGTGGCCGTGATCCAGCCGCGGGTGTCCCAGCCGGAAGCCATCGACACCCGCACTCTGTCCCGCTCCCTGTTCCTGCGGCTCGCCGTGCTCGACCAGGACAGCCCGGAGCGCACCTACGTACGGGACACCCTCATCGAGCTCAACCTGCCGCTGGTGCGGTACGCGGCGGCGCGGTTCCGCAGCCGCAACGAGCCGATGGAGGACATCGTCCAGGTCGGCACGATCGGCCTGATCAAGGCGATCGACCGGTTCGACTGCGAACGGGGCGTGGAATTCCCGACGTTCGCGATGCCGACGGTCGTGGGCGAGATCAAGCGCTTCTTCCGCGACACGTCGTGGTCGGTACGCGTCCCGCGCCGGCTCCAGGAGCTGCGCCTCGCGCTGACGAAGGCCAGCGACGAGCTGGCGCAGAAGCTGGACCGCTCCCCGACCGTGCCCGAACTGGCCGTGGTGCTCGGGGTGTCGGAGGAGGACGTCGTCGACGGCCTCGCCGTCGGGAACGCGTACACCGCCTCCTCGCTGGACTCGCCCTCCCCGGAGGACGACGGCGGCGAGGGTTCGCTCGCGGACCGGCTCGGCTACGAGGACATGGCGCTGGAGGGGGTGGAGTACCGCGAGTCGCTCAAGCCGCTCCTCGCCAAACTCCCACCCCGCGAGCGGCAGATCATCATGCTGCGGTTCTTCGCGAACATGACCCAGTCGCAGATCGGCGAAGAGGTGGGCATCTCCCAGATGCACGTCTCGCGCCTTCTGACCCGTACGCTCGCGCAGTTGCGGGAAGGCCTGATCTCGGACTGACGCCGGCGGACCCCGCCCTCGTGTCCGGATTTCCGGGCGGGGTTCCGCGGTGACGAAGCATCAGTCGAAGAATCAGCGGACAGGACATCGGACGTCACAGGCTTCGCTGCCGCCGCCCTCGGGGGACGGCCCTGTGGGCTCAGCCGAAGGCCAGCCAGGCCACCACGGCCAGGACGACGACCACCGCGACGACGCCGACGATCAGTCCGACCTTCGGCCCGCTCTGCTGCTGAGGTGCCTGCCGGCGCTCCGGCTCACCGTCGTCGACAAACGCGCGGAACATCTGAGTGCTGCCCGCGGGGTCGGGATTTCCCTCGGGTCCCTGCGGGGCATGGGGGTTGTGTGCCATGGGGCAGGACCCTAGCGAACGCGCGCACCCCGCCCAACCCCGGGCCCACCGCCGATCGCCGTGAATCCGCCCCGGTGACGCCTCCGGGGCCCCCGGCGTCCTCTCGCGCCCGTCGTTGACCCGTGCCCTGCCAAGCCTTTTGGGTTCCTTTACCCCTCTCGGCCCGCTTTCATTTGCCTGTAGCAACCAACTGCTTCTACAGTTCTATGGTTGCCCCAAGCAACAAGATAGGGAGGGGCGACCGTTCGGACGGCGGGAAGACGGCGGGGAGGGCGGGGCCGATGGCCGCACGGAGTCGGTACGCGGAGCTGGCCCGGCAACTCAGCGCCATCGGGGTCGTCAAACGAGGTCTGGCACGGACTCTGCCCGCCGACTGCCCGGGTGGCTGCGCCGCCGTACTGACCACGCTGGACCGGTACGGCGAGATGCGGATGAGCCGCCTCGCCGAGCTGCTGGCGGTCGACATGTCGGTCACCAGCAGGCACGTGGCCCACGCCGCCCGGCGCGGCTGGCTCGCCCGGTCCCCCGACCCCGCGGACAGGCGCTCGCGGATCCTGCGGCTGACCCCGGCGGGTCACCTGCTGCTGGACGAGCTGACGCGGCGGACGACCGAGACGTTCGCGTACGCGCTCGCCGACTGGACCGACGACGACGTCGGCCGGCTCGGCGCCCTGCTCGACCGGCTGCGCGAGAGCTTCTCACCCGACCCGCCGCGCGACAGCTTCCGACCCGGCCCGCCGCGCGACAGCTTCTGACGCGAGAGCGTCCAGGACGACAGACGACACAGGACACAGGACAAGGAATTCCATGGCTACGACCACACCGACCGGTGTGCGGGGCGGCCACGCCAAGCGTGGCGGCGAACCCGCCCCCGTGACGGGCGCTCCCATGACACACCGTCAGATCATGGAGGCGCTCTCCGGGCTCCTCCTGGGTCTCTTCGTCGCGATCCTCTCCTCGACGATCGTCACCAACGCGCTCCCCGAGATCGTCTCCGACCTCGGCGGCGGCCAGAGCGCGTACAGCTGGGTGGTCACCGCCTCGCTGCTGGCGATGACGGCCACCACCCCCCTGTGGGGCAAGCTCTCCGACCTCTTCAGCAAGAAGCTGCTGGTCCAGATAGCCCTGGTCATCTATGTGACGGGTTCGATGGTCGCCGGCCTCTCGCAGAGCGCCGGGATGCTGATCATCTGCCGCGTCTTCCAGGGCATCGGCGTCGGCGGTCTCTCCGCCCTCTCCCAGATCGTCATGGCCGCGATGATCGCCCCGCGCGAGCGCGGCCGCTACAGCGGCTACCTCGGCGCCACCTTCGCCGTCGCGACCGTCGGGGGCCCGCTGCTCGGCGGAGTCATCACCGACACCAGCTGGCTGGGCTGGCGCTGGTGCTTCTACGTGGGCGTGCCGTTCGCCGTCCTCGCCCTGGTCGTGCTCCAGAAGACGCTCAAGCTGCCGGTCGTCAAGCGTGAGGTGAAGGTCGACTGGTCGGGCGCGTTCTTCATCACGGCCGCCGTCTCGCTGCTGCTGATCTGGGTCACCTTCGCCGGCAGCAAGTACGAGTGGGCCTCCTGGCAGTCGTACGTCATGGTCGGCGGCTCGCTCGTGCTCGGCGCGCTCTTCGTCCTCGTGGAGTCCAGGGCGCGCGAGCCCATCATCCCGCTGCGCCTGTTCCGTAACCGCACCATCACCCTGGCCTCGATCGCGTCGCTCTTCGTCGGGATCGGGATGTTCACGGGCACGGTGTTCTTCAGCCAGTACTTCCAGCTCGCCCGCGACAAGTCCCCGACGATGTCCGGCCTCATGACCATCCCGATGATCGGCGGCCTCGCCCTCTCCTCCACCGTCTCCGGGCAGGTCATCACCCGGACGGGGCGCTGGAAGGCGTGGCTCGTCAGCGGCGGGGCGCTGCTGACGGCGGGGCTCGGGCTGCTCGGCACGATCCGGGTGGACACCCCGTACTGGCACATCGCGATCTACATGGCGCTGATGGGCCTCGGCATCGGCATGATGATGCAGAACCTGGTCCTCTCGACGCAGAACCAGGTCACCGCCAAGGACCTCGGCGCCGCCAGCTCGACCGTCACCTTCTTCCGCTCCCTCGGTGGTGCGGTCGGGGTCTCGGCGCTGGGCGCGGTGCTCGGCAGCCGTATCACGCACTACGTGAAGGACGGGCTGGCCGACCTCGGGCCGCAGGGCGCGGCGCTGGGGCACGCGGGGACGGGGGGCGGGGCGATCCCTGATCTGTCGGCCCTGCCCGTACCGCTGCGGAACGTCATGGAGAGCGCGTACGGCCATGGCGTGGGTGACGTCTTCCTGTTCGCGGCGCCGGCGGCGCTGCTGGCCTTCCTGGCGACGCTGTTCATCAAGGAGGTCGCGCTGAGGACGAAGGCGGGCGGGGAGGGGGCGGCGCCGGGTCCCGGTGGGGCTTCGGATACGGCTCCGGAGGTGGCTTCCGAGGTGGCTCCGGGTACGGATTCGCGTACAACTCCGGAAATCGCTCCGGACACGGATACGGCTACGGCTCCGGCTACGGCTCCGGCTCCGGAACCGCAGGGCATCGCCGTACGCGGTGTCGTGCGGGGCGCCGAAGGCACCGCGGTGCCCGCCGCCGCCGTCACCCTGATCTCCCTGGGCGGCAGCCAGTTGGCCCGCTCGGTCGCCGAGCCCGACGGCTCCTACCTCCTGCACGCGCCGGGCTCCGGCTCGTACGTCCTGATCGCCTCCGCCGACGGCTTCCAGCCGCAGGCCTCCACGGTGGTGGTCGGTGAGGAGCCGGTCGGGTACGACATCCTGCTGTCCGGTACGAGCGGTCTCACCGGGACCGTGATCAGCGCGGACGGCGGGCTGCCCGTCGAGGGCGCCATGGTGATCGTGGCCGACGTGCGCGGCGACGTACTGACCACCGGGAAGTCCACCGAGCGGGGCGAGTTCGCCTTCGGCGAGCTGGTGCCGGGCCCGGTGACCGTCGCGGTGAACGCGTCCGGCTTCCGGCCGCTGGCCCTGCCGGTGGAGATAGGCGGCCACGGGATCACCCGTATCGAGGCGGTCCTCCGGTCCGGCGCCCTGGTACAGGGGACGGTACGGGCGGGCAGCGCCCGCCGCCCGCTGCCCGACGCGCGGGTGACGCTCGTCGACGCGGCGGGGAACGTGGTGGCCACCGCGACGACCGGGGACGACGGGGCGTACGCCTTCGCCGACCTCGACGCGGGCGAGTACACGGTCATCGCGACCGGATACGCGCCGGTGGCGGGCTCGTTGACGGTGGCGGGGCGCGGGGTCGAGGGACACGACATCGAACTGGCCCACCCGGGCGCGTAGTCGGGCACCTGGTTGCACGCGGCAGAGGGACGAAAGAGGTGAGAGGCACGATGGGGCTTCGCGGACAGGTACGGACACGGGACGGCTGGGCGCTCCCGCACGCGGTCGTGACCATGACCGACACGACCGGCGCGCAGGTGCTGAGGGCGGCGGCGGGCGAGGACGGGTCGGTGCGGGCGGACGTCCCGCTCGCGCCCGGTCCGTACACCGTGATCGTGACGGCACTCGGGTACGCCCCCGTCGCCTCCACCGCACTCGTGACGGCGAGCGGCAGGGCGGAGGTCGGCACGGTGGTCCTGGCCCGGCAGAACGGCACCGAGCTGCCCGCGCCGGGTGTCTGGAGCCTCGACCCGGCGCATTCGTCGGTGGGCGCGGTGGCCCAGCACCTCGGGATCTCCAGCGTGCGCGGGCGGTTCAAGGAGTTCGGCGGCCGGATCGAGATCGTGGAGTCGGGGGGCTCGTACGCCGGCTCCCGGGTCGACGCGGTCATCGCCGCGGCGAGCATCGACACCGGCAACACCCTGCGGGACAAGCACCTCAGGTCGCCGGACTTCCTGGACGTGGAGCGGTTCCCGGAGATCACGTACCGGAGTACGGCCCTGACCCCGGCGGGCCCCGACCGCTGGACCGTGCACGGTGAACTGGCGTTGCACGGAGTCGTACGGGAGGTCGGTCTCGACCTAGGCTACCTGGGGGCGGGCCCCGATCCGTGGGGCGGGCGGCGGGCGGCCTTCCGGGCGACGGCGGAGCTGCGGCGGGAGGACTTCGCCATGAACTACAACCAGGTCGTCCAGGCGGGCGTCGCGATGATCGGGACCACGCTGCGGGTGGAGTTGGAGGTGCAGGCGGTGCGGGGGGAGAGCGTGCCGGGCGCGGAGTCGTAGGCTCGGCCCCATGGCACCGAACATCGCAACGAATACGACCGTGGACCTGGCCGGGCTGCTGGAGTTCGTACGGCCCAGGCACCGCGCGATCCTCCTCACCACACGCGCGGACGGGCGCCCGCAGGGCTCGCCGCTCGCGTGCGGCGTCGACAACTCGGGCCGGATCGTGGTGTCCACGTACCCGGAGCGGGCGAAGACGCGGAACGCGAAGCGGGACGAGCGGGTGAGCGTGCTCGTCCTGTCGGACGACTGGAGCGGCCCCTGGGTGCAGGTGGACGGCGCGGCCGAGGTGATCGACTCCCCGGAGTCGGTCGAGCCGCTGGTGGAGTACTACCGGAACATCGCGGGGGAGCACCCGGACTGGGACGAATACCGCGCGGCGATGGTGAAGCAGGGCAAGTCGATCATCCGGGTGACTCCGGAGCGGTGGAGCCCGATCGCCACGGGCGGCTTCCCGGCGCGGCTGGTGTCGTAGGGGACGGGTGGGGGCGGTTGGGGGCGGTTGAGGACTCCGGGGGGACTCAGTACTACGTCACTACGTCGCGATACCGATGCCGATAAGGGTGGCGGTGGGAGCGAAGGTGCCGAGAAGGCTGAGTCCCCAGTACGGGGCCGGGCGCAGCCGGGTGCGGTGGGCGAGCGGTCGGTTGGCCAGCCACCAGAGGAAGGCGCAGGCGGCGGCGGGAAGTCCGGAGGCGAGGAGGACGACGCCGAAACCGTCATTCTCCTCCGGCGCCGGGTCCACCCAGGTCGCGACGGTGTAGTAGAGCAGATAGATCGGGACGACGGCGGGCACGCCGAGCAGCAGGTTGACGCCGAGCGCCGTGTACCACCGTCCGAGCATGACTCCCCCGCCCCCGCGATCAGTTGGCGGTGACACTAACCGACGGCCGGTGCGGGGGGCAGGGTTTCTCGTCAGCCGCGCTCCCGCATCGCCTCGATGCCCGCGATCATGAGGTCGAGCGCGAAGGTGAAGTCCCGCTCGCGCATCTCCTCGACCGTCTCGCTGCCGCGCGCGCCCATCAGCTCCTCGGTGTTCCTGAACGCCCGCTTGAAATCCGGCTGTTCGTGGATGGTCCCCATGGCGTGCCGGTGGTACTCGTCCTGGGTCAGGCCCGCCTCCGCGCACCGCTGGACGAAGTGGCCCTCGATCGTGCCGAATCCGTACACGAACTGGAAGACCGCGGAGACCGCGCCCATCCGGCCGTACGGAGCCAGGCCCGTCCTGCCCATGACGGCGAGGACGGCCGACGAGAAGGCCCGCGAACCCGGGCCGATGTTCAGGTACTTGCCGATGAGCGGGGAGACCCAGGGGTGGCGTACGAGCACGGTCCGGTAGCTGACGGCCAGTTCGCGCAGCTGGTCGCGCCAGTCGGCGGTCTCGTCCGTCAGGTCGGGCACGCGGACCTCGCCGAAGACGGCGTCCAGGGCGAGTTCGAGCAGGTCGTCCTTGGTGTCCACGTACCAGTAGAGGGACATGGCGGTGACGCCCAACTCGCCCGCCAGCCGCCGCATGGAGAACTTCGCGGAGCCCTCGGCGTCGAGGAGCCGTACCGAGACCGCGGTGATGCGGTCGCGGTCGAGGGGCGGGGGCTGGTCGGTACCGGACCTGGTCGCGGTGGTGGTGCTTTTCGCTTCCCCGGCCGCCGGCTCCGCGCGGTCGCCACGGTCCGCCCTGCGGGGCCTGGTCACCGGTTTCCCGTCCAGCCAGACGCTGGTCCTGGGCGGACGCTTCGGGCTGTCGGCTTCCGACGCCATGGCTGAGCCTCCTCGGTTCCGTCCGGCCGGGTGGCCGCGCGGCCCCCTGGCGGTGCCGACCGCCGGATACCGCCCACCGGCACCCGGAATGTCCGCCGAGGGCGATGCTATGCCGCCGTGGGCGAAGAGTCTGCCCTGCGTGCGCGGCCTGCCTTGTCCGCGTTCCCCGCCCGGCGCGGCTCCACCGCGGCATCCGGGAGTGGTCTGACTAGATTGACCGGATGGCTACTTTGCGCGCGCTGGAGTGTCTGGTCGCACTCGTCGACGAGGGGTCTGTGACCAGGGCCGCGGCGGCCCTTCACCTGTCACAGCCCGCTCTGTCCCATCAGATCGCGGCCCTGGAGCGGGAACTCGACACCCCGGTGGTGGAACGGCTGTCCCGGGGTGTACGGCTGACCGCCGCAGGCCGGGCCGCCGCGATCGACGCCCGTATCGCCCTGAAGGCGGCGGAACGTGCCGTGGAGGCCGGCCGGGACGTGGCCGCCGGGCGGGCCGGGCGGATCCGGCTCGCCTGTGCCGAGACGATGACCGTCTGGCTGCTGGTCTCCCTGCTGCGGCGCTGGCGTTCCCGGCGGCCCGAGGTGCGGATCGACCTCATGGAGTTCACCAGTACGGACGCGATGGTGGAGATCCTGATGGCGGGGGAGGCGGACATCGTCGTCGGTCCCGAGCCGACCGGCACCACGGCGCACGTCGAGCGGCTGGGGGACGAGGAGATGCTCGTCGTATGCCCCGAGGAGCACCGCTTCGCCGGCCGGTCCTCCGTACGCGTGGAGGACCTGGCCGGCGAACCCTTCGTCCACTACACGAGTGACAACGGCAACGCCGCCTGGGTGGACCGGTTCGTCTCCTCGCACCAGGTCTCGCTCAGTCCCGTGCTCCGTACGCGCAGTCCCCGCACCGCGGCCCAGCTGGCCGGGGCGGGGATGGGCGTTTCGATCGTCCCCGCGTCGGCGCTCGCCGTACGGCCCGCCGGAGCGGTGGTGCGTTTCGACCCGCCGGTCCGCCGCGCGGTTGTCGCGATCACGACCGTTCCCTCGGACGCCCTGGTCGCCCTCTTCCTGAGGGATCTACGGAACCAGGGACTGCCGGCCGGGACGGACCGCGCGGACGGCTTCCAGGATCAGGTCGGTGACGGCTCCGGGGGCGGTGACGAGCGGGGAGTGGTCGGTGGGTCCTGACCGTACGTCGGCGTTCATCCTCTCCGCCATGAAGCGCTGGGTGCCGGTGGGGATCATGCGGTCCCGCTCGGCGACGAGGTACCAGCTCGGCCGGTCCCGCCAGAGCGGGCGGCCGACGGGGGTGCTGATGCAGGCGCCCGCGATCGGCCGCTGGACGGCGGCGAGCAGGGCGCGTTCCTCGTCGGTGGCGTCCGGGGCGAAGGCGTCGCCGAACGCGGTCTCGGGGAGCCATATGTATCCGTCGGCGTCCGGGGCCAACGTCGGTGCCTTCGGGTGCGGTTGGTCCCGGTAGTAGACGTCGGCCACCGTCTCGCCCTCGTCGGGGGTGAGCGCGGCGACGTACACCAGTCCGGCCACCCGGTCGTTCCGGGTCGCGCCGATGACGGCTCCGGCGTAGGCGTGACCGACCAGGACCACCGGGCCTTCGGTGCGCTCAAGTGTCCGTTCCAGCGCTGCCAGGTCGTCCTGCGGCGAGGAGAGCGGCAGCGGGGCGGCCAGGGTCCGGATGCCGTGCGATGTCAGCCGGGTGATCACCTTGCTCCAGCTCGATCCGTCCGCCCAGGCGCCGTGGGCGAGGATCACGGACGGCGCGCGGTCGGGGGCCGCCGAGGTGTGGTTCATCTCTTCGACTTCCTTGCGTGAGTGGTGTGATGGCCTTGCGTGAGAGGTGTTACGGCTTGGGGTCGACGTCATCCAGGAACGAGTGGATGAGCCCGGCGGCCTCGTCCAGACGGCTTTCGAGCAGGAAGTGCCCGCCGTCGAGCAGGTGGATCCGGGCGTCGGGAAGGTCCTCCCGGAACGACTCCGCCCCGGGGGGACCGAAGATCGGGTCGTTCTTGCCCCAGACCGCGAGGAGCGGCGGCCTGTGTTCGCGGAAGTACGCGTGGACGCTCGGGTAGAGGGGCGAGTTGGTGGCGTAGTCGCGGAACAGGGCGAGCTGGACGAGGTCGTTGCCCGGCCGGGAGATCAGGTGGTGGTCGTGGTACCAGGCGTCGGGGCTGACGACCGTCTCGTCCGGGACGCCCGTGACGTACTGCCACTTGATGAGGTCGAGGGTGAAGGCGCCACGGATCGCCGCCTCGGTCTCCTCGGTCTGCTCCCGCTGGTAGTCCCACACGGCCTTCCAGAACGCCTCGACGAAGCCGCTGTCGTAGGCGTTGCCGCTCTGGCTGACGATCGCGGTGATCGCGTCCGGCTCGCCGAGCGCCAGGCGCCAGCCGATGGGGGCGCCGTAGTCCTGGACGTAGAGGGCGTAGCGGGTGACGCCGAGCTGGTCGAGCAGGCCCTTGGTGAGCGCGGTCAGCGCGTCGAAGGTGTAGTCGAACCGGTCGGCGGCCGGCGCGTCGGACAGGCCGAAGCCGAGGTGGTCCGGCGCGATGACGTGGTACCGGTCGGCCAGCTTCGGAATCAGGTCGCGGAACATGTACGAGCTGGTCGGGAAACCGTGCAGCAGGACAAGTGCGGGGGCGTCGGCGGGTCCCGCCTCCCGGTAGAAGATCTGGTGCCCCTGGACGGTCGCGTAACGATGGTGAACAACGTTCATGATGGCCCCTTCGGGGTGGCGCCTCAGGTGAGAGGCTCTCCACCGTCGACGCGGAGAGTCACACCTGTCAGCGAAGCGTTTGTCATGGCGAAAAGAACCGCGGCGGAAATGTCGTCCACCGTGCCGATACGGCGGGCTGGATTTCTCGTCCGGAGGTTTGCGAAATAGGCTTTCTTCTCTTCTTCGCCCAAGGAGTCCCAGATCCCGGTGTCGATGACACCCGGCGAGATGGCGTTGACCCTGACCGGCCCCATTTCAAGGGCGAGGGACCGCGTCAGGAAATCGGCGGCTCCGTTGGTGGCGGCGACGCCGAGGTAGCCGATCACCGGCTTGAACGCGGCCACACCGGAGAAGAGCGTGAAGGAACCCCCCTCCGCGATCCGTCCGGAGAAATACTTGGCGAGCATGATCGGCCCGACGACCTTGGTGTCGAACGAATGCAGGACCGCCCCGCGGTCGAGTTCCGCCAGGTGACCGCGGGCGCGGGCCGAGGCGGTCGACACCAGGTGGTCGATCTCGCCCAGCCGCTCCGCGAGGGCGGCGATGCTCGCGTCGTCGTTGAGGTCGACGTCCTCCACCTCGATCCCCGGATCGTCGTACGCGTCCCGCAGCGCTTCCCGGCTCCGCCCCGCCACCACGACGTTCGCTCCCTCGGACCGCGCGGCGAGGACGACGGCCCGGGCGATTCCACTCCCCCGGCCGATGACGAGCACGGTCCGCCCTTTCAACGAGAGAGCCATGGCTTCCTCCCTTGAGCGTGTCCTCCCAGCCTAACGAGCGAATTTGCCGACCGCCGCTTCTGGATCATGCGTTTTCCCGAGGGAAAGCCAAGATTTCCCGCATGACCTCCGACCTCGGCAATGGGCCGGGAGGAGATCTACGATGGAAGGTCCGAGGCACGCGCATATCCGCCCGCAGAGCCATCAGTGGAAGAAGGAATCGTCATGGGTCTGGCATGGCAGCAGGGGCCTCTCGCACCGCATTCGATCGGCAGGTTCCTCACACCCGAACCCTTGCCCGAGAGGCTGCTGTTCGCGGAACGGCTCCGCCGCAGGATGCGGGTCCGATTCTCCGGCGAGTGCATAGCGGAGAGCGAGGACGTGATTCTCCTGCACGAACCCGGCAGGTATCCGGTGGCGTATTTCCCGCTCGGCGCGGTGGAGCACGGTGTCCTGGAAGCGGGCCAACTGACCACCCGGCACCGCGAACTGGGCACCACGACCTGGTACACGGTCCACGGAAAGGACCGGAAGACCCCGCGCGCCGCCTGGCGGCACACGGAACTGCCCGCGTACGCCGGGGAGTTCGAGGACCGGGTGGCGTTCGCCTGGCGTGCCATGGACGCCTTCTACGAAGAGGACGAACGGATCCTCGGCCACGCGGCGGACGCGTACCACCGGATCGACATCCGCGACTCCTCGCGGCACCTCGAAGTACGGGACGGCGACCGGGTGGTGGCGAACACCCGGCGGCCCGTCGTGCTGTACGAGTCCGGCTTCGCGCCGCGCTGGTACGTGCCCCGGGCCGACATCGACGAGGACGCCCTCACGCCCGTCGAGGGCCAGACCTTCTGCCCGTACAAGGGACTCGCGGACTACTACGAGATCGGCGGCACCGAAGGCGCCGCCTGGTCCTACCGCCACGCCTACGACGAGGTGCGCCGCGTCGACGATCTCGTGTCCTTCGAGCCGGACAAGATCGCGGTCCACCTGGACGGTACGCGCCTGGAGCTGGAGCCCGGCCAGACGGTCATCCCGCACGGTGCCGATCGCGGACTCGACGTGGCCGAGGTGGAGAAACCGTAACCCCGGGAATTCCCCGCGCCACGGAACAGACGTGACAGACGCGATACGGAGACAAGCGATGAAATCAACACTCCAGGACAAGACGGTCCTTGTGGTCGGGCGCGGCAGCGGTATCGCCCGCGCGGTGACGCTGGCGGCCCGGGAGGCCGGCGCACGGGTCGTGGTCGCCGGACGCGACGAGGAGAGCCTCGCGAAGGCGTACAACGACCCGGGAGTCACCCCGGAGACGGTGGACCTCACGGACGAGCAGTCGGTCGTCGCCCTGGCCGAACGGCTCGGAGAGGTCGACCACATCGTGTCGACCGCCTCGGCCCGGGCCCGGGGCACCATCGACGCGCTCTCCCCCGAGATCCTCCGGCTGTCCTTCGCGACAAAGGCGATCGGGCCGATCATCCTCGCCAAGCATTTCCGTGACCGGATCCGCGAGGGTGGCTCCCTCACCCTCTTCTCCGGCGCCACGGCCATCAAGCCCGTTCCCGGCATGCTGGCCGTCGCCGCCACCAACGGGGCGGCGGATGTGATCGCCAAGGCCCTCGCCGTGGAACTGGCTCCCGTACGGGTCAACGCCATCTCGCCGGGGATCGTCGACACGGGGGCGTACGACGCCTTGGGCGAGGAGAAGAAGGCCGCGCTGTTCGCCGACAGGAGCGCGCACAACCCGGCGCGGCGGATCGGCACCGCGGAGGACATCGCGGACGCCGTCGTCTTCGCGATGACCAACACCTTCCTGACAGGTGTCTCGCTGTCGGTCGACGGCGGCGAACCGCTCGCCTGACGCGGGGCCGGCTGTCAGCGGCGTGTGCTGAGCCCGCGTCCTGTCGGTGAGCTGTGGTTGCGGTTGTGGTTGTTGTCGGGAGTGTGGCCGAGATCCGGGGACTGCCCGGGGTGCGCGGGCAGCCGTACGGCGAACACGGTCCGGCCGGGCACGCTCCGTACGTCCACGGTCCCGCCGTGCGCGGTGACCACCGCCTGGACGATGGCCAGGCCGAGGCCGGTCGAACCGGCGGCGCGGGAACGCGAGGCGTCGCCGCGCGCGAAGCGTTCGAAGACGTGGGGAAGGAGGGAGCGGGGAACTCCAGGACCGTTGTCCTCCACTTCCAGCACCACCCACGGACCGACGTACGCGTCGCGGCCCGCACCCCGGCCCTTCCCGTCCTCCCGGCGGACCCGGGCGGTGACGGTCGTGCCCGGCGGGGTGTGCGTCCGGGCGTTGGCGAGCAGGTTGACGAGCACCTGGTGGAGCCGGGACCCGTCGGCGAGGACGATGGCGGCCGGGTCGTCCGGCTCCGGCAGGTCCAGCCGCCAGTGGTGGTCCTGGCCGGCCGCGCGCGCGTCACTGACCGCGTCCACGACCAAGGGGGAGAGATCAGTGCTCCCGTACGAGAGCGGCCGTCCGGCGTCCAGTCGCGCCAGCAGGAGCAGATCCTCCACCAGCCCGGTCATCCGCTCCGCCTCCGCCTCGATCCGCCGCAGCGCGTACCGCGTGTCCGGGCCGGTCTCCTCACGGCCCCGGCGCGTCAGCTCCGCGTACCCCCGGATCGAGGCCAGGGGCGTACGCAACTCGTGGCCCGCGTCGGCCACGAACTGCCGTACCCGCGTCTCGCTCTCCTGCCTGGCCCTCAGCGCGGACCCGACATGCCCGAGCATCCGGTTGAGGGCGGCCCCCACCTGCCCGACTTCCGTCCGCGGATCGGCCTCCGCCGCCGGAACCCGTACGAGCGGAGCCACCTCCCCCCGGTGCAGGGGCAGTTCGGAGACGCGCGTGGCGGTCGTCGCGACGCGGCGCAGCGGCCGCAGCGCGATCCCGACGAGGACACCACCCGCGATCCCGGCGGCGGCCAGCCCCGCGACGGTGACGCAGACCTCCACGACGATCAGCGTGTTGAGAGTGTTCCGGACCGGGTTGAGGGGCACCCCGACGAGGAAGTCGCCCTTGATGCCGCTGACGTACTGGACCCGGTAGTCCCCGCGGCCGGGCAGGGTCACGGTGTGCGGGTCGCCGTCGCGCGGGACGGTCGCGAGCGCGGCGGTCTGCGCGGCGGTCAGCGGCCGGTCGGTGACCTGGGGGTCCTCCGGGGTCTCCTCCTGGGTGCTGATCAGCGACCGTCCGAGGGCCCCGGCGTCCGTCACCTCCGCGCCGACGGTCCCCACGGGGGCGCCGCCGCCCGTCACCACCTTCAACGGGTCCTTGCCCGCCAGCCCGCCGGACGCCTGCGCCGGGGGACCGGTGGACCGGGGCGGCCGTTCCTGGGGGCCCGCGGCGCGCGCGGCGATGGTGGACACCTGGGTGTCCAGCTGGTCGTACAGATGCGAACGGAACGCGATCGTCGTGACGCTCCCGATCACCGCGGCCACCACAGCGATCAGCGACACCGCGGACACCACCAGCCGGGTCCGCAGCGACCAGCGCCGTCGCGTGGCGGCCGTCATCGCGGAGCGGCGGCCGGGTCGCCGGGCTTGATCAGGTATCCGGCGCCGCGCCGGGTGTGGATCATCGGCGGGTGACCCGCGTCGATCTTCCTGCGCAGGTACGAGATGTAGAGCTCGACCACGTTGGCCTGGCCGCCGAAGTCGTACGACCACACCCGGTCGAGTATCTGGGCCTTGCTCAGCACGCGGCGCGGATTGCGCATGAGGTAGCGGAGCAGCTCGAACTCGGTGGCCGTGAGGTGGATGGACCGGCCGGCCCGGACGACGTCGTGGCTGTCCTCGTCCAGGGTGAGGTCCCCGACGGCCAGCAGCGACTCGCTGCGGGTGGCGGCGGCGCCGGAGCGCCTGATCAGGCCGCGCAGCCGCGCGACGACCTCCTCCAGGCTGAACGGCTTGGTGACGTAGTCGTCGCCGCCCGCCGTCAGCCCGGCGATACGGTCCTCGACGGCGTCCTTCGCCGTGAGGAAGAGCACGGGCACCTGGGGCAGCTCACGCCGGAGCCGGCCGAGCACCGCGAGCCCGTCCATGTCGGGCAGCATCACGTCGAGCACCACCGCGTCGGGCCGGAACTCCCGCGCCGACCGCACCGCGCCCGCCCCGTCGCCGGCGCTGCGCACCTCCCACCCCTCGTACCGCAGGGCCATGGACAGCAGCTCGGTCAGCGAGGCCTCGTCGTCGACGACGAGGACACGGACGGGGTTCCCGTCCGACCTGAGCATTTCGGCGCGCCCCCTGGGCGAGATCACGGTCATGGTCCTCACCCTGGGGAGGGCCGGTGAGAGGGTTCTTGCCGATTCCTATGAATTCCCTGAGAAACCCCTGGGACCTGCCTGCCGGGCAAGACCGAAGAGCCGGGCGCCGTTGTCGTGGCACACCGCCCGCAGCCAGTCCTCCCCCAGTCCGAGCCCTTCCAGGGCCTCCAGCTGGTGGACGTAGGGGTACGGAATGTTGGGGAAATCGCTCCCGAGCAGGATCCGGTCCCCCAGATCCGCCAGCCGCCCCCTGGCCTCGCGGGGGAAGGGGGCCATGGCCTCGCTGAAGTCCGTGAACGCCATCGTCGTGTCGAGCCGCACCTCCCCGTACCGCTCGGCCAGGTCGAGGAAGTCCCCGTACTCCGGCATCCCCATGTGCGCGACCACCAGCCGCAGCCCGGGGTGGCGCGCGAGCAGCCGGCCCACGGGCTCGGGCCCGGTGTGCTTGCCGGGCGCCGGCCCGGAGCCGCAGTGCGTCACCACCGGCACCCCGGCCTCGGCGAGCAGCCCCCAGGCCCCGTCGAGCAGCTGGTCGTTCGGGTCGTAGGCCCCCACCTGGAAGTGGGCCTTGAAGACCCGGGCCCCACCCTCGACGGCCCTGCGGACGTACGTCTCGACTCCCGCCTCGGGAAAGAGCGTGGCGGTCCGCAGACAGTCGGGGGTACGCGAGGCGAAGCCGGCGGCCCACCCGTTCAGCCACTCGGCCATGCCGGGCTTGTGCGGGTAGAGCATCGAGGTGAAGGCACGTACCCCGAACGCCCGCAGCAGCGCGACACGTTCGTCCTCCGCCTGCCGGTAGGTGATGGGCCACTCCCGGCCGATCAGGGGCCCGGCGGAGTCGAAGTAGGCCCACACCTTGCGGAGGACGCGGTCAGGCATGAAGTGGGTGTGCACATCGACAAGCGCGGGCAGCCCGACCCGCTCCCGGAAGCGCAACACGTCACGTACATCAGCCGCATCGGCCACATCCGCCACGTCGGCCGGATCAGCCGGATCAGCCGGATCGCCCACGAAAAACCCCTTCCTCGGCCGCCTCCTCAGAATTCAGAAGAGGCCACCCTGAACGTCTCCCGCCCGTACGTCCAGCACAGGCACGGTCAACTCCCCTTCCCCGTCCCTCACGCCGATCACCTCCCATCCCTTCATCAGCCGGGTGTCCAGGACAACCACCCTTCCGCTCCCTCCCCTCCCGCCCCCGGCCGTGGCGAGATGCAGATCAGGCCCGGAAGCGGCGAGGAGCCGTCCGGCGACGCACCCCCCGTCCACCAGCTCCCGCACCACATCGGTGGCAGGCGCGAGCCCGTCCAGTCCGAAGACGCCCCCGTGGTCGACCGCCTCGAACCCGATCCGCTCCAAGGACTCGGGCCAGCCGGCCAACGCCCCGGCCCGCGCATGCAGCCGCCGTACCTCGTCCGCGCGCTCGGCCACCCCGGGCAGATCGGCCCGTACGCGCCGCTTCTCCGCGTACGGAATCCGGTCCGGCACACCCAGCGCGACCCGCAACAACTCCTCGGCCCGCCGCGCGGCCATCAGAGGCCCCCGCCCCAGCCAGCTGAAGACCACGGCCCCCTGCTCCAACAGCCGCGCGGCCCCCCGCTCCTCCCTGGTGATCCCCACCTTGACCATCCCAGGACCGAACCAGGCCACGTACACGCGGTAGGCGCGGGGGTCATCGGCGAGCGCGTCGGCGGCCACGGAATGCAGCCGGTCCAACCGGGAGCACTCCACACACAGCCCCCCGGTCGACCGCCCCCCGAGCACACCGTTCACCGGACACGGATTCCCCCGGGCCCCACGACAGACCCGCACCCCCACCACTCGAAACCCGACCGCACTCCCCCACGCGACGGCACTCTCCCGCCGCACACCCACTCCACCGCCCCGCCGCCACCGGAGCACGGGCGTCCCGCCCGCCCACCCCACCCCGTCACACCACCAGCCCACAGACGTCACCCGACCACTGTCCCCCACGCCACTGACAACGCCCCACCGCGTTGGCCCCCACCGGCATCGCCCCACGACCTCCGACGAACGCCCCGAAATCTCTTGTCCGTCCTCCAAAAATAAAGTCTCACTCGAATGCATCATTTCCGAATGGCGCGTTCAAGCGTTATGTGCCTATGACAGCCGGGCTGTTCCCAGACCCCGAACTTCCCTGTCCAAGGACCCCCGTTCTACAGGAGCAGGCTCTCTCATGACATTGGACGTCTCGCGCGCGCCGTCACGTCGCCGTATCGTTCCCAGATTGATTGCCGGGGCGATGGCCCCGCTGGTCGCCGCCGCCGTCGTGGTAATGACGTCGACCCAGGCCGTCGCCATCGCGACACCCGTTCCGCTGGGTACCGCGGACAGTTTCGCCGTACTGGCGGGACAGCAGATCACCAATACCGGCCCCTCGGTCATCACCGGTGACGTCGGCGTGAGTCCGGGTACGGCCATCAGCGGGTTCCCGCCCGGTCTGGTGAACGGTGTCCAGCACTCGGCGGACGCCGTCGCGCTCCAGGCGAAGTCCGACCTGGTCGCCGCGTACAACAACGCCGCGGGGCAGGCCACCGACGCCGCTCTCCCGCCGGACGCCGGCGGTCTGACCCTCGTTCCCGGCGTCTACACGGCGTCCTCCACGCTGGGCCTCACCGGCACCCTCACGCTGGACGCGGGCGGCAACCCCAACGCCGTCTGGGTGTTCCAGGTGGGCTCCGGACTGACGACGGCGTCCGCCAGCCGCGTGGCGCTGATCAACGGCGCCCAGCCGTGCAACGTCTTCTGGGAGATCGGCAGCTCGGCCACGCTCGGCACCAACTCCGTCTTCGTGGGCAACATCCTGGCCCTGACCTCGATCAGCGTCACGACCGGGGCGAGCATCGACGGCCGGGCGCTGGCCCGTAACGGCTCGGTGACCCTGGACAACAACCGCATCAGCCGGGCGACCTGCTCCACGACCACCACGGGTGGCACGACGACCGGGACGACCACCGGCACGACGACGGGCACCACGACCGGTACCACCACGGGTACGACGACCGGGACGACCACCGGCGTGCTGGGCGGCGTCCTCGGGGGCGTACTGACCGGTGGCACCACCGGCGGCACCACCAACGGCGGTGTGCTGGGCGGCGTCCTCGGGGGCGTGCTGGGCGGTGGCACCATCGGCGGCGGCAGCACGGTCAGCACCTCCGGGAACATCTCGGGGAACACGTCCGGCAACACGGCGGGCAACACCACCGGAGGCAACTCCACCAAGGGGAACACCGCCGGCGGCAACATCACGGGCGGGAACATCACCGGGGGCAACATCACCGGGGGCGGCCACGGCAAGCCCGAGCACGGTGGCGGCCACGGCAAGCCCGGCCACGGCAAGCCGGAACACGGCGGAGGCCACGGCAAGCCCGGCCACGGCGGCGATCACGGCAAGCCCGAGCACGGTGAGGGCCACGGCAAGCCCGGCCACGAAGAGGGCGGCTACGGCGGCTACGGCGGCGACGAGGGTTACGGCGGCTACGGCGACCGGCCCCAGGGGCCCGAGGACCACGACGAGTCGCGGAACCCCGGTGACTCCGAGGGTCACGACAGTCACGGCGAGTGGTCCGACGACCAGGGCCAGACGCGCTAGGTGACGGTCCGGGCCGGTACATCCGGCTCGATCAGCGGCGGCGCGCGGCGGAATCCCGGATCCCGATTCCGCCGCGTGCCGTCCGTGAATCCCCGTAAGGAAACGTGGACGTGAGTAGCTGCGACGAGAAAGAAATCCTACGAGAACAGGAGGAAGAAACAATTGCGGAATCCGTGCCTTCGGCACGACCACGCCCCTGGCTCGCGCGCACGCTGAAAGCGGGGCTGCGGACAGTGGTCGCCCTCTGCGCGGTGACGACGCTGACACACGTGACGATGGTATTCCTGCACGTGGCCCCGGCCAATGCGGTTTCACAGCGCTACGGTCGACAGATCGACGCATGGATCTATCCACTGTTCGAACAGAATTGGCGGCTCTTCGCACCGGACCCGGACTCCGTCAACCGGCGCATTCTGGCGAGGACGGCACACACCGCGCCGGACGGCACCGTCGAGGTCAGCGACTGGTTCGACGTGACGGCCGCCGACCGAGCCGATGTGAAGCACAACGTGTTCCCCAGCCACACCACACAGAACCTGCTGCGCCGCGCCTGGACGTCGTACGTCGAACTGCACGGCGGTGACGACCGGCCCCATTCGGAGCGGGCCGCGATGATCCAGCGGTATCTGTACAACATCGCGTCGGACCGCGCGGCCGACCACGGCGACGGCCCCTTCGAGTCCCTCCAGCTCAGGGTCCTCACGCTGGCGATCGCCCCACCCGCGCCACCGGACGGCCGGCAGGCGCCGACGGCGTCCCGGGTGACAGAGAACCGGCTGCTGCCGTGGCGGAAGGTGAACCGGGATGGAAACTGAACGAATCGCGCCGGTCCCGCGGCGGTCCACGGACCCGCGGACGGAGGACACCGGAACCACGTCACTGCCCGCCCGTGCAAGGGCCCTGGCCACGCTCCTCGTCGAACGTCCCGTCTCCCTGTACGCGGCGGCCGTGCTGCGCATCGGGTACGGCTTCCTCTACCTCGCCTTCCTGCTGCGCGAGTTCCCGCACCGCGACGAGATCTGGGGCCCCGGTTCGCCGTGGACTCCCACGCTGGCCAGGGAGTTGTTCGACCAGACCGGCTGGGCCAGCGTCCTGACCCTGTCGGACAGCCGGACGTACTTCGAATGCTGCTACGCGGCGGCCCTGGTCGTCTCGGCCCTGTTCACACTGGGCTGGCGGACCCGGATCCTGTCCGTGCTCTTCGCGGTCGTGGTGGCGTCGTTCCACGCCCGGTCGATCTTCATGACGGACGGCGGAGACAACCTCATCCTCCTCATGACCGTCTGCCTGGTCCTGACGGCCTGCGGAAGACGCTGGTCCCTGGACGCACGCCGCGCCCGTACGAGGCCGGCCAGGAAACCACGCTCCCGAACCGCCCCCCTCCCCGCCCTCCGCGACGCGGGAAAAACACTCACCACCACACTGCACAACTGCGCGATGTTCGTGATCGCGGCGCAGGTCTGCTTCCTGTACGGATCGGCCGGCCTGTACAAGGTCCAGGGCGGCACCTGGGGCAACGGCACGGCCCTCCACTACGTACTGAACCTCCAACTCTTCCGCCCTTGGCCCGCGCTCTCCCAGCTGGCCGACCAGTACCCCCTGATGATCGCCGTCACGGGCTACCTGACCGTGCTGCTCCAGGTGGCTTTCCCCTTCACCCTGTTCGGCCGCCTGAAGTACCCGGTCCTGGCGGCACTGCTCGGCATGCACCTGGGAATCGCCCTCCTCATGGGCCTGCCACTCTTCTCCGGCGCCATGATCGTGGCCGACACGGTCTTCCTCCCGGACCGCTTCTTCACGTCCCTGTCCCAACGAACCCGCAGCCTGGCCACCCGCAAGAACAAGCCGCCGACGGCACCGACACCCCTCCCCCAACAGACCCGCACGGAGGGAGCAAAGTCGGTTTCACGCCCCCTGGCCTGACGGACGTCAGAAACTCCCGATGATCAGCCAGGCGGCAACCCCCAGCACGGCGAGATACCCGCCGACGGAGATCGCCTTGCCGACCCCCTCGCGCCCGGAGTTTTCGACCGCACGGCCCGCGACGCCGACGAGCGGCGCCCCAAAAATGATCAAGAGAATGCCGAACAAGAAGTTCATGAGTCCCCCTGTCCCCCTCAGGATCACTCCCCAGTGATCCAGGAGGGGCGAGTCTAGGTCAGGCAACGCCACACCGGATAGGCGTCCTTGGCCGCTCTTACCAGGCAGGGAAACGCAAGAGGCCCCGGATCTCTCGGGGGCCTCGCAGCTGCTGTGCACTCGGCAGGATTCAAATCTGCAACCTTCTGATCCGCAGGGTGGGGCGGCGCGTTGAACGGGGTCCGCCTTCTGTCGGACGTGCCACAACCTTCCCCAGACGCAGGGGTCAGCCACGGTCAGCACCGGTGGCACGCGAGCGGTGTCGCGGGTGCGATCAGCCGAGGTATGGCCGCTCACGGTGTTCCAGGAAGTGACGGATACGGAGCTGCTGCGTGTGGTGCATCGGCAGGTGGCCGATTTCCTCGGGCTCAACGAAGCGCAGCTCCGTTGACTCGTCCGAGATCGCGAGCCGGCCGCCGACCACGCGGGCGGTGAAGCAGACGTTGAACTGGCGGCGCACTTCACCGTCCGAGTAGGCGATGACGTGGCGTGGGTCGGTGTACGTGCCTACGAGTCCAGTGATCTCTACGTCCAGACCCGTCTCCTCCCTCACCTCCCGGACCGCCGTGCCGGGAAGTGAGTCGGTCATCTCCATGCCGCCGCCGGGGAGAGCCCAAAGGTCGTTGTCCCGTCGGCGCTGCAAGAGCAGGCGCCCTCTGTCGTCGGTAACCACGGCGGACGCGGCGACCACCATGCTGTTCGGCTCAGGTGCCGCCGGGTCGTCGTAGTACTCGGTCCGTGCCACGGTCACTCTTCCCTTACTGGTGTCGCGGTGTCCCACACAGCGTCGAAGCTGCCGGCGTAGGTGTCGAACATGCGCCCCGACTCGCTGCGGCGGAGGTGCCACACCGGGGCGCCGTAAGCGTTCACTCCCCATACGTGGGCGTTGACCAACGCCTGGTCATCCGCACGATAGATCGAGTTGTAGAGCGTGGTCGCATGGGTCCGCACCTCGATGCCAGGTACGCCGGCAAGGGCGCGGTAGTGCATGAGTGCGAGTCGGCATCGGGACTCGATTCCGTGCCCGAACCGCTCCTCCTCGCCGCGCTGTTGCACACGGGGACTGTCCGGGTCGCCGATCGCGATGCGGACCGCACACCCGTCCGCAGCTCGCTCGCGCAGCACGTCATTGAGCTGCGGATACGCCTCGTGCAGGAAGACGGCTGCATACACCAACACGTCAATGTGCTCGCGGGCTTGGGTCAGCATGTCCACATAGGTGGACATGGGGATGTCCGCCCGCTTGTCGTACAGAGCCACAAGTTCCGGACTGACAGCGCGGACAGGGCGAGCCTGCCTGAGCGCGGGCCATAGAGCGTGCACGTCTTCTCCTAGCGTTTCCGCTGCCAGCATGGCCGTTGCACGACGCGGCGTTCGCCCCTGATTGACCCATCGCTCGATGGACTTGGGATCGACTTCGACCTTGTCCGCGAGGGCGCTGTACGTCCAGCCGCCGGCTGCCATGGCAGCTCGTAACCTCTCGTTCGGCATTGCGATCTCTCCTAAGACCTGGGGACGGCACCAGGGACGTTCTATCCGATGCGGGACGTCCCCAACTGGGGCTCCGCGGTGGTTCCGACGTCCCGATGAGCAACCGGATGATCGGGTCCAGATGAGTACCAGAGCACAGCGACAATCAAGGAGCACTCACATGACAGCAACGGCCAACGACCAGAGGACCGGGCGCACGGTGGCTGGTGAGGAGCTGTTCGAGAGCCTCACGCACTTCGTCGTCGTCCACAACGGGCAGTCCTCCGACCGGGCGGAGCGGATCGCGGACCAGGCGGTGGCCTTCGTGGTCGCCACCGCGACCGCGACCGTCCCCATGATCCCGTCGGACGACGTGGACCTCGGTCTGCACGCGCTCGTCCTGCACACAAAGGAGTACGCCGACCTGTGCCAGCGGGTCGCCGGCCGTTTCCTCCACCACAACCCGAAGCCGGGCGGTGGTGGTCGTGACCCTGAGATGGTCGCTGCCTCCGCACACGCGATGAAGGCGGCCGGCTTCATGGTCTTCGACGACCTGTGGACCGTGGACGGTACGAACCTCGCGCAGTGCGACTCGGACTGCGGCCGTCCGTACGGTCAGGCGTAGCGCCACGAACCCAGCGGCGCGGCCGGCCCCGATGCGGGGGCGGCCGCGTTGCCCGGAAGGAGAACAGACGTTGTCCGGGACACCCTCTGAACTGCCGATCGTCGTGCTCGATGCGCTCAGGCCCAAGGCTCAGCGCCTGGTCGTCCATCGCCGGGGCTCCACGGTCTGGGAGGTTGAGAGCCATCGGGGGCGGTACGCCGTGAAGATCGGATATCCGATCGAGGCCACGGCCGACTGGCCCGCCCAACCGTGGACGGCGCTCGCCCCCGCCCGCGAAGGCGCCGTGCTGCACCGGATCGGCTTCGATGACTTCGCGTACGGCGAATGCAAGCGGGGCACCTGGAACTTCCAGCCGTGGCGCGAGGGGCCTGACCTCTACGGGCTCTGGAAGCCCTGTCGTGAACCGGACTCTCGTTCTGAACCGCACACCAGCGTGGCCCTCGGCTGCGTAGAGGCACTGGCCGAACTACATGCCAAGGGCTGGGCCCACGGCGACGTGCAGCCCGCGCACTTCATCATCGGACCGGAGCGCACGCACCTCATCGACCTGGCCTTGGCGCGGAGTGGGCACATCCCCGAGCGGTACGACTTCCCGTTCCGCGGCTGCCTCGTGCACTACGAAGCGCCAGAGATCGCGCGCAGTGTGCTCGCGACCGGAGAGGCTGAGGCGACACAGGCAGCCGATGTCTACGCGCTCGGCGCGTCCCTGCTCATTTCCGCCACGGGCTGGCGGGCCGTCGAGTACCCGGACAACGCACCCCGCCCTGAGCAGAGACGAGCCGTTGCGAGTGGCAAGCGCCGGCCAGTGAGGGTCCATGGCGAGCTGGGCGAACTGATCGACGCCATGCTCAGCTCCGCGCCCGAGGACAGGCCCACGATCTACGAGGTCGGCAAGGCCCTCAGCTGAGCCGTAGACCCTCAGGCAGAAGACCGGACCACCCCTCGGCCGTCGTTCTCGTAGCCGTCCGATCCGCTTCGAAGGCGGTTGCCGTCCAACATTGCCGTCAAGGCACAGACGAAAGGCCCTGTGGAGAGATCCACAGGGCCTTTGACGTGCTGTGCACTCGGCAGGATTCGAACCTGCAACCTTCTGATCCGTAGTCAGATGCTCTATCCGTTAAGCTACGAGTGCTTGGCGTTCCGGGCTTTTCTGCCTGGGCGGCGTTGCGAGAACAACATTACATGACCTGTGGCGCCAGGTGAAATCCATTAGTCACACCGGGGCTGACCTGCGGAGATGCCCACCAGGTGGGGTGTGCGGAGTGGGTCGGCGGGGGCGGGAACGGGTGAAGCCCCGGCCGGGTGGCCGGGGCTTCGGGTGGTGCTTGCGCGGAGGCGGAGGGATTTGAACCCTCGATGGGCTTTAAGGCCCAAACCGCATTAGCAGTGCGGCGCCATAGACCGGACTAGGCGACGCCTCCAGCACACCACCGCGCGGGCGCGGACGGTGCGTGCAGATGATGACACAGCCGGGTGGGCTCTCACCAATCGCCGCTCACGGTACTAGGCGGGCGGGGCGTAGAGCAAAGCATCTCCGGTCGCCCCTCCGCGGTCGCGCGCCTCCGGTTGCGCAACGCCTGGGCCCGACGAGCGTTAGACGTGTCGGGGGCCGCCCCCGGATCCGTAACCCGTCAGGAGCTTTCATGCTGCGCCGCCTCGTCCTCACCGCCGCCGCGTCCGTCGCCGCGCTCACCGCCCTCGCGCCCGCCGCCTCAGGCGCCTCCGGCGCTCCCGCGGGGCCGCTCGCCGCCGGTTCCGGCGCCTCGCCGCTCGCCTCCCCCCTCGAGCGGCTCGCGCCGCTTCCGCTGCCGCTCCTGGAGGAGCGGCCCGACTCGTTCACCGTCACCGTCGCCGGTTCGGGCGTCACCCGGGCGGATGGTTCGTTCAAGCTGGAATGCGGCCCGGTCGGCGGGACGCACCCCCGGGCGAAGGCCGCGTGCGACCGGCTGACGGAGCTGGCCGGCAGCGACCAGGACCCGTTCGCGCCGGTGGCCAAGGACCAGATGTGCACCATGCAGTACGGCGGTGACGCCACCGCCCGCGTCACCGGCATCTGGCGGGGCAGGAACGTGGACGCCACGTTCAACCGCAAGAACGGCTGCGAGATCGCCCGCTGGAAGACGATGGAGCCGATCCTGCCCGCCCCCGCCGGTTCGTAGGACGAGCAGGACGAGTAGGACGAGCGGGAGACCTCTCTCCTCCGATCCCGCTTCGATCCTCCCTCCCGCACCCCCGCCCCGCCCGCCCCCCAAGTCCCCCCGGCGCACCGCCATATGGGGACATCGGCGGACGCGGGGGCGCGGGACGGGGGGCGGTGAGCGGGTGTCGCGCGCCCCTTCTTCGGGTGCGCTCCCCCTCATCCGCCGTCACGGCCCCCTCCCCAGCCTTTAGACTCCCTCCCGTGACAGGCCGAGACCCGAGAGGCAAGATGGGCTCGGCCGTCCGCAAGGGGCAGCAGGTCAGGGAGGAAGCGTCGTCGTGAGTAGCAGGCCATCCCGGGGCGCTGCTCGTCTCGCGGCGATACTCGACGCACTCCCCGACGGCTTGGTGCTCGTCAACGCCAACGGCACGGTGGTCAACGCCAACACCATCGCGCTGGAGATGTTCGAGACCCCCGGCACGGCCCTCGTCGGGCGCGGGCTGCTCGATCTGCTCCCCGAGTTCGACTCCAAGCTCATCCCCGGCTCGATGCGCCGCCCCGACTCCGCCGACTCCCGGGGCCGTACCAAACCGACCCGGATGGTCGCGCGGCGCACCGACGGCGGCGAGTTCCCCGCCGAGGTGACCAGCGCGAGCCTGGAGGACGGCCGGGACGCGTACACCGATTCCCACAGCTACACCGGCGACGAGCTGCTCATGCTGGTCGTACGGGACCTGTCGGGCACGGTCGACACCGAGGCCGAACTGGCCCGTTCCCAGCGCCAGACCGAGATGATCCTGCGGGCCGCGTCGGAAGGCGTGGTCGGTACGGACACGGACGGCCGGGTCGTCCTCGTCAACCCCGCCGCCGCCCAGATCCTCGGCTTCCGCGCCACCGACCTCGGCGGCCGTGAGCTGCACACCCTGATCCTGCACTCGCGCGCGGACGGCGAGCCGTTCCCGTACGCGGACTCCCCGCTCGCCGACACGCTCAGGTCCGGCCGCAAGCACCGGGTGCGCGGGCAGGTGTTGTGGGCGAAGAACGGCAAGCAGGTGCCCGTCGACCTGACGACCGCGCCGGTACGGGACGGCGACCAGCTCGTCGGCGCCGTGATGACCTTCACCGACCGCCGGGCGCACGAAGAACTCGTCGACCAGCACAACGCCGAGCTGGCCGAGGCGAAGAAGAAGCACGCGGCGGAGCTGGCGGAGGCGACGGAACGCCTCACCGCCGAGCTGGCGAAGGTCAAGAGGCAGCTCACCGGCGAACTGATCGAGACGACCGAGCGCCTCACCACCGAGCTGGACGAGGGCGCCGAGCGGCACGCGGCGGAGCTGGCGGACCGCAGCGACCGGTACGCGGCCGAGATCGAGGAGCTGACGGAGCGGTACGGCGAGGTCGCGGCGCGGCACGCCCAGCTGACGGCCGTCCTCGGCGAGGCCCTGCGCGGGCCGTTGGAGGAGCTGCGCGGCGAGCTGGCCACGCTCGCCGCCGACCCGGCGGGCCAGCTCTGGCCCGAGGCCAACCAGATCCTGCACCACCTGGCCGCCGGGTACGCCCGGATGACCACGCTGGTCGACAACGTGCTCGGCTACCAGCGGCTGGACGACGGTACGGAAGGGCTCGCCAAGGTAAACGTGCTGCTCGACGCGGTCGTGGCGGCCGGCGTCGAGGGCGCGGTCGAGCTGATCGGCCCCGGCCGGGCGCAGTTCGCCGTGCACGCCCCGCCGATCGAGGCCGAGGTGGACCCGGGCCGGCTGGCGCAGGCCCTCGCGCACCTGATCGCGGACGTGGCCGGGGTCGACTCCACGGGCCGGGCGCGGCTGGTGGCCGGGGGCGGCGGGTACGTCGACTCGACGATCGTGGTGGCCGCCGCGCAGCGCGGTGACGTCGTACGGATCGAGGTGCGCGGGCCGTTCGCCGGGGGTGATCCGGTGCACGAGCCGCTCGTGCGCGGGATCGTACGGGCGCACGGCGGGGTGCTCCAGACGCACGAGATGCCGGGGATGGGCGGCAGCGCGTACGTGCTGGAACTGCCGCTGGGTGAGGGCGGGGGGACGATTCCGACCGTGCCCGCGCCCGCGCCGGCTGCCGCGGTGTCCTCGTCGTCGGAGCTGTCCGTGCACGGGGCGGCGGGGACGACGGGTCCGGTGGCGGATCAGGTGGCGGGTCCGGTGGCGGATCGGTCGGGAGTGGCGGGGCAGACGGGCGTGGCCGGGCAGGCGGGGCAGGCCTCTGTGCCCGCTCAGCAGCAGGGGCCCGGGACCTCGGGAGGCGGCAGGCGGCGGGCACGGCGGGCGTCCACGGACGCGTTCCTGGAGGCCGCGGTGCCGGACGTGCCGGACGCCGGGGAGCCGACCGGGCGGCGCCGGGCGCGTACGGACGCCCAGCAGGACCTCATCCCGGCGCAGGATTCCGGTGGGCACGGGGGAGACGGCGGGCCGGGCGGCGAGGGCGGGATCGGCGCCGGGACCGGGCCCGGGGGCGGAAGCGGGAACGGTGGTACGGGGCGCCGGCGCGGGCGGCCGAGTCCTGCCGAGGACGCGGCGGTGGTGTCGGGGTCCGGCGGGGCGGGGTCGGGGTTGGCGTCGGGGTCCGGGTCCGGGTTGGCCTCGGGGTCAGGGGCCGTAGGAGAGTCCGTGGCTCCCGGGTCGGCGGTGGCCCTGTCGGGCGGCGCGGCTGTCCCGGCCGGTGTACCGTCCGAGGGCGCGGTGGTCACGTCCGCCGAGGGTTCGCACCCGACCGGGCGTGCGGCGCTCGGCCAGGCCGTACCGCCTCAGGGTGTGCCCGTGGACGCCGCCTCGGCGGCGGGAACGGGACGCCGGGCGCGGCGCGGCGGCGAACAGAACGCGATGCCGGCGCTGCCCGCCGGTCCGTCCGCTCCCCCGGCGCCGTCGGCGCCTTCCGGTGCCGCCGGTCCTTCCGGGGCCGCCGGTCCTTCCGGGGCCGGTCCCGCCGGGCCCGTACCGTCTTACGCGTCGGCTCCCGCCGGGATGCCCGCGCCCCTGCCCGTACCGCACCAGGCGCCGCCCCCCGCCTCCGCGAGCGGCGCTCCGAACGCCGGGCGCCGTGCGCGCCGGGCGCTCGCTCCGGCGCAGGAGCGGCACACACCCGTACCGCCCGAGCCGGAGGGCGGGCGCAGCCCGTTCGCGCTGCCGCCGGCCGACGCCGACCGCACCCCGGCCCCGGCCGGGCCCCCGGCTCCCGCCCGCGGTCTGCCGGTCGCGGCCACGACGGACGACTCGCTGCCGGGCCGCCGTGCCGACGCCGTACGCCAGGACTCCGTACCGGCGCCTGCTTCGGCCGGGCACGACGTACGTACGGATCCGGAGGCCGCCGACCTCACACCGCCGCAGGCGCCGGGCGTACCGTCCGGGCGGCGGCGGGCGCGCAGGGATGTCGGCGGTGGCGCGGACGACTCGATGGAGATGCCCGTCCAGCTGGACACCGGGGCCATGTCCTTCGACCCGGACGGGAACCAGTGGGGGGCGGCGGACGCCGACCACAGCCCGGGTGGGGGCCAAAGCAGCCAGAACCAGGGCCAGAACCAGAGCCACGCACTCGGAAACGGCCCGGTCGCGAACGGGCAGGACGGACCCTCCACGCCTTCCGGCTTCGGCCCGATGGCCGGACCGCCCGGCTGGCCCGACGATCCCCGTCCGGCTCAGGACACGGCGGGGGGCCAGGGCCTCAGGGCGTACGGTACGGACGCGTACGGTACGGACGGCGACACCGCCGGCGTACCGGCCCCCCGGCCCGCGCCCGACCCGGCGCCCGACCACCCCGCCGCCGCGGAATCGGCCGCTCCGCCGCCCGCGCGGCGTGGCGCCCATCAGCCGCTCCCGCCCGCCCAGCCCCTGCCCGAAGAGGCACCGTCCCCGGACTCCACCCAGGGCCGCGCCTTCAGCGTGCGGACGCTCGGCCAGGGGGTGCCGTTCTCCCAGCAGCAGCCCGCCCAGCCCACCCAGGGGCGTGGGCAGAGCCTGGTCCCGGGCCCGGCGCAGCAGGGCCGAGCGGCCCAGCCGCACGCCCCGTCCGTACCGCCCGCGCCGCACGTCCCATCCGTACCGCCCGCGCAGGCACAGGCAGCGGCGCCGACACCGGCCCACCACCAGAACCACAGCCAGGTGCAAGGCCAAGCCCTGCAAAGCCAGAGCCAGGGCCAGGGTCAGGGCCTCGCCCACACCCAGGGCCAGACCCACGGAGACACCCAAGGCGGCCAGCCCGGGACCGGCCAGAACCCCTCCGGCACCCTCGGTTCCGGCCGCCGCCGCAAGCTCGGCACCCCGCCCGACAGCGACCACCCCGAAGCGAACCAGAGGTCCCACCCGCAGGGCTCCTCCCGCCTCGCCACCGCCCACCCCGAGGGACGCTCGTACGCGATAGGGGCGCCCGACGAGGGCGCGGAGGGTCCCCAGCCGCTGGACGGTCCCGGCGGCGCGGTCGAGGTGGCCAACCGCCCCCAGCCGCGCCCCGTCGACGACGAACTGCCCCCGGAGCCCCTCGACAACCCGCGCCGGCTGCTCGTCTGGCCCGCCCCGGACGTCTCCACCTCGCAGGCGCTGAGCGACCGCGGCTACCGCCCGGTGGTCGTGCACTCGCGCGAGGAGGTCGACGCCCAGATCGCCGCGTTCCCGGCCGCGCTCTTCGTCGACCCCCTGACCGGCCCCATCACCCGTACCGCGCTCCAGTCCCTGCGCCAGGCCGCCGTCGCCGCCGAGGTCCCCGTCCTGGTGACGGCCGGTCTGGGCCAGGCGACGCGGGAAGCGGCGTACGGCGCGGACCCCGCCGTCCTCCTCAAGGCCCTGGCACCGCGCGACAGCGAACAGCACCCCCCGCGTGTCCTCCTGGTCGAGGAGCACGACGAGATCGCGCTCGCGCTGACGGACACGCTGGAGCGGCGCGGCATGCAGGTCGCGCGGGCCGCCACCGACGACCAGGCCGTGGCCCTGGCCGGGCAGATGCGGCCGAACCTGGTGGTCATGGACCTGATGCGGGTACGGCGCCAGCGCGCCGGGATCATCGACTGGCTGCGGGCGAACGGCCAGTTGAACCGTACGCCGCTGGTCGTCTACACCTCCGTCGGCATCGACCCGGCGGAGCTGCCGCGGCTGTCGTCGGGGGAGACCGTACTGTTCCTGGCCGAGCGGTCCACCAGCGACGAGGTGCAGTCCCGGATCGTGGAACTGCTCGCGAAGATCGGGACGAACTGACCGCCCGTCCCGCTCCTCACCACCCCACGCGACCTACAGAACCGTGATGTCCAACTCGCCCGCCGCGTACCGCGCCCTGATCACCTTCTTGTCGAACTTCCCCACGCTCGTCTTCGGCACCGACTCCACCAGCGCCCACCGCTCGGGCAGCTGCCACTTGGCGATCCGCCCGGCGAGGAACTGCTTGAGCGCCGTGTAGTCGGCGCCCGCGCCCTCCTTGAGGACGACGGTCGCGAGCGGGCGTTCGCCCCACTTCTCGTCCGGTACGGCCACCACCGCGGCCTCCGCCACCTCGGGGTGGGCCATCAGCGCGTTCTCCAGCTCGACGCTGGAGATCCACTCGCCCCCGGACTTGATGACGTCCTTCGCGCGGTCGGTGAGGGTGAGATACCCGTCGGGGCTGATGACACCGACGTCGCCGGTCCGCAGCCAGCCGTCCTCGCTGAACTTGTCCTCGGGCCTGATCGGTTCGGCGCCCGCGCCGCCGTAGTACGCCCCCGCGATCCACGGACCCCGTACCTCCAGTTCACCGGCCGACTCGCCGTCCCAGGGCAGGAAGTCGCCACCGGGCCCCGCGAGGCGGGCCTCGACGCCGGCCGGGAAGCGGCCCTGCGTGATGCGGTACGGCCACTCCTGCTCGGCGGTCAGGCCGGCGGGCGGGTCGGACGTCGTGCCCAGCGGCGAGGTCTCGGTCATGCCCCACGCGTGACAGAGCCGTACACCCAGCTTGTCGTACGCCTCCATCAGCGACGGCGGGCAGGCCGAACCGCCGATGGTGACGCGGGCCATGGAGGTCAGGTCGCGCGGCCGGGCGGTGACCTCGGCGAGGAGCCCCTGCCAGATGGTCGGCACGGCGGCGGCGTGGGTGGGCTTCTCGCGCTCGATCATGTCGGCGAGGGGCGCGGGCTGGAGAAAACGGTCGGGCATCAGCATGTTGACGCCCGCCATGAACGTGGAGTGGGGCAGCCCCCAGGCCGCGACGTGGAATTGGGGCACTACGACCAGGGTGGTGTCCCGGTCCGTCAGCCCCATCGACTCGGTCATGTTGACCTGCATCGAGTGCAGGTAGATGGAGCGGTGGGAGTAGACGACGCCCTTGGGCTCGCCGGTGGTGCCGGAGGTGTAGCACATGGCGGCCGCGGCGCGTTCGTCCAGCTCGGGCCAGTCGTAGCCGGTGGGACGGCCGGCGATCAGCTCCTCGTACTCATGGACACGGGCCGTGGCCCCGTGGAGGAGGGTGCGGTCGCCGGGACCGGAGACGACGACGTGCTCGACGGTCGGCAGGTGCGGGAGGAGCGGCGCGAGGAGCGGCAGCACGGAGCCGTTGACGATGACAACCCGGTCGGCGGCGTGGTTGACGATCCAGACCAGTTGCTCGGGCGGGAGGCGGAGGTTGAGGGTGTGGAGGATCGCGCCCATGGACGGAATGGCGAGGTACGCCTCGACGTGCTCGGCGTTGTTCCACATCAGCGTGGCCACGCGCTCGTCGTCGGTGACCCCGAGCCCGTCGCGCAGGGCGTTGGCGAGCTGTGTCGCCCGTACGCCGACGTCGGCGAAGCTGCGGCGCTGCGGCTCGTCCTCCCCTGTCCAGGTCGTGACCTGCGACTTTCCGTGGATGGTCATCCCGTGGCGCAGGATGCGGGTCACAGTTAGCGGTACGTCCTGCATGGTGCTGAGCACGGGCGTCCTCCCGGTCGGCGCTGACACTGTGGCGTGGCGCTGATGCTGCGAGGATTCTGCGCACATACCGCGCGGTATGTCACTACCCGGGAGTAGAACGAAAGAAGAATCGAGAAGGGAAAGGGCGCACCCGACTCCCGCTCAACGCACCGGCGACAGTTCGGGATCCTCCCGGAGCTTTCCCAGCGCCCGCGAGACCGCGCTCTTGACCGTACCGACCGAGACGCCCAGCACCTCGGCGGTCTGCACCTCGCTGAGGTCTTCGTAGTACCGCAGCACCACCATCGCCCGCTGGCGGTCGGGCAGTCTCATCACCGCCCGCCACATCGCGTCGTGCACCGCCTGCTGTTCGGCCGGATCGGGCTCGGGCAGCCCCACCGGCTCGGGCAGTTCGTCGCAGGCGAACTCGTCGACCTTGCGCTTGCGCCACTGTGACGTACGGGTGTTGAGCAGGGCGCGGCGTACGTATCCGTCGAGGGCGCGGTGGTCCTCGATGCGGTCCCAGGCGACGTAGGTCTTGGTGAGCGCTGTCTGGAGCAGGTCCTCCGCGTCGCTCGGGTTGGCGGTGAGCGAGCGTGCCGTACGGAGCAGGACGGGGCCCCGTGCGCGTACGTACGACGAGAACGAGGCGTACGGCGCGTAGGTCGAACGGGCCGGGTGCGCGGGGCGGGGGGTGTGCGCCGGGTGCGTGGAGTGGGGTGGGTGCGCTGTGTGCGCGGAGTGGGGCGGAAAGGCGGTCGTTTTGACGGCTGTGGAGGCGTTTGTGCAGACAGGCGTGGTCATGGCTCCACGCTAGGAGCGGGGCTTCGCCGGGGGATCGGCCCCAGGTCCCGAAGCTGTCTCCGCCTCAGGGTGTAGGGGTGGTGCCCGCTCCACCTCCTGAAGGTGGAGAACAGGTGACGTGGCCCGTCAGGGTAGGCGCCGGGCGGGCGGGGTCCGGGCGGGCACTATACGAGCCGGGGTGAGGGCCGGGATGCCACCCGGGATGCCCGCCGGGGTGACGACGAAGCCCTGCGCGACGGGGCCGGAAGACCGGACCACCGCCGCGCAGGAATTCGTATCACCCCTTGATCACACACCCCCCGTCGGGCCGCGTGTCACCAGAGGTTCGTGAAGGACACCGAGATGTTCTCGTTGGACTGGTCGATCGCCGTGAAGGCGGAGCCGACCACACTGGCGGTGTTGTTCTGGTTGGACGCGCCCGCTCCGTTGGCCACCTGCTGGGTGGTGGTCGAATTGCCGTAGTTGTTCCCACCCACGCCGCTGCCGCTGATCGTGGACACAACCGCGTTCGATCCGTCGTTCGCGAATCCACCGTTGTCGGCCTCGGCCACCCCGGTGAAGAGCGCGGCGGCGAGGGGGAGTGCGGCGACAGCGGCGATGACGCGAACGGTACGGAAGCTTGCCATGTCAGTTCCTCCAGGAACGAGAAGTACGGCTTGTCCCAGGGCAGTTGGCCGACCGCCCGGGTCGTGGTGACGACGTCGCGAACTCAGGATCGCCCACCGAATCCCCTGCGAACCAGCCCGGAGAACCCCATTCCCTCGCAAGCGTGAGGACAAGTCGATAAACATGCTTTGCGCCCCCAAAGCCGTACATCACCCCCAGACGGGCCGCCGAACCCAGGCGCCGCAAGAGGCGAAGCGTTACGGCAGGCGTCCGTACGCACCCGAACTTTCACGTCCCGGACACCCTCGCTCCGGCCCCCTCTTCCTTTCTTCGAACAACTGTACGAACATAGAATCATGGCCACCACCGCCCGGCACACCGCCACCCCGGCTCTCGCCCACGCGCTGTCCGCCGCCGAGCGCGGGCTCCCCGTCATCCCCCTGTCCCCCACCAAGCTCCCCGCGCTGCCCTCACCGCACCGGGGCGAGCCCGAGCCGGGCCTCTGCCGCGGCGAGTGCGGGCGCCCGGGCCACGGCGTGCACGACGCGACCACCGACCCCGCCGCCGTACGGGCCCTGTTCGCGGCGGCGCCGTGGGCCACGGGGTACGGCATCGCGTGCGGCCGGGCCCCGCACCACCTGATCGGCATCGACCTGGACGTCACGCCGGTGGGGGCCGTATCTCCGGGTACGGCCCTGTCTCCCGGTACGGCCCCATCTCCCGGCACGGCCCCGTCTCCCGGTACGGCCTCCGGAACGCCTCCGTACATCGAAGCCACCCCGGCCTCGGTGGCCGCGCTCCAACAGATCGCCCTCCAGCACCTGTTCACGCTCCCGGAGACGGTCACGGTGCTGACCCCCAGCGGGGGCCGCCACATCTGGCTGTCGGGCCCGCCGGACGTCACCGTCCCCAACTCCGCAGGACGCCTCGCCCCCGGCATCGACGTACGGGGAGCCGGCGGCTACCTCATGGGCCCCGGCTCGGTCAGCGCCCGGGGCGCGTACCGGCTGGTCCCCGGTTCGGCCGGCCTCTCACCCGCGCCGTGCCCGCGCGCCCTGCTGCGCCTGCTCACGCCGCCGACGCCGCCCCGCCCGCACCGGGCGGAGACGTACCGGACCGGTCATCGTTCAGGCGACCCGGACCAGACGGCCGACCGCCGTTCCCCCGCCACCGACCGGCCGGCCCAGGGCCACGGGCTGGTGCAGTTCGTCCTGGCGGCGCACGAGGGCCAGCGCAACACCCGCCTGTTCTGGGCCGCGTGCCGGGCGTACGAACACGGCTTCGGGGAGGCGCTGGCGGAGACACTGATCGAGGCGGCGGTACGTACCGGCCTGATGGAACAGGAAGCGCGCGCGACGGTGGCCTCGGCCGCCCGCCTCAGCTCTCCTCGACGAGGTGCTTGACGGTCCCGAGATAGCGGCGGACCGCCGCCCCGTAAAAAGTCGAGACCACCCCCGCCGGCACGGTGAACCGAAGCGCCTTCTTCACGGCGGCCTTGTCGAAGCTGAGTTCGTACACAAACCTGACGACGTCGACCGAAAGCACCTCCACGGCCCGGACGTTGAAGATGTGCGCGTCGTATTCGGGAGGGGTACGGGTGACAAGCCGCCGGCCCGGTTCCAGCTCGACCACCTCGGTGAGCACCGAGAGGGAGAAGAAGCCCAACAGCCTTGCTTCCTGGACCAGTTGGGTACCGATCATCAACGGTCCGCGCAGCTCCACCCGCCTGATCTCGGGCCGCCACTGCCGGTCGTTGCGAAAGTCGCTCACGAACTGGAAGACGCGCTCCTGTGACGCGTCAATCGTTATGGACTGCGCGATGCGCACATAATCTGTCATCGAATTTCCCTCAGAGCCAAGCTGAAAAGATCAGGCACCACCCCGCCCACGGCACACGCCCCCACTCACCATGCTCACGCCGCGGGAACACACCGGCAACTCGCGGGGGTGCACCCAGCACCACCTCCGAGCCGGGCCGTACGCCCAGTGTGCGCGGCTCTCCCCATCCGTAGCGTCATGGACATGGTGCAGGGAGCGCCGTGGGAGAAGGGGCGACGGACATGTTCCAGCGGACGAGCGGGACCGGAACCACCAAGAGTGGCGAGGGGCTGCGGGGACGTGGCCTCCCGCTCTTCTTCACGGTCACCTTCACCACGACCTGGGCCTTCTGGCTGCTCGCGATCGCGCTCGGCGGATCACCGACCAGCTCCCCCACCGCCGTTCCGTACCTGCTCGGCGGCTTCGGCCCGGTGTTCGGCGCGCTCGCGGTCCGGGCGCGGCGGGCCCGCCGCCGGGAGCCCGTGCCCGCGCGTGCGGTGCCGTACCGGCAGGGGGTACGGGTGTTCCTGGCGCTGCCCCTGCTGGTGCTGGCGTCGGCGAGCGTCGTGGTGGGCGCGCTGCTCGCGGACCTGGTGGGCGGTCCCGGGGTGAGCCTGACCGAGGGCAGGGAGCTGATCTCGACGGTGGGCGGAGTGGTTCCGTTCTTCGTCAGCATGCTGATCGCGGGGCCGCTGGCCGAGGAGCCGGGCTGGCGCGGTACGGCGTACCCGCGGCTGCGCGCGTCGATGAGCCGGGTCCGGGCCGGTGTTCTGCTGGGCGCGGTGTGGGCGGTGTGGCACCTGCCGCTGTTCTTCGTCGACGGCACGGTGCAGGCCGAGTTGGGGCTCTTCAGCTGGAGCGGCCTGATGTTCTCGCTGAGCGTCGTCCCGGTGGCGCTGCTGACCGGTTACGCGTACGAACGTGCCGGAGTCGTCGCGTCCGTCGCGGTCCACCTCGGGTTCAACGCGACGATGGCGGTGCTGACGGTCGAGTCACCGGTGACGCAGGCGCTGGTCCTGGCGGTGCAGCTCGTCCTGGCTGCGACGCTGCTGGGGACGAGCCGGGGGCGCGAGGCGGTCCGGTCGGACCGACCGGTGCGGGTCGAGGCCGTACCCGTACCCGCACCCGCACCCACTCGCTGATTCGTCCCTCACGGGTGGGTCGTCACGACGTCACGGCCCCCGAACGGAACGCCTCCGCGGCCCGGTCTGCCTGTTGGGAGACCGCGGCCGCGGCGCGCGTCGCCCGCCCGGAAAGGCGCCAGGCGACCATGCGCAGCCCCACGGCGGGGCTCGGCGGGAACACACCGAGCTGACCGAGCATGGTGACGTCGTCCCGTACGGCCTCGTGGCTGACGACCTTGCCGTCACGGACGCCGAGCACGTGCACCTGCTCGAAATCGATCTGCCGCCCGGTGGGAGGGACGGCCTGGTCGAGCGCGCCGTCCCGGAACCGTACGAACGGACCTGTGTGGCGCCCCTGCATGCGCAGCCTGACCCACACCTGGCCGTCGCTCTCGGCGACCCCCAGGACGGGGAAGCGCAGCTCGCTGAACGCGAAGCGCATCCAGGCACTCGACGCGAGGGTCCCCGCCGGGCCGGGGATCGCGCAGGCGGAGGGGGCGACGGCCGCCTCGCGGTTGTAGTTGTCGTCGGCGACGACGGAGGCGGCCAGGGACGGGTCCCCGGTCTCCAGGATCCGGAAGAGCCCGTGGGCCAGTTCGTCGGCGTTCATCCGAGGTGCCACCTGTCTCTTGCTGTTTGCTCGATAGGCCTAAATTCAGGTTACAAGCCATCTAATGAATAGGCCAGCGATAGCATGACGTCATGACCGACAAGCGCCTGTACAGCTCCCCGCTCCGGAAGAAAGCCGCGGCCGAGACGCGCGAGCGAATCCTCCGGCAGGCGGTGGAACTGTTCGCTCAGCGGGGGTACGGACGCGTCACCGTCGCCGACATCGCCCAGGCGGCCGGCGTCGCCTCCAAGACCGTCTTCGCGAGCGTCGGGAGCAAGTCGAGCGCCCTGGACCAGATCGTGGACAAGGCGGTCACGGACTCCGGCTACGAGGCGACCGTGGCGCACCTCCTCGCGGCGACGACCCCGGAGGCCGTACTGAAGGCACTGGCCCACGGGACCCGTACCGGCAACGAGGGCCAGTTCGAGGTCCTGGAGGCCGTCAGAGGCGCGCTCCCGGTCCACGAGGACAGCGAGGCCCTCTGGGCACGGGCCACCGCCGCCTACCGCCAGGCGCTCGACGAGGCGGCCCAGCACCTGCGCGAGCTGTCCCCCGCCGTCCGGGACACACCGCGCGAGGAGATCGCGGACATGTTGTGGTTCTGGTTCGGCCCGACGAGCTGGCGCACCCTGGTCACCGAGTCCGGCTGGTCCTGGTCCCGGGCGGAGGGCTTCCTGTACCGCACTGCCGGAACCACACTCGGGGTCCTCCCGGCTGAGGACGGAATGAGGACGGATGAGGACTGCTAACGCGCGGCGAGCCGCTCCAGCAGGGCGGCGCTCCGCGCCAGCAACACCCGCTCCTCATCGGTGAGTTCGGACTCGATGGCCTGCGCGAGCCAGCCGGCCCTGCGGCCACGCTCCGCCTCCAGGGCGGCGCGGCCCGCGTCCGACAGCTCGACCAGCGACTTGCGGCCGTCCGTGGGGTGAGCACGGCGCGTGATCAGGTGCTGGTCCATGAGCAGTCCCACCGCCCGGGCCATCGACTGGGGGCGTACGCGCTGATCGGCGGCGAGATCGCTGGTGGTCATGGCGCCACTGCGGTCGAGCGCGCCGAGCACGGCGACCTGGCCGAGCGGGATGTGGTCCTCGTGTTTGACGCGCCGGGTCAACTTGCCCATCGCGGTGCGCAGTTCGGCGGCGATGGCGGCGGCGTCCGAGGTGGGCATAGGGCACTTTACCGCGTTCACCAGCATTGCTGCGCACCTGACCTGCACAGTAACACTACACAGCGGCGCTGAACAGCCACACTGAACAGCTGAACTGAGCAGCAGAACTGACCAGCATTGCTGTACGGTTTCTGTCGTCGGGCCCAGCGCCAGCGTCGTCGCAGCCGGGGCCACGGCACACACGACAACGGGAAGGGACTCCCATGTCCGCGAAGGCAGCCGCCACCGTCAACGCCGCCACCGGAACCGTCGGCACCCCCATCCACACCGTCACCGCCCGCCGGATCATCGACAGCCGGGGCAACCCCACGGTCGAGGTCGACGTCGTCCTGGCGGACGGTTCCCCGGGACGCGCGGCTGTCCCCTCCGGCACCTCCACCGGCGCCCGGGAGGCCGTGGAACTGCGCGACGGAGACCCCGCGCGCTGGCACGGCAAGGGCGTCGACCGCGCGGTGGCCCACGTCAACGGGGAGATCGCGGCGGCCGTACGCGGCCGGGAGGCGGCGGACCAGGCGGGTCTCGACGCCGCGCTGATCGCCCTCGACGGCACCGCCACGAAGTCCCGGCTCGGCGCCAACGCGATCCTCGGCGTCTCCCTCGCCACCGCCAAGGCCGCCGCGGCGGCCCACCGCCAACCCCTCTACCGCTACCTCGGCGGCGCCGGCGCCCATCTCCTGCCGCTGCCGATGATGAACATCGTCAACGGCGGCGCCCACGCCGACAATCCGCTGGATTTCCAGGAGTTCATGATCGTGCCCGTGGGCGCGGACACCTTCGCCGAAGCCGTCCGCATGGGCAGCGAGGTCTTCCACACCCTGCGCCGCGACCTGCTGGCCGCCGGGCACTCCACGGGCGTCGGCGACGAGGGCGGCTTCGCGCCCGCCCTCCGTACCGCCGAAGAGGCACTCGACTTCGTGACGGCCGCCGTCGAGCGCGCCGGCTACCGCCCCGGCACGGACATCGGCCTGGTCATGGACCCGGCGTCGTCGGAGTTCTTCCACGACGGGGTGTACGACTACGCGGGCGAGGGGGTGCGCCGTACCCCCTCCGAGAACGCCGACTACCTGGCCGGGCTGATCGACGCCTACCCGGTCGTCTCCATCGAGGACCCGATGGCGGAGGACGACCTGGACGGCTGGCGGGAGTTGACCGCCCGCGTCGGCGACCGCTGCCAGCTCACCGGCGACGACGTGTTCTGCACCGACGAGACGCTGCTGCGCGAGGGCATCCGTACCGGTGTCGGCAACTCGGTCCTGGTCAAGGTCAATCAGGTCGGGACCCTGACCGAGGCGCTGGCGACGGTGGCCACGGCCCACCGGGCGGGGTGGACGGCTGTCATGTCGCACCGCTCGGGCGAGACGGAGGACACCACCATCGCGGATCTGGCGGTGGCGACGGGTTGCGGTCAGATCAAGACCGGCTCGCTCTCCCGCTCCGACCGTACGGCGAAGTACAACCAACTGATCCGTATCGAGGAGGAGTTGGGCGACGCGGCACGCTTCGCGGGCGGCTCCGCGCTGCGTAGGGCGTGACGGCGGCTCGTGTGTGACCTGCTGTGACCTGCTGTGACCTGCTTCTGTCACAGATCGCCGACAGCGCAACCGAGGGGGCCGGTCCGCCGGTCTTGCCGGGCGAACCGCTCACCGTTGCCCGCTGTTGCCGCCGCACCTGCCGAGGAGACACCACCATGTCCGAGACCTCAACTTCCCTGATCCGGCGCCTTCGTGGCCGGGCCATGGGACTCGCCGTCGCCGGTACGGTCCTCGTCCTCGCCGCTCCCGCCTCGGTGACGGCCGCCGCCGCTCCCGACCCGGTCTCGGTCCTCTCGTACACCGCCAAGGAGCGCAAGGCGGCCCTCAGTTACTGGACGGCCGCCCGCATCAAGGCCGTCGGGAAGTCCGTGGACCTCGGCCCGACCGGGCCGAAGGCCAAGCTGTACAAGGGCGTTGCCCTGAAGACGGTGGGCCGGCTCTTCTTCGTCAACGCGAACGGCGCCGACACGTGGTGCACGGCCACCGCCGTGAAGAGCGCGAACCGCTCGGCCGTGATGACCGCGGCCCACTGCGTGCGCCGGGGCTCCTCGCCCGGCAACACCAACACGGAGATGGTCTTCGTCCCCGGCTACCACAAGGGCAAGAGGCCGTACGGCACGTTCGCGGTCCGCAGCGCCGCGACCCCGCGTACGTGGGTGTACGACTCCACGGACGACCTGTCCGCCCTCGTCGTGGACGCCGACAAGAACGGCCGCAAGCTCACCGACGTCGTGGGCGGCCAGGCCATCGCCTTCAACCGCCCGGTCGGCGGCACCATTTCCGCCCTTGGCTACTCGGCGACCCGCCCGCAGCTCGGCGAGGAACTCCTCCGGTGCGTCGGCACGGCGAAGAAGGCCGACGGCACGCAGGCCATCCCGTGCGACATGACGGGCGGCTCCAGCGGCGGCCCCTGGCTGGCCGGCTTCAGCACCACCACGGGCAAGGGCACCCTGATCTCGGTCAACGCCTCGCTGGACTCACTGACCCCGACCAAGATGTACGGGGAGATCTTCGGAGCCACAGCCAAGAAGGTCTACGACCGCGCCCAAAAGGCCTGACAAACCAACCCCGCGCACACAGAAAGAAGGGGTGCCTCCACAACGGAGGCACCCCTTCCACACTGCGGAGAAGACGACTACGGGCTACGGGCTACGGGGCGAGAGTCTCCCCGAAACGGGCGTCAGGAACGGGCGCGCTGAGCGTGGCACCGTTGAAGGACCACGACCCGGCCCCGGCGGGGCCGTTGTCCGTACCGGGGAAGACCCAGGCGGCGCCGTCGTCCGTGTCCTCGCCGGGCGCGGAGGCGACCAGCTCGGCCTTGCCGTCGCGGTTGGCGTCGATGAGCCGGAGGGCGCCGCCGAACCGGTCGTTGTCCTCGTTGTCACCGGGGACGGACGGCGTGCTCTGGCTGAAACTGGCCAGGCCTCTCGGGGTGAGCCCGTTGGCCGTACCGCGCATCACCCACACGGTGCCGGGATCGGTGAGGCTGTTGATGTCGTTGGCGGGGGCGCTGATCGCGGCGTCGGCGTAGCCGTCACCGTTGACATCCCCCACGGTGACGGCACCACCGAACCGATCACCGATCGTGTCCTCGCCGGAGGCGCCGACGGTGGTCTGGGTCCAGTGCTGGAATGCGTGCTCACGGGTGTTCGGCCCAGTGGGCCCGCCGAAGAAGACGTCGACCGTACCGCCGTCGAGCAGCGATTCGCTGAGGTCGTCGCTGTCGGCGGGAGAGCCGGAGTTCGGCACCGCCGAGGACGGCCGACTCTTCCGCGCCGCTCGCGGCGGCGGCCTCCTGAGTAAGGAGTACAGCGGCATCTGGAAGGCTGCTCGCCGCGTCGTTCTCACCCCACACGATTTCAAGACCCTCTTGCCGAGGTGCCGTACGGACTCCGGGCCGCTGAAGCCTCCTTGTGGTTGGAGTCCGGCGTCTCCCCGGCTGAGGTCGCCCGGCGCGTCGGCCACAGCATCGCCGTGCTATTCCGCTTCTACGCCAAGGCGATCCATCGCAGCCAGCAGCACGCCAATCAGCAAATCGAGCATGCACTCAAAGCCGCGCGACAGGTCAGCCGCTGATAGGTGCCACCGCCCAAGGTGGAGTGTTCATGGGGCACCCCACCAGCACTGGCTCTCGTCGCCACACTGGGGGGCGGTGGCCAAACGTCTCTACCCGCGAAGGGCCGTGATGATCGCAGCTACGGCGCCAACCAGTGCTGAAGCTGCCGTCATGAGAGCGGCCCAGGTGGCTCCCCCTGAGGAAACCCCACCTTCCCGCTCGGCGGGCTTCTCCGGATTCATCTGACGTGTTCTCCGATCACTCAAGTGAGACGTTCCTGTGCCGATCACAAACGCAGTGCCTGACCCGAGGTCAGCGCGGCTGCTCCGGCACCCATCAGAGAACCTGTCCACCTTCAACGTCGCTATCAGGATGGCAAGTTCCGGCAAACACCGGACAGCTATCAGGGCACTGACCTAGTGTTTCGACCGATCAGCCAGACAGTCTCGGACGCTACCGGACACACCCGGACGCAGCTGGACGACGAAGGAGCACCACTGTGACCCTCGCATCGCGCCTACAAGATCTGCGAAATAGAGCCGGTAATCCCACGTACCGGCAGATTGAGCGACTAATCGCCAGGCAGGCACATGACAACCCTATGGCGAGATCGACAATCCAGGAAAAGATCACGGGGAAATCGCATCCGAACCTCGCGCAAATCTTTAGCATGGTCGAAGCCATCGCAGAGCATGCAAGGCTAATCGAGTCACCACTAACCCCTCAGGAAGTAGATAAATCTCGCTGGAGAGATCTATACACGAGCTCACTCCGGGCGAAGGAACTCAGAATCCCACAGTCACCCCAGCGCAATAGTAAGCCCGAAGATATAGAGCCGTGGAACCTGGAGCCTCTGCGTCAAGCGCATATGCACGACTTAGTGGACCTCGTAACCAAATCGATCGACCGCCCAGTCTCGACATGGCTACCAGAGGTCATTGAGGCGCTCCTACTGTCAGAAATGTCTTGCACAGAGCTCTTGCGTAGGGCCGCGCAGGAGAGCCCGCAGGAGATAGTGCAAATAATTGCTGCGTTCGACAAATCCTTCCCAGTCGAGGAGCTAAACCCGTGGGATCCTTCCCCGGACCCTTGGGCTACTTCGGATCGAGATCGAGTCATCGGCGGCTACTTGGCCCAGGTAGCGCGAAAGCATGGGGCCTTCTCTTCGCCCGCCATCATCGTCGGCCTGAGACGGGTGGGGCTACCAGAGCTAGTCAACGCCTACTTGTCTTCCCTATCCAAGGTGCAACCCGCACCGAATATTGTCCGAATCGTGAATCACCTTCGCTTCACCACGCTTTCGGGTGACGCCGACGCTCTTCTGGCTCAGATCGGAGAGAAACGCAACTCGGAGCAAGTAATCGAGTTCGCTCAGTACATCGGAGCTCACGGACAGCCCGGCGACAGAACCAAAATCATGAAAGGCGCCGGCAGGAGCTGGTACCAACTCGACAGCGTCTCATTCGAAGCAAAGAAGAGCAACGTCGATGACGATTTCATCAAGGAGGCCATCTGGGGGATCCCCTACGGGAAGCACGCCGATTTTTCAGATGAGTTGACTAAGGCCGGAAACCCCAAGCTCGCAGACCGAGTACGTCGCGCGGAGAACGAACCTCCTTTCTAGCAAGACCGGGGGATTCACGACAGAGCGCCTTGCTTTACTGAATCCCTGCCACACGCCCTACATATTTCGCCGTAGGGTGTCTGTCTGTTTTGCAAAACAGCCCCCATCCAGGGCCGTTGGCCTGCATTCTGCATCCATGGACGAAGGACTTGTAGCACTGATCTCCGCAGGTGGGGCTCATAGGTGGAATCAGTGGAGCCGCCATCGGGGGCCGGGCTGCTGTAAGAGGCACACGCCTCGGGGCAGAGACGGCTGCACGGGCCACCGCCAGGCAAGTGCACGATCAAGGAACGATCAATCACGAGCATTGGCTCCGCGGGCAACGTCGGGAGTCCTGCCGTGCCTTACTCGCCGCGTACGACAGGTACGCGATCGCTGCGTCAGACATCAGCCGGGCGCTTGAGGCCCAGAGCCAACCATCACGTGAGATGTGGTCAATGATCGGGCAAGCCGTCTCCGACATCAGGAACAGCTACTTCCAAGTCCGTCTGTTGGTCTCCGAGAACCTCCTTCAGCCCACCCGTAATCTCCGGCTTCACGTGGAGGACCACAAGAAGTGCTTGGACAGCCGAGCGACCGGCGCTCAGCTGACCATCCATGTGCGGCAAGCCCCGGCGATTCCTCCTCCCCAGAGAAACGCAGGTCAGCGACGCTGGGAGCGATGGACCGTGGTCCATGTCTGGTCCACAAGCAGTGATCCAACGCGGTACAGGGGCGGCTCAGGGTGAGACAGGGATCACGACGAAGGGGTGTCCCGGATCCGGGACACCCTTCTGATCAGCACGTTCTCTGACCTGGTGCGGTGGGTGTGGGATTTGAACCCACGGTGACATCGCTGCCACGACGGTTTTCAAGACCGCTCGCTTCTCTGTCACGAGACCACCCCTGGCCAGCGCCTTTACCACTCGCCCGCGTCTGGCGTGGCCTCCCTAGGCCGCAGGATGGCCACGGCTTCCAGAACCGGGGCTGCTTCGGCTCACGCACGGGCCGCCGGCTGGCGCAGGGTGATTGGCGCCGACCGGCTGTTGGTAGTGACTGCCGTTGTGGCTCTGCTGCGACAAGGTCAGAAGCGACCGCCCTTGGACCTTGCGAGCCCGAATGGTGGACGCCATCCGCGGCGCCGGCTTGCCCTCCTGCGCTGCCTTAGGGGCAGTTGGAGGGGCCACGGGCTCACTACAACCTCTGGGGCGACGGTGTCTTCAAAAGTCACCTCGCCGGAATCGAAGTGCGCGTCAGTGAACGTTACTCGCCCAGCATCAAACAACGCATCATCAAAAACGATGGAAGTGCCGGTTTGGCGAATGCTATCGAGGCCCACGTGCGACCCAGAAAAATGTGCACCCATGAAGCTCAGCATGCCTGCATCAAGTTCGGCCGCGGCGAAGTCGACGCGGCCACCGAGAAATTTTGCCCCTACCCAGACTGGCCCACCGAAGCTTAGACTAGCCCTGCCGAGCCTGCTTGCGCTGAAGGTAGTTACACTTCCCGGGTGAAATACGGAATCGCCAAACTCCAGACCCCCTGAGGCGATCTCGGCGAAAATGAAGCTCACACTGGATCCGGCCCTGAACTGTGCTCCGATAAAATGCACTATGCCTCCATCAAATAGTGCTGGATCACTTTCTCCATCTCCGAAATCAACGTGGACATCTTCAAGTATCGCGCGATCGAACAGAGTCTTTCCGGAGCTAAAGCGGCATCCAGAGAAGCTTATGTAGCAGTTTATGAAGTGCGATCCTGCGAAGGATCCCCCATCGAAGACGGCTCCACTGAAGTCCAGGTCGTAGCCACACCAAGAGCTCTCCGCCGTAGGCTCCTGTAGGTGCTCCGTGATTACCTTCATGATTGTGTGACGCACTTCCCGCTCCCCGTTGGGTGGAGCGGAGGGGTTATACGGCATCCGCAAGTACCCACATAGAAGTCTGCATATAGTCTCTCGCTGGGAACCGTCTTCGTCTGCGAGCCGTGACAGCGCATAGACGCCAGCCAAGCGTACGGAAGAACTCTCATTCCCGAGCTGCTCGGCTGCGTTCTGGTACCTGGTTCCGAGACTATCGGCATCAGCCCTGCGGCTAGCGGCTTCTTCGATCTTCTGTTTTCTATAGGCGTACACAATGGCGAAAACTCCAGCGAGAAGCCCGGCTCCCATGACAGTGCTTCTGGTGAGATCGAAAAGCCTATCCGGCGGTAGGGACGAATTCTTATCGGGCCACAGTCCGACGTCAGCGCCTGTTAGATGAGCCATCCCGGCGAAGATGAGCCAAGCGCAAGAGGAAGCCGCCAAGAAAGCGAATGCCAACGCGAGAGGGAAATTCGGCATTCGTGGCGTGTGCCGCCCTGCATCTCCGCTGCGTTTCGCGCGCGCCGTCCGATTATTCGTGAGAAACGGTTTTATCTTTCTGAGGAACAAACGCATGAAGGGTGAGTCTACGGTCGGGCCAAGGTCGGTGCGGAGGGTTTCGCCAAATTCGATCCTGTCGTTTACGCCAGCCCTCGGAGAGATGTGGTGCAGTGGGGTCGCAGTCCCGAAGGAGACAAACAAGCACGTCGCAACACCTTCCGCAGCGCTTCGGCGCTTCGGCCGGTTGCCTCCCCTGGCCATCTCGTACGGCCAGGGCCGAGGGGAGCCGGAACCTTGCCCGCTTCAACGGCGCGCGGCCCCGGTGCTGACACACCGGGGCCGCTGTTTCGGGCCGTTCCCACTTGATGAGGAGCACGACCCATGGATCACATCGTTACTGTTCAGGACGCCGTTACGGCGTTCGAGCCCTGGCTTGAGCCGACGGATTCCGAACTGGCCGCGATCGAGATCGAGATGCCGCTCATCCGGGCGGATGCCGAACTGCTCGACGCGCAGATCATGACCCTGGACCGGCCGACCAACGAGCTGGACACGCGCCGTGTCCGCCGGGCACGTCGGCGCGTACTGGCCGCCCGCCGGGAGCTGGCGAACCGGACCACCACGGTGACCACCTCCGGGGGTGCGGCGTGAGTGCCGACCTGAACAAGAGCCTGGCCGCCGCTCATGCGGAGGTGAAGGCGGAGATCGCACGGACCGACACGAAGACCTCGTTGCTGCTGGCGTTCATCGGCGCGCTGCTGGCGGGGATGTGGACGGTCGCCAAGGACGCGTCCATGCCGATCGCCGCGTACGTCGTCGGGGGCGCGGGTGTGGCCCTGCTGCTCGTACGACCTGCGCCACGCCTGCGTCTCCTTCTGGCTGCGATCGGGGGTGAGTCTCGCTGAGACCGCCCGTCGGGCCGGACAGAGCATCGCCGTTCTCCAGCGCTACTACGCAAAGGTGTTGGACGGCGAAGAAGAGCGGATGAACGACCTGATCGACCAGGGCTTTGCCGACCAGGCTAAGGACGAACAACCGGCTCCTTGACCCTGGCCGATCCTGGCCACAGGTTGGCCATACGCCCTGGTCAACACTGGGAAACCCGCGAGGCGGGGTGAGACAGGGTGAACGCAGAAGGGGTGTCCCTCAGTGAGGGGCACCCCTTCTGACCAGCGTCTACGCTGACCTGCGCGGTGGGTGTGGGATTTGAACCCACGGTGACATCGCTGCCACGACGGTTTTCAAGACCGTTCCCTTAGGCCGCTCGGGCAACCCACCTTTGCTCCGGGAGTGTTGCTCGGGAGCGGGGACAGCTTACCGGGCGGGGGGTGGGGTGGGGGGACCTAGTGGGGGTGGGGGTGAGGGGTGGGGGTGAGGGGTGGGGGTGAGGGGTGGGGGTGTTCGGGGGTCAGCTTTCGCCCTTGCGTTCGCCCAGGGTGACCTGGACCGTGGACTCCTTGCCGGCGCGCTTGTACGTCAGGGTGACCTTGTCGCCCGGCTTGTGGGTCCAGATCTCGCTGATCAGGGTCGGGCCGCTGTCGATCGGGGTGTCGTTGAACTTGGTGATGACGTCGCCCGCCTTCAGGCCCGCCTTCGCCGCCGGGCCGTCGGGGGTGACCGCCGGGGTGCCGCCCTGGCCGTCCGCCGAGATCGTGGCGCCGCTGCCGCCCTCCGTCATCGTGACCGTGGCGCCGATGACCGGGTAGACCGGGGTGCCGGTCTTGATGAGCTGCTCGGCGACGTTCTTCGCCTGGTTGATCGGGATGGCGAAACCGAGGCCGATGGAGCCCGCCTGGCCCTGGCCCGTACCGCCGCTGCCCGAGGGCTGGATCGCGGAGTTCATGCCGATGACCGCGCCGCCGGCGTCCAGCAGCGGGCCGCCGGAGTTGCCCGGGTTGATGGAGGCGTCGGTCTGGAGGGCGCTCATGTACGAGTTGCTGCTGCCGGTGCCGTCGCCCGAGGCGACCGGGCGGTTCTTGGCGCTGATGATGCCGGTCGTGACGGTGTTGGAGAGGCCGAACGGGGCGCCGATCGCGATCGTGGAGTCGCCTACGGCGACCGCGTCCGAGTCGGCGAGGGGGAGCGGGTTCAGGCCCGAGGGGGCGTTCTTGAGCTTCACCACGGCCACGTCGTAGCCCTCGGCGCGGCCGACGACCTCGGCGGTGTACTTCTTGCCGTTCGAGAACGTCGCCGTGAGGGCGCCGCCCTCGGCGGCGGACGCCACCACGTGGTTGTTGGTCAGGATGTGGCCCTGCTTGTCGTAGATGAAGCCGGTGCCCGTACCGCCCTCGCCGTCGCCGCCCTTGGCCTCGATGGTCACCACGCTCGGCAGCGACTTGCCGGCCACCGCCGCGACCGTGTCCGCCGCGCGGGCGAAGTCCTTCGGCGCGTCCGCGGCCGAGACGGTCGTCGAGCCGACCCCGTCGTCGTCGTTCTTCGCGATCTGGTAGCCGAGACCGCCCCCGAGGCCGCCCGCGACCAGCGCGACGACGGCCATGGCCGCGATGAACAGACCCAGGCGCTTGCCGCCGGGCCTGGACCGCGCGTGCTCCGGGCTGCCCCACTCGGGGCCGTCGCCGCCGCTTCCGTACGAGCCGCCGCTTCCGTAGGAGGGGAGCACCGGCGGGGGCGGCGGCCAGGAGGCGTCGACTACGGGCTGCGCCGACGTCGGGGCGTCGGACGGAATCCCGGCTCCGGGAGTCCCGGCCCCCGGAACCCCGGGAGCGCCCGCAGGCGCGTGGGCGGGGGGCGGGGTGTGCCCCGGCGGCGGGTAGTCGCCGGCCGGGGGAGGCGTCTGTCCCGGCTGCGGGTAGGCGTCGGCCGGAGCCGGTGTGGACGCGGGTGTGCCCTCAGGAGCGGCATCCGGCACGGGAGGTACGGACGGGGCGCCTGAGGCCCCAGTGCCCTCGTTCTCGGTGCTCACAGCTCGTTCTCCTCGGTTCCACGTCAGTCGTCGGCAAGGTCATCGGCAGGGTCGTCGGCAAGAATTCCGTACGGTTCGCACGCAAGTTTCTGCGGACAGTTTTGTCCACAGCACGTCAGGCCACTGTAAGCAGGAGCTGTGCGTCGTACCATCATTCTTCATTACGGACAAAACGCCTGCACCTCTGGCCGACCGGCCGCAGCCCCCCGGCCGTTCGCCCGCCTACCCCGGCACGATGGCACCATGACGCGGTGACTCAAGCCCGCCACCACAGTATTCAGGTCGTCGCACACCGCGGAGCCTCGGAGGACGCCCCCGAGCACACCCTCGCCGCGTACACCAAGGCCATCGAGGACGGCGCCGACGCCCTGGAGTGCGATGTACGGCTCACCGCCGACGGCCATCTCGTCTGTGTGCACGACCGTCGCGTGAACCGTACGTCCAACGGACGCGGCGCCGTCTCCGCCCTGGAGCTCGCCGACCTCGCCGCGCTCGACTTCGGCTCCTGGCGGGACAGCGAGGAGAGCCCGGACTGGCGGGACCGCGAGTTCACCTCCGTACTGACGCTGGAGCGGCTGCTCGAACTGGTGGCGGACGCCGGGCGCCCCGTCCAGCTGGCCATCGAGACGAAGCACCCCACCCGCTGGGCCGGTCAGGTGGAGGAGCGTCTGCTCGAACTGCTGCGGCGCTTCGGGCTGGACCGTCCCACCCCCGGTCGGGCCGGGGCCAAGGGTGGGACGGGATCGGTCGAGGGGGGATCGGCCGAGGTCGGATCGGCCGGGGAGACGTGGAACGGGGTGGAACTCCATGAGTCCGCCGTACGGATCATGAGCTTCTCCGCCCGCTCGCTCCACCGGATCGCCTCCGCCGCCCCCCAGCTGCCGACCGTCTACCTGATGCAGTTCGTCTCCCCCCGGCTGCGCGACGGGCGGCTGCCGGCCGGTTCGCGGATCGCGGGTCCCGGCATGCGGATCGTCCGCAACCACCCCGGTTACATCGCCCGCCTGCACAGAGCGGGCCACCGTGTCCACGTCTGGACGGTGAATGAGCCGGAAGACGTCGATCTGTGCGTACGCCTCGGAGTCGAGGCGATCATCACCAACCGCCCCAAACAGGTCCTGTCCCAGTTGGGCCGCCCTGTCTGAGATCTTCCGAGATCTCCAGGCGCGTTCCCCGCCCAGGGAGTGCACCGGCGCGCTCGAACTGTGTTCGAGAGTCATGAGTGCGTCAACGGCTCCCCTATGGCCGGTTTCCGGTCCAGGCCAATGGGGCATTCACATCGTGGCGTGGGGCTAAGGAGGTCTCGGGGGTGACGGTTTTGGTGGCACAAGAGGCGCCCACGTCGTCGAGCATGGCCGTACCCCACGGTCCTGCGGGCGTGGGGGCGGCGCGACGCCGGATGCGCGAGCAGTTGCGGCGCAACGGGATGTCGGACGCAGTGGTGGACGACGCGGTTCTGATCCTTTCCGAGCTGCTCAGCAACGCCTGCCGGCACGGCAGGCCGCTGGGGCGCTCGGACATCGGCGACGGGGACATCCGTGCGGCCTGGCACGTCGACAAGGCGGGCCGGCTGACGGTCGAGGTGACGGACGGGGGCGGTCCGACCCGTCCCGTCCCGTCGACACCGTCGGTGACGGCGCGCGGCGGGCGCGGGCTCAACATCATCAGTGCGCTGGCGCAGGACTGGGGTGTACGGGACAGCGCTTCCGGTGAGGTGACGGTGTGGGTGCTCGTCACCGAAGGACACCGCCGCGACGATTTCGCTACGCGCGTCACTGGCCCCGGTCTCGATGTCGGACTCGACGTCGGCGATCTGGGTTTCGTGGACGCTTTCGACGAGTTGGGCTGAGGCCCGGGCGTCCGGCCGACCGGGCCGGGGCCCGACCGGGCCGGGGCCCGGGTGGGGCGTGGCCCGGGTGGGGCGTGGCGGGAAGCGTGCGGTGGGCGCCGCGCCTGCCCGTACACCTGTACGGCGGACCCACTCCCCCGGCCGGTACGGCTAGGCTCGCGCCGACACCGCACCGCCGCTACCGGGAGAAAGCCACACCATGGCCAAGAAGCGCCCCCAGACCAAGGCCAACACGGCGCAGCTCAAGGACGGACCGGTCCCGGTGGTGGGGGCCCGCGAGCCCTGCCCGTGCGGTTCCGGCCGTCGCTACAAGGCCTGCCACGGCCGCTCCGCCGCGCACGCCGTGACCGAGCTGGTGCAGCGCCCCTTCGAGGGCCTCGCCGGTGAGTGCGACTGGGTCGCGCTGCGCGAGCTGGTGCCCGCCGCGACCGTCGAACTGACCCTGAGGGACGGGCTGCCCGACGGTGTCCCGTCCGTGACGCTCGCGACCGTCCTGCCGATGGCCTGGCCGGCGCTGCGCCGCGACGACGGTTCCGTCCTGCTCGCGCTCCAGAACGACACCTCGTCCGGCGACCTCAGCCGGGACCTCGCCGACACACTCCGGCGTGCGCTGACCGCCGAGCCCGGTACGCCCGTCGCCTCCGAGCGGGCGCCCGCCGACGGCCCGCGCCTCCAGGACCTCCTGGACCCCGAGGCGGACTTCCGCCCGGTGGTGCACCCCGGCTTCGAGTTCTGGGTGCCCGACGCGGAGAACTCCACCGCCGAGGTGACCGCTTCCTTGGAACGCGCCAACGAGGCCGCGATCCCGACCGTCCTGCTGGCGCACTCGGACGCCGCGTACTGGTGCGAGACGCCCACCAAGAACCACCTGCGCTGGGTCATGCCGTACCCCGAGGAGAAGCTGCTCGACGCGCTGGCCCGGCTGCACGCGGCCGGGACGTCGGGCCTCGGTGAGGGGACCCGGCTGGTCGGCTCCTTCCGGGCGCACGGGCTGACCGTGCCGGTCTGGGACCTGCCGAGCACGATGGGCGCGGAGGAGTGCGAGAAGCCGGCGACGGAGTTCGCGGAGCGGCTGACGGCGGCGCTCGCGGCCGACACGCCGCTGAGCGGGGACGAGCGCAGGGCGCGCGGCGGGCTCACCAACCGCCAGGTGACGCTCAGCTGACGGTGCCGGGGCGGCCGGCCCGGGAGCGACCCGTGGCGGCGATCGCGACAGTGGTACGGCGACACCGGTACGCCGACACCGGACGACACCATTCGCCGTCTCCGTACCACCGTCGCGGTGTTTTCCCCGGAGGCGGTGACACCTGTCACATCCTCCCTACCGGCAGGTAATTCATTGTCCGAATACACCGGATCGAATTTGCTAACCGCCGATCTCTTGTTACGGTTCTAGAAGCCCGGTCGCTGGTGCATCCCCCGTCGCCAGCGGCCGGGCGTTCGCGTGACCGGACCGGGTCCGTCGCTCAACGGCCCCCGGAGCCCGGGGAGTTGCTCCCCGACCGCAGCAACAGCGGTGCGTCGTCCGCGCTCTTCCCGTCCTCGGCGCCGTTCTCCCCCACAGCCGCGAACTCCGCCATCGCCAGGTACCGCGAAGCCCTTCCCAGCGACGGTTCACGAGGGGTTTCACAGGTGGCCGGCTCGTCCTCCGCCGCCACCGCGCAATGCGTCTGTACGGTCCGCGCGCCGGGACCCATCAGGCTCAGTACGGCGCTCAGTTCACGCCCCGTCGCGTTCCGGTAGTACGTACGCGCCCATGTGTCGCGCCCCCCGCTGAGGACACACGACTGGGCCTCGATCCCCTCGGGGGAGGCGACTTCGGGACCGCACCGCTCGGCCGTACGTACCGCTGCACCCCCTCCCGCGACCGGCCGGTCACCCGCCGCCGTAGACCCATCGATTCCGGTCAGATGTGAAGCCGGAAGCGGCAGCGGGAGGGGAACCGGGGGCACCGCCACCGGAAGAAGGGGACGCGGGAGGGGCGCCGGACCGGAAGCGGGTCCCGCGGAGGCGGCGAACGGCAGCAGTGCGGTGCACACCACAACAGCCGTGAGCCCGATCGCGCGCAGATTCATGGGGGCCACCTGCCGATGCGGGGAAATTGCTGACGGTCGGCCGAAAGATATCGGCGAAATGGGCCGTCCAGCCGCGCCGCGCGCCCAATTCCCCACTTCTCGGGCCGCCTCACACCCGTACGAGTGACAACAGAGGTGAGAGCGGCACGGCAGCGCCGTACCGCTCTCGGTTCTCACCTCTCAGCGCTCAGCGCTCACCTTTCAGCGCTCACCGCTCAGTACGCGAGCCGGCTCCCGCCGTCCGGTGCGCTCGTGCTCGCCTCGACCAGCGCGTCCACGACCGCCTCCACGTCCGGCAGCCACGGCGCCGCCGAGCCGGGCAGCGGGGCCCGCTCCCAGCGGACCTGTCCGCCGGCCGCCTCGGACGGGGGCAGCATGAGATAGCCGCCCGAGCCATGGAAGCGCAGCGAACTGGGCACCCAGTCCTTCGCGTAGAGCAGCTCGCCGAGCTGTTCGAGGGTGTACGGGGACACCAGCAGCGACCAGCGCGTGGGCGTCGCCACGACCGGGCCGAGGCGCATGCCCATCCGGTCGAGCTCCACCAGGGCGCGCGCACCGGCGACGGCCGGCAGGCTCACCGCGCACGGCGCGCTGTCGCCGGTCGCCAGCACGATCGGAGCCGTCGGGCGGTTGCCCCACCACCAGCGCACCATGCGCGCGTCGGTGGTGGCCGCCAGCAGTCCTGGATCGAAGGGGTGTGCGCCCGGTACGGCGCAATCGGGGTCGGGGCAGGCGCAGCCGTAACCGCGTGTCCCGCGTGCGCCGGACGCCGTCAGCCCGGCGCCCGGCAGGACGGGCCATCTCCACGCCGAGGCGTAGGTGAGCGCCGCGTCGAGCTGGGCAGGCCTCCCCTTACGCCGGAACCGGAGCCTGCGCCGCCTTCCGAGGATCTCGCGCATGAGCGCTCGTTCCTTTCCGTTGAACGCCGAGGTCCACATGACACTGACACCATGTGTGTGCATCATTTCGCTGTGCGTACATCCGCTGTGCGTACATCCGCTGTGCGTGCAATCGCTGTGCGTGCTGTGTGTGCATCCGCTGTCGCTGTGCGTTCGACGCTTCGCCGCGCTGTGCCGCGCCGCCCCCGGGGGCACGGACAGGCGTTCCAGGCCTGGCGGCGCATGACGGCGCCTCGGGGCCGGGCACGACCTGTCGGGCCGTCGGGCTGTCGGACTGTCCTCTTTGAGGTTGTGGCGAGGGGTGGCGTGCGCATTGCGCTTGCTCTCCCGCTGTACTCCGTACTTTCCTCGCCACTCCGAGGGGATGGGGTGCGCGGCCTACGGCGGATAAGACGCCCGGGCCTGCTGCCAGGTTCCGGGGCGGTCCCAACTGCCCCTGTCCGTCACCGTTTACGTACCCATCACGTTCGGAATGACGCTCCACCTGGACCGTAGGTGAACTCAGCCCCGGCAGACCCCCCAGGTTGAACTCACTCAGTCGATCGCAAAACCTGATCAGGGGGGTCATTTTTTCGCCAAGTTCAGGCTGCGCGAGTTAGCCGTCGCCTCACCAGGGCAATGCTGGACATTGCCCCAGTTGTAGGGGTAGATGTGAATCCATGGAGTGGATGCATGGATAGCCGCGCAGAATGACGTGGGGGTTTGCAATGCTGTTGCACGGTACGCGCGAAACGTACCGGTCGGTGAGCCGGTTGCCATGAGCGCTCCGAACCTTCCGAAAGTGGCTGGAATCGATCCACCAGCTTCCGCCCCCGCGCAGACTGCCGCGCCACTCGACGACCTGACACCCCCGCCGGGGCTGCTGCTCCAGGACCGGCTGGCCGGATGGGTGTCCGATCTCACCACCCTGCACGAGCTGATCGAGCGCCTGGCCGGCACCGGCTCCCTGGACGGCGCGCTGAACGAGATCCTGCGCGCGGGCGCCGCCCTCGTGGGCGCCCGGCGCGGTCTGGTCGTGTGCGAACCGGCCGACGGCCTCGGCCCCGTCACCACGCTCGGCCTGGGGCTGGCCCACGCCGAGCTGGGGCACCTGGAGACGGTGCCGCGCCGCGCCACGTCGTACGGACGCCTACTCGACTGTGCCGCCGGCCGCGCCGAACCCGTCGCCGTACCCGACCTGCTCGGTGATACGGAGCTGGATCCGCGCCAGCGGGAGGTGGCGGCGCGGCTGGGGTACGGGGCGAGTTACGCCGTACCGCTCGCGACAGCGGGCACGCCGGATCCGGACAGGGCGGACCTGGACACGCCGGACCTGGACACCCTGGACGTGAACACCCTGGACGTGAACACGCCGGGCATGAACACGCCGGCCCCGAAGAGGCTCGGCGCCGTCGTCTGGTTCTACGACGAACCCGCCGAACCGGTCGAACGGCAACGCCATCTGGTGGGCCTCTACGCCCGGTACGCGAGTGAGCACCTCGCTCTTCTCGTGGAGCTGGAACGCGCCCGCGCCCGTACGGCCACCCTCACCGAGGAACTGCTGCCCGGCCGGCTGCCCCGCATCCCCGGCGTCCGGCTCGCGGCGCGCCACCGCACGGGGCCGCAGGGCGGCGGTGACTGGTACGACGCCCTGGCCCTGCCCGAGGGCGCGGTGGGGCTGGCCGTCGGGTCGGTGAGCGGCTCCGGGCCGGGCGCGGTGGCCGCGATGGGGCGGCTGCGGGCCTCCCTGCGGGCGTACGCCGTGATGGAGGGCGAGGACCCCGTCGCCGTACTGTCCGATCTGGAACTGCTGTTGCGGCTCACCGAGCCGGCCCGTACCGCCACCGCGCTCTTCGCGTACGCCGAACCCGCCCGGGGCTCGGTCGTGCTCGCCGGGGCCGGGCACGCCCCGCCGCTGATCGTGGGGGCGGGGCGGACCGAGTTCGTCGAGACGTCCCTGTCCGCGCCGCTGGGGATGCTGGCGTGCTGGGAGGCGCCGAGCGTGGAGGTCTCTCCCGAGCCAGGAGAAACGGTGCTGCTGTACACCGACGGGCTGTTGCGGCGTACCGGCGAGCCCATGGACCGGGCCTTCGCGCGCCTGCACGCGGCGGCGGCGAGTGTGCCGGAGGCGGCGCGGGACGATCCGGGGGCGGTCGCGGACCACGTCCTGCGGGCGGTGCTGCCGGGGGAGGGTGCGGGGGTGGCGGCGGGGGTGACCGGCCGCGGCGGATCCGCCGACGACGTGGTGATGCTCGCGGTCCGTTTCGACTGATTGCTCACAAGCCCGTCACATCGACCTGGACCCTCTTTCCTTCGCACATACGATGGAAGGACGGTCCAGAGTCGTATGTCCAGAGCTGTATGAAGAGTCGTATCGAGTCGAGGAGAAGACGTGGCTGAGGAGCTCCCCCTGGAGACCCCGGAAGCGGAAGAGAAGCCGATCAAACAGCGGAAGAACGGTCTGTACTCCGGCGTGTCCGACGAGCTCGCGGAAAACATGAAGTCCGGCTGGGCCGACACCGAGCTGCACGGCCTGGAGCCGATCGCCCAGGCGTCGCACACGGCCGCGCGCCGCGCCGCGCTCTCCGCGCGCTTCCCCGGTGAGCGCCTGGTGATCCCGGCGGGCAACCTCAGGACGCGGTCGAACGACACCGAGTACCCCTTCCGCGCCGGCACCGAGTACACGTACCTCACCGGCGACCGGACGCACGACGGCGTCCTCGTCCTGGAACCGCGGAAGAACGGCGCCCAGGACGACGGCCACGACGCGGCTCTCTATCTGCTCCCGCGCTCCGACCGGGAGAACGGCGAGTTCTGGCTCGACGGCCAGGGCGAGTTGTGGGTCGGCCGCCGGCACTCGCTCGCCGAGTCGGAGCAGCTGCTGGGCCTGCCCGCCAAGGACGTGCGCGAGGTGGCCACCACCCTCGCGGAGGCCACCGGGCCCGTGCGGGTCGTGCGCGGTCACGACGCCTCGGTGGAGGCGGCGCTGACCGACAAGGTCACGGCGGAGCGCGACGAGGAGCTGCGTGTGTACCTCTCCGAGGCGCGCGCGGTGAAGGACGAGTTCGAGATCGGTGAGCTCCAGAAGGCCGTCGACTCGACCGTGCGCGGCTTCGAGGACGTCGTGAAGGTCCTCGACAAGGCCGAGGCGACGAGCGAGCGCTACCTGGAGGGAACGTTCTTCCTCCGCGCCCGCGTCGAGGGCAACGACATCGGCTACGGCTCGATCTGCGCCGCCGGACCGCATGCCACGACCCTGCACTGGGTGCGCAACGACGGAAACGTACGCTCCGGCGACCTGCTCCTGCTCGACGCCGGGGTGGAGACACACACGCTCTACACCGCCGACGTCACCCGCACGCTGCCGATCAACGGCCGCTACAGCGCGATCCAGCGGAAGATCTACGACGCGGTGTACGAGTCCCAGGAGGCCGGGATCGCGGCGGTCAGGCCGGGCGCCAAGTACCACGACTTCCACGACGCCTCGCAGCGTGTGCTCGCCGAGAAGCTCGTCGAGTGGGGGCTGCTGGAGGGGCCGGTCGAGAAGGTCCTGGAACTGGGGCTCCAGCGGCGCTGGACCCTGCACGGCACCGGCCACATGCTCGGCCTGGACGTCCACGACTGCGCCGCCGCGCGCCGGGAGGCATACGCCGACGGGACGCTGGAGCCGGGCATGTGCCTCACCGTCGAGCCGGGGCTGTACTTCCAGGCGGACGACACGACGGTGCCGGAGGAGTACCGCGGGATCGGGGTCAGGATCGAGGACGACCTCGTCGTGACGGAGGACGGGAACCGGAACCTGTCCGCGGGACTGCCGCGCCGGGCCGACGAGGTCGAGGCGTGGATGGCGGCGCTGAAGAACTAGGTACGCGCAGGTACGTACCGGTACCGGGAGGGCGTCCTGCCCCGTGCTCACATGGCGCGGAGCAGGGCGCCCTCCCGCCACTTGAGGATCTTGTCGAAGCTGACCACGGCGCCGCGCCCCGGCCGGTTGCGGAAGTGCACGTGGTCGGCGAGCTGCTCGATCAGACACAGGCCCCGGCCGCCCTCGGCGGTGACGGCGGGGGCCGGGGTCACGGGTACGGTCACCGTCGCACCGGCCGACACGGCGGCGGGGACGGGGGTGGCGGAGGCGGTGGAGTTCGCGGTCGCGCCGACCTGGGTGGTACGGCGCACCATCCGCCGCGCGGGAAAGCCCGGACCCGAATCCGCCACCTCGATACGGCACTTCTCGCCGTCCAGATAGGCCGTCACCTGGTACGCCCCCGGCGCCTCCCCGGGCCCCTCGCCGCCCCCGTGCTCGACGGCGTTGGCGCAGGCCTCGCTGAGCGCGACGGACAGGTCGAAGGAGACGTCCGGGTCGACGCCCGCGGTCTCCATCGTGCCGAGCAGCAGGCGCCGGGCCAGCGGGACGCTCGCGGCTTCGCGCCGCAAGTGCAGAGACCACCAGATGCTCATGCTCCAGCCTCCCGGCCACGGCTCGACATACCGATACGTATTGCCCTTCACGCCGTTTCGTAAGCACGCGGACGACCGGATGGCCCCGATAGCCCCCATTAGCCCCCGTTCGGCGGACGCGTGGACGGGGGACCGCGGTGTATGGCGGCGAACAGGACAGAGAACGGCCTTGCGGACCTGCCCTGCGGCGCCCCGGGGCCCAGTGCGATGATGGCCCGGCCATGTCGTCCGATCACGTCGCTCGCGCCGCAGCCGCTCCACGGCTGCTGAGGACCGCGGTGTTCACCGCGGTCTGCGTTCTGCTGTCCGCGACGGGTCACGTCCTGGCCGCCTGTGCCCCCGTCCCCTGGTGGACCCTGGTCCTCGGCTTCCTGGGGGTCTTCGCGGTCGCCGCTCCGCTCGCCGGACGCGTGCGCTCGACCCCCACCGTCGTCGCGGCCCTGACGGGTGGGCAGCTCGCCCTGCACAGCCTCTTCGGGTTCGGGCAGCAGCACATGGTGATGCCCACGGGCCCGGGCACGAACGACGCCCTCATCAGGATGGCCGCGAAGCTGGTCTGCGGCGCGGGCCCCGTCTCGCTGAGCCCCGTCGACGCGCAACGGATCGTCGCCGACGCCGGGATCAGCCTGACCGGGCACGGCGCCATGGGAACGACTGGCACGGCCGCCGCGCACGGCGCCCACGGCGCCCACGGCATGGTCATGAACGTCGGCCCCATGGCGTCCGCCGACGGACTCCTGCCCTCCCTCCCGATGGTGCTCGGCCACCTGCTGGCCGCGCTCGTGACCGGCTGGCTCCTGCGCCACGGCGACCTCGCGCTGCACCGGCTCGTCCGGCTCTCGGCGCGGGGCGCCGGCGAGGTCAGGGAGAACGCTCAACTGCGCTCCCTGCGCGCCGCCCTCTCTCTCGTACGGGCCCTGCGTGCCGGACTCCCCGGTGCGCCTGCCCCGGGCCCGCGCCTGCCGCGTGCCTCGTACGGCCCCCCGCCGGTACCGGCGGGGGAGACACTCCAGCACACAGTGATCAGGCGCGGGCCGCCGGCCGGCCTCGCTCTCGCCGCCTGACGCGACGCACTCCGCTCGGCACGGGGGTGTGGTCGCCATGCCGTCGCGTGCCCTCCCCACGCGATCGCATCAGTTCGCTCGCCCGATCACTGACTTCTCATCACACCGTGGAGTGTTCCGTGTTCCCAGCCAAGAAGTTCTCCGGTTCGAACGTCGCCCGTGTCACCGTGGCCGGCGGTATCGCCGCTTCCGCCGTCCTGCTGCTGGCGGGCCCGGCGTCCGCGCACGTGAGTGTGCAGCCGCTCGGCGTCGCCGCCAAGGGCGGTTCCGCCATCGTCAACTTCAAGGTCCCCAACGAGCGTGACGACGCCAACACCACCCAGCTGGAGGTGAACATCCCCGCCGACCACCCGCTGGCCTCCGTGATGCCGGAGCCCATCCCGGGCTGGAAGATCGTCGTCACCAAGGCCAAGCTGGCGAAGCCCCTGGAGCTGCACGGCAACCAGATCACCGAGGCGGTCTCCAAGGTCACCTGGACGGCGACCGCCGGCGGCGGGACCCCGTCCGGCCAGTTCCAGCTCTTCCCCGTCTCCCTCAGCCAGCTGCCCGAGGACACCGACCAGCTGGTGTTCAAGGCCATCCAGACGTACTCCGACAAGGAGGTCGTCCGGTGGATCGAGGAGCCGAAGGAAGGCGCGGCCGAGCCCGAGAACCCGGCGCCCGTCCTCCAGCTGACCGCCGCCACCGAGGACGAGCACGGCGCGCCGGCCACCAGCGCCACCGCCAAGCCCGCCGCCGAGGGCAGCGAGGCGCACGACACCTCGAAGACCGAGACGGCCTCCGGCGACTCCAGCGACTCCACCGCCCGTGTCCTCGGGATCACCGGCATCGTCGTCGGCATCGCGGGCGTGGCCTTCGGTGTCCTCGCCGGACGCCGCCGCACCGCCTGACCGGCCCCCCACCCGCCGGTCACGCGCGGCACGCGGAGCTGTGAAGCCATGGAGCCGTGGCGTCGCGACATTGCGAGACTGTGATGTCGCGACGCCACGACACCACGACGTGGTGACGTGGCCACGTGGTGAAACGTGGTGACGTTCCGACGGACGGAGACATCGCAGCCCGACCACCCACCGTCCGGGCCCTCACGGACCCGCGTGCCCGGTACCGGCATCCCGCACCCCTCGACCAGGAAACACCTCCCATGCGTAAGAAGACCGTGTCCACCGCCGCCGCCCTCGCGGTGCTGACGGCACTCACCCTGACCGCGTGCGGCGACGGCGGTGGCAGCGACGCCGCCAAGCCGATCGCCGACATCTCCATGCAGCCGAAGAACAAGGCCGCGACCGTGCTCGACCAGCCCTTCACCAAGCCCGACTTCGTCCTCACCGACACCAAGGGCAAGCCGTACAACTTCCGCGAGCGGACCAAGGGCAAGGCGACGCTCATCTACTTCGGCTACACCAACTGCCCGGACGTCTGCCCGACCACGATGAGCAACATCGCCATCGCCAAGAAGTCCCTCCCCAAGGCCGACCAGGACAAGCTCCAGGTCGTCTTCGTCACCACCGACCCGGCCAGGGACACCCCCGCGTCGCTCGCCAAGTGGCTGCCCGCCGCCGGCGATCCCTCCTTCGTCGGGCTCACCGGAGACTTCAAGGCCATCCAGGCCGGCGCCCGCAGCATCGGCATCGGCATCGACCCGGCCACGACGAACAAGGACGGCACTGTCGTCTCCATGCACGGAGCGCAGGTCATCGCGTTCTCCCCGAAGACCGACGGCGGCTACCTCCTGTACGGCGACGACGCGTCCTCGGACGACTACGCCAAGGACCTCCCGAAGATCATCAAGGGAGAGAACCCGTGACGGGAGACACCGCCGCCCCCGTCCCGGCCCCCGCCCCGTCGCCCGCCCTCCGCACGTCGCCGCGCCTCGTCGTGGCCGGTGGTCTCACCTCCGCCCTGGCACTGGCGTTGATACTCGTCGGCTGCTCGTCCGGATCGTCCACCTCCTCGAAGTCGCCCGAACTGAAGGTCAGCGGGGCCTACATGCCGCGCCCGGTCAGTGACCTCGCGGCGGGCTTCCTCGTCGTCACCAACAGCGGCGGAGCCGCCGACAAACTCACCTCCGTCACCAGCGCTCTCTCCGACAACATCACCATCCACAAGACCGAGGACCAGAAAATGATGGAGGTGACGTCCTTCGACATCCCGGCGGGCGGCACCCTGGATCTCGCACGCGGCGGGAACCACATCATGTTCGCCGAGCTCAAGCAGCAGCCGAAGCAAGGCCAGGAGATCGGCATCGAGCTGCACTTCGAGAAGGCCGACCCCATCAAGGTCGAGCTTCCCGTGAAGGAGACCACGTACAACCCGGCCCAGAACTGAGGGACTGAACACCATGACGACCACCGCCCCGCGCTTCGGAGCCGCACCGGCCGCACCACTCGTGCGACTGCTGCTCGTCGCCACCGTGCTGCTCGGCACCGTCTTCACCGTGCTGTCCGGCACGGCGTCGGCGCATGCCGCACTGACCGGCAGCACCCCCGAGGACGGGGCGGTGGTCGCCACCGCCCCCAAGGACGTCACCCTCACCTTCTCCGAGCAGGTCGCCCTGAGCGACAGCTCGATCCGTGTCCTCGACCCGAGCAACAAGCGGGTCGACACCCAGAAGATCCGGAACCTGAGCAGCGGGAAAACGGTCAGCTACGCCGTGGATCTGCACGCCGGTCTGCCCGACGGCACCTACACCGTCGCCTGGCAGGCCGTCTCGGCCGACAGCCACCCCGTCTCGGGCGCCTTCACCTTCTCCATCGGGGCCCCCTCGAAGACCGAGGCCACCCTGCCCGCCGAGAAGGCCGGCGGCGGCCTGGTCGGCTTCCTCTACGACGTCGCGCGCTACGTCTCGTACGCCGGTTTCATCCTCCTCGTCGGTGGTTCCGCCTTCGTCCTCGGCAGCTGGCCGCGCGGCGCGTCCGTCCGGCCTCTGCAACGGCTGGTCGTCCAGGGCTGGATCGCCCTCACCGCCGCCACGCTTGTCCTCCTCCTGCTCCGCACCCCCTATACCGGCTCGGGCGAACTGGCCGACGCCTTCGACCTGGGCGGACTGCGGGCCGTCCTCACCACCAAGTCCGGCACCGCCCTCGTCTCCCGGCTGCTGCTCCTCGGCGCCGCCGCGCTCTTCGTGGCCGTTCTCTTCGGCGCGTACGGCCGCCGGGAAACACCCACGAACGAGGACGAGGCGAAGGAGAAGAAGGACCTCACCTTCGGACTCGCCGTCGGCGGCGTTGTCGTCGCGGCCGGCATCGCCGCCACCTGGGCGCTCTCCGAGCACGCGTCGACCGGGATCCAGGCCGGTCTCGCCATGCCGGTGGACGTCCTGCACCTGCTGGCGGTGGCGACCTGGCTCGGCGGCCTGACTGCCCTGCTCGTCGCGCTGTACCGGGCGCCCTCCATCGAGGCCGCGGCGGTGCGGCGCTTCTCGCGTACCGCGTTCGTCAGCGTCGTCGTACTCGCCGCGACCGGGCTCTACCAGTCCTGGCGGCAGGTCGGATCGTGGTCGGCGCTCGGGGACACGTCATACGGGCAACTCCTCCTGGTGAAGGTCGGGCTGGTCGCCGTCCTGATCGCCATCGCCTTCTTCTCGCGGCGATGGACAGCACGGCTGGGAGAGTCGGGGGCGGTCCCGGCGGAGGCCGGGACAGAAGCGAGGGCAGAAGCGAAGGCAGAAGCGAAGTCGACGACGGAAGCGGAAACGTCGGAGCCATCAGAAACAAGGACAGAGACAGGGACAGGGACAGGGGCGGGGGCTGAGGCCGCAGCGGAGACAGGGGCCGGGAGCGGGTCTGGGGCTGCGGTCCTGGCCGGTGCCGGAGCGGCGGCCGGGAGCGGAGCGGAAAGCGCGTCGGGGTCGGAGACCTCGACCGGACAGGGGACCCGGTCCGAGACCGTCACCGCGAGCACAACCGCGGTCGGCGATACTCAAAGGATTGCCCAGCTCGCCCGCCAGCAAGCCGCGATGGCGACAGCACGCCAAAAGCGACTGCGCGACGCCGACACCGAACGCTCCGGACTGCGCCGTTCCGTCCTGGCCGAGGCCGGCGTCGCCGTCGTACTCCTCGCCGTCACCACCGTACTGACGTCGACCGAGCCCGGCCGGACCGCCGAACAGGAAGCGAACCGGACAGGCGCCTCCGCCAGCGCGCCCGCGACCGCCGGGCCCATCGACGTCACCCTGCCCTTCGACACCGGCGGCCAGAACGGCAAGGGAACAGTGCGGGTGACCCTCGACCCCGGCACGTCCGGCGCCAACCTGATGCACCTCTACATAGACGGGCCGGACGGGCAGCCCCTCGACGTGCCCGAGGTGAAGGTGGCCTTCACCCTGACCTCCCAGAAGATCGGCCCGCTGCCGATCGTCCCCGAGCGGTTCGCCGCCGGACACTGGAGCGCGGACGGGGTACAGCTCCCGATGCCGGGCGTCTGGAAGCTCCAGGTGACCGTGCGTACCTCCGATATCGACCAGATCACCGTCGACAAGAACGTGAAGATCGGCTGACCCCGTGAGCGACACCAGGCAGAACAAACTCGCCCGGAACGACCGGAACAACCGGCCCGACGGCGACAACGAGGACGGCCGGAGCGGCCGGAACCCGGACGGCGTCTCCCGCCGCCGCCTCCTCGGCACCGCGAGCGCCGTCGGAGCCGCCGGACTGGCACTCGGCGCGGCGGGCGGAGCCGCGGCCTCCGCCGCCGGCCGGAGCGAACCCGCCCCCGTCACCGCGCTGACCACCCTCGGCACGGACACGGTCGCCTTCCACGGCGCCCACCAGCCGGGCATCACCACCCCGCTGCACGCGCGGGGCCACCTCGTCGCCTTCGACCTGGCGCCGGGAGCGGGACGCAAGGAAGCGAGCGCGCTGCTGCGCCGCTGGTCCGCCTCGGCCCGGGCCCTGATGGCCGGGGAACCGGCCGCCGGCCACGACACCGGTGTCGCCCTGGACGCCGGCCCGTCCTCCCTCACCGTCACCTTCGGCTTCGGCCGTACCTTCTTCGACCGTACGAACCTGACCGGCCGCCGGCCCTCCGCGCTCGACCCGCTCCCCCCGTTCTCCTCCGACCACCTCGACAGCTGGCGCAGCGACGGCGACCTCTGGATCCAGATCGGCGCCGACGACGCGCTGGTCGCCTTCCACGCGCTGCGCACACTCCAGAAGGACGCGGGCGCCGCCGCCCGGGTCAGGTGGCAGATGAACGGGTTCAACCGCACCCCCGGCGCGACCCCGCACCCCATGACGGCCCGCAACCTCATGGGCCAACTCGACGGGACCGCCAACCCCAAACCGTCCGAGCCCGACTTCGACCGGCGCGTCTTCCTGCCGTCCACCCCCGCGGCCGACACCACGGCCTCGGAGGACACCGCCTGGATGGCGGGCGGCTCCTACGCCGTCGTACGGCGCATCCGCATGCTCCTCGACGACTGGGAGCAGCTCTCCCTCCACAAACAGGAACAGGTCATCGGCCGCCGCAAGGCCGACGGCGCGCCCCTCACCGGCGGGACGGAGAGCACCAAGCTCGCCCTCGACACCGTCGGCCCCGACGGCAGGCTCGTCATCCCCGGCAACGCGCACGCGCGCATCTCCGCCCCCGAGGCGAACGGCGGAGCCGCCATGCTGCGCCGCCCCTTCTCCTTCCACGACGGGATCGGCCCGGACGGAACGCCGGACGCGGGGCTGCTCTTCGTCTGCTGGCAGGCCGATCCGCTCAAGGGATTCGTACCCGTGCAACGCAAGCTCGACCGCGGTGACGCGCTTTCGGCGTACATCCGCCACGAGGCGAGCGGGCTGTTCGCGGTGCCGGGCGGGGCACGCGAGGGCGAGTACGTGGGCCAGCGCCTCCTGGAGGCCTAGTAGGTCGCTCGGGCGCCGTACGCGTCCAGCTCAAGGGCATGATCCCGGAGCGGGCACCTCCACCGGCCTATTAGGGTGACCGTATGTCGGCCACGCGCTACACGTATCTCGGCCCCGAGGGCACCTTCACCGAGGCCGCCCTCCGTACGCTCCCGGAAGCCGCCACGCGTGAGCTGATCCCGATGGTGTCCGTACCGGCGGCCCTCGACGCCGTACGGAACGGGGACGCCGCGGCCGCCCTCGTACCGATCGAGAACTCGGTCGAGGGCGGGGTGACGGCCACGCTCGACGAACTCGCCTCCGGCGAACCGCTGATGATCTACCGCGAGGTGCTGCTCCCGATCGCCTTCGCGCTGCTCGTACGGCCCGGCACGGAGCTCTCCGAGGTGAAGACGGTGACCGGTCATCCGGTCGCCCAGCCCCAGGTGCGCAACTGGCTGCGGACCCATCTGCCGGACGCGTTGTGGGAGTCGGCGGCCTCGAACGCGGACGGCGCGCGGCTGGTACAGGAGGGCCGTTTCGACGCGGCGTTCGCGGGTGAGTTCGCGGCGGCGACGTACAGGCTGACGCCGCTGGTCACCGAGATCCACGACGCGGAGAACGCCGAGACGCGGTTCGTGCTGGTGGGCCGCCCCGCGCGGCCCGCGTCGCCGACCGGGGCCGACAAGACCTCGGTCGTCATCTGGCTGGGCGACGACCGTCCCGGCGCGCTGCTCGAACTGCTCCAGGAGTTCGCGGTGCGGGGGGTCAACCTGATGCTGATCCAGTCGCGGCCGACGGGCGCGGGCATCGGCAACTACTGCTTCGCCGTGGACGCCGAGGGGCACATCGCGGACCGGCGGGTGGGGGAGGCGCTGATGGGGCTCAAGCGGATCTGCCCCAAGGTGCGGTTCCTGGGGTCGTACCCCCGGGCGGGGGTGTCGGCGGCCGACGCGGGGCAGTTGCGGCCCGGCACCTCGGACGCCGAGTTCATCGAGGCGGCGGACTGGCTGACGCGCAGCCAGGACGGCCGGGCCTGAGCGCGTAGGCCGCGGCCGGCCCACGTACGCAGGAAACATGCACGCGGCACACGTACGTCTCGGGTGCGCGGCACCCCTACCTCTCGGCCTGCGCATCTTTCTCAGCCTGTGGATGCAGACCAAAGTTATCCACAGGCTTGCTTCTCGACCTGGGGACAAGTCGATAACCCAACCCGGCGCAGTCGACAAATCACCCTAGTCACCCCACTCCCGTCCACAGGGCGCCAGGTCGCCCGTGTCACCCCAATTCCAGCGACCAACTCGTCAGAGTGAGCCATTCCCACCCGAATGAGTGTGTGAAGTGGGTTTGAGCGGGGAATTCTTCGGCCTGCACGCAGACCCCGGAATGATCGCTTCCGCCATCCACAGAACTCCCACACAGCCTGTGGATAACTCTGCCGGTAACACACAGCCCACTGTGGACAACTCAACGCGGTCGCCACCCCCAAGTCCCCTTCTCCACAAGGACGGTGAGTCAAGGCGGCGAGGCCCGACTGCCCCTTTCCGGGGAATTGGATCACTTTCATTGACGCGAGGCGAATACCCTCCAAGATCACCCCCGCCTTCACCGCTGCGCACTTTTCTCAATTTGCACAATTCCGGCAAGCAGGACAAAGAGACACGCGTGCCGATATCGAGTGGGGTGGTGTCGGTGGGCACCGGTAGCCTTGTGGGGTGATTGACCTTCGCCTGCTCCGTGAGGACCCCGACCGTGTCCGCGCCTCCCAGCGCGCCCGTGGAGAGGACGTCGCGCTCGTCGACGCCCTGCTCTCCGCCGATGAGCGGCGCAGGTCGTCCGGCCTCCGCTTCGACGAGCTGCGCTCCGAGCAGAAGTCGCTCGGCAAGCTGATCCCCAAGGCCTCGCCCGAGGAGAAGGCCGAGCTGCTCAGGAAGGCCGAGCAGCTCAAGTCCGACGTCAAGGCCGCCGACGTGGCGCAGCACGAGGCCGACGACGAGGCCAAGCGGCTGCTGCTCCAGCTGGGCAACGTGGTGCACCCCGACGTCCCGGTGGGCGGCGAGGAGGACTTCGTCGTCCTGGAGACGCACGGCACGATCCGCGACTTCGCCGCGGAGGGCTTCGAGCCCAAGGACCACCTGGAGCTGGGCGAGGCGCTGGGCGCCATCGACGTCGAGCGGGGCGCCAAGGTGTCCGGCTCGCGCTTCTACTACCTGACGGGGATCGGCGCGCTGCTGGAGCTCGCTCTGGTGAACGCGTCGATCGCGCAGGCCACCGAGGCCGGCCTCGTCCCGATGCTCACGCCCGCGCTGGTCCGCCCGCGCGCGATGGAGGGCACGGGCTTCCTCGGCCAGGCCGCGGAGAACGTGTACCACCTGGAGAAGGACGACTACTACCTGGTCGGTACGTCGGAAGTCCCGCTCGCCGCCTACCACATGGACGAGATCATCGAGGCCGGCAAGCTGCCGCTGCGCTACGCGGGCTTCTCGCCGTGCTTCCGCCGTGAGGCGGGGACGTACGGCAAGGACACGCGGGGCATCTTCCGCGTCCACCAGTTCGACAAGGTCGAGATGTTCTCGTACGTCGACCCGGCGGAGGCGGAGGCCGAGCACCGGCGGCTTCTGGACTGGGAGAAGCAGTGGCTGAGCGCTCTCGGGCTGCCCTTCCAGGTGATCGACGTGGCCTCGGGTGATCTGGGCGCCTCGGCCTCGCGGAAGTTCGACTGCGAGGCGTGGATCCCGACGCAGGGCAAGTACCGCGAGTTGACGTCGGCGTCCAACTGTGACGGCTTCCAGGCCCGCCGGCTGTCCATCCGGATGCGGGACGGCAAGCAGGTGAAGCCGCTGTCGACGCTGAACGGCACGCTGTGCGCCGTACCGCGCACGATCGTGGCGCTGCTGGAGAACCATCAGCAGGCGGACGGTTCGGTGTGGGTGCCCGAGGTGCTCCGTCCGTACCTGGGCGGGCGTGAGATTCTGGAGCCGATCGCCAAGTGAGCGCCGCCGCCGCCTCTTCGGCCTCCCCGGCCGGCGACTCCGCCGGTAGGGGGGCGCCGTTCCCGTACAAACTTGTGGCGACCGACCTCGACGGCACGCTGCTGCGTGAGGATTCCACGGTCTCCCCGCGCACCCGTGAAGCGCTCGCCGCGGCGACCGCGGCGGGCGCCGCTCACATCATCGTGACGGGGCGCGCCGTGCCGTGGACCCGGCGCATCCTGGACGACCTCGGGTACGACGGTCTGGCGGTGTGCGGTCAAGGGGCGCAGGTCTATCACGCGGGCGAGCACAGGCTGTTGACGTCGGTGACGCTGGACCGGCAGCTGGCCGGGGCGGCGCTGGCCAAGATCGAGGCGGAGGTCGGTCCGCTGGCGCTTGCCGTGAGCCAGGACGGCCTGGACGGCGAGGTGCTGTTCGGCCCCGGCTACCGGGTGCACGAGGGGCCGCTCGCCTCGGTGGCCGAGGACGATCCGGTGAAGATGTTCTCGGCGCCGCTGAACAAGGTGTACATCCAGCATCCTGAGCTGGACGACGACGAGTTGACGCGGATCGCGCGGGCGGCGGTCGGCGACATGGTCGCGGTGGTGATGGCGGGCGCCGGCGTGGTGGAGATCCTGCCGCTGGGGCTGAGCAAGGCCACGGGGCTGTCGCTGGCGGCGCGCCGGCTGGGCGTGAAGGCGGCGGACACGATCGCGTTCGGCGACATGCCGAACGACATCCCGATGTTCGGCTGGGCGCGGCACGGCGTGGCGATGGCCAACGCGCACCGGGAGTTGAAGGCCGTGGCCGACGAGGTCACGGCGTCGAACGAGGACGACGGCATCGCGGTGGTGCTGGAGAAGCTGCTGCTCCAGGGCTGAGAGTTCGGAGATCCGTGGTGCCTTGTGGGTACGTGGCACTTTCCGGGCCCGTGTGCGGAGGATGCGCGGATCGAACGCGCGCGGGGGGTGTGTACCCCGACGACGGCTTAGCAAGCCGCTGCCTTACCACTCGGCCAATCCTCCGGGAAGGGCGGCCCGCGCGTACGCGCGCTCGAAGCGGCCGCCCCGGGCAGCGCGTCGGCGGCCGCACGGAGCAGATGATGGCTACTCCGGAGCCTGCGCGACGCTGCCCTGGTGGGAACTCGACGGACTGCAACTCCCCGTCATCGCCGCGCTCCTCTCCCGGTCCTGTGGTGGTGCTCCAACACCAACTACTGTGCCCGGTGGTCCGATTCGGCGCCACCGAATTACGGGCGGTACGAAGCACGCGGTGAGCGGTGAGCGGTACGTACGGTACGGCCCGTGCCTGCCGCCCGACGGACGGATGTCCGCCCGGGTGGACAGGCACGGGCCTCCTACCGGATCAGCGATGATCAGCGACGCCTACGGCCGCGGCGCAGATCCCTCAGCTCGTGCACGACGTCGTCCACCCGGCCGTCGATGCGCTTGATGTCGTCGGACAACGCGCACAGCCGGTGGCTGATCGCCGCCACCACCTTGTTGGTGGCGTCCAGTCGCCGGTCCAGGTTGTCGAGCCGGATGGACATCCGGTTCAGGACGGGACCCAGTTCCTGGAGGGCGACGCCGACTCCACCGAGGCAGGCCTCGACGTTGGTCAGGCGCCGGTCCAGGGAGGCGTACCCCTCGCGCCAGCCCTCCTCGGCGTCGAGGAGGTACGTACGGACGCACCGGGCGATGTCGCTGTCGCGAAGTAGCATCGCGACGTTGAGGACGGAACGGCGGGTGTAGAGGGTCAGCTGGGTGACTGCCTGTGGATAACTTTCGCCCCCACCGTCGCCCCATAGTGACAACATGTCACTATGAAAGCTTCGCAGGTCAGAGCCTCGCAGCACGCGCATCCCGTTCTCGGTCAGCTCCGCTCGGTGCCGTGCGGTCAACTGCCTGATGACGTCTGTGGATACTTCGAAGTACCGGGACGCGTCCTCTGTGCGGATGTGAATTCCGTCCGGGAGCATGACAAGAGCCTTGACCTTGTCGAGCGCGTCGACCCGCCCCAGGTGCTCGGCGCGCATGGTGCGCGATTCGAGCAAGGCGACTTCCGATGGCATGGAGATGCCTTCCGTTCGTGAAACCGATGATGGTCGGCCCTGTCCCCGGGCTCAGGGGCGGAGGTCGGCTCACGGTGCTACTCACTCAACGACCGGTGCGGCTTCTCACCCTTCACCGGCAATCCTCAAATTCACGAACGCTCGACGTCACGAACTCCAATTGCCTCCACGCAACCTGGACAACGAACCGATAAGCGTACAGTTACGCCGCAACCCCCGCCCATCGGGCAGGGGTTGCGTCACACGCGGCGGTTCGCCTGCTTCGAGGTCGTCTGCGTCGGCTATTCGTCGCCCGCCAGCGTCAGCGTGCGGAGCTTCTGGCCCGCGTACCAGGTCGCGGCCACGGTGACGATCGCCAGGAGCGCCACCGCCGTCGGCAGTTTCACGTCCGAGGTGATGATGCCGTCGCCGCCGATCTTCTGCGCCAGTGCCAGCGCCCACTGCTGGACGCTCAGGGTGCGGGCGCCCGCCACCAGGCTGCCGAAGAGGGTCTCCCAGACCAGCGCGTAGACCAGGCCGATGACCACCGCGTGCCGGCTGACCGTACCGAGCAGCAGGAACAGAGCGCTGTACGCGATCGACGCGACGAGCGCGGCGACGGTGTAGGCGATGGCGATCTGCTGGCCGTTGCCGTTCAGGATGTAGCCCGCGATGAACGTGGGGACGGCGGAGAAGGCCATGGTCACGGCGATCGCCACGATCAGCTTGGTGAAGATGATCGTGGGCCGCTTGAGCGGCTTGGCGAGCAGGTAGACGATCGAGCCGTCGTCGATCTCCGGGCCGATCGCTCCCGTACCCGCGATCACGCCGATCAGCGGCACCATCGTGGCGATGGCGAAGCCGCCCAGCACGTCCGACGCGACCTGGTCGTCCGCACCGCTGAACGCGCGGACGGCGATCGCGATGACGATCAGCAGGGCGGGCAGTACGAAGAGGATCGCGGCCCGGCGCCGGCCGAGCAGGGCCCGGTAGGTGAGCCGGGCGACTGTGGGGTCGTACATGACGTCACAGCTCCTTTCTGGGCGCTCAGGCCGTTACGAGGTAGGAGAAGACCGACTCGAGGGATTCGTCCGAGGGCGAGACCGTGAGCAGCCGGATGGAGTGCTCACGGGCGACCCGCGGCAGCAGTGCGGTGAAGCGGCTGAAGTCGACCGCCTGGATGCGCAGCGCGCCCTCGGCGAGGTCCACCTCGATGCCGGCCGTCGACGGATCGGCGATCAGCGCGGCGGCGAGCGCGCGGTCGTCGCTGGACCGTACGAGATAGCGGTGCGGCCGGTCGGTCATCAGGCGGCGGATCTTGCGGAAGTCACCGCTCGCGGCGTGCCGTCCCGCCACGATCACCTCGATGTGCGAGGCCAGTTGCTCGACCTCTTCGAGGATATGGGACGAGAAGAGGACGGTGCGGCCCGTGGCGCCCATTCGCCGCAGCAGTTCCATCAACTGCATGCGCTGGCGCGGGTCCATGCCGTTGAACGGCTCGTCGAGCAGCAGCACCGACGGGTCGTGGACCAGCGCGGACGCCATTTTCACGCGCTGGCGCATGCCCTTGCTGTACGTCGCGATCTTGCGGTCCTGCGCGTACTCCATCTCGACCGTGGCGAGCGCCGTGTGGGCCGCTTTCGCACCCAGTCCGTGCAGTTCGGCGTTGGCGACGACAAATTCGAGGCCGGTGAGGAAGTCGTACATCGCCTCGCGCTCGGGCACGATCCCGATCTGGCGGTACACGGACTCGTTGCGCCAGATCGGCGCGCCGTCGAGCGTGACGGTTCCCGTGGAGGGGGCGAGGAAACCACCCATCATGTTGATGAGGGTGGACTTCCCGGCACCGTTGGGGCCGAGCAGTCCGGTCACGCCGGGGCCGACGGTCATGGTCACGTCGTTGACGGCGACCACGTTCCCGAACCAGCGGGAGGCGTGCTCGATGTTGATGGTGGTCACAGCCCGACCTTCCGGTAACGGCGCATGAGGACGGCGTACGAGCCGGCGATGAGCGCGAGGACGACCAGCAGGTAGAGCACGCCGAGGCCGGCCGAGGGGCCCACGCCGCCGGGGAAGCTGGAGGAAGCGCCCAGGAACGCGGTCTGTACGCCGTCGATGAGCGTGACCGGCGAGAAGAGGCCGAGCCACTTGGCCGCGCCGTCCGAGCCCGTCCCGACGGCGATGCCCTGGACCGTGCTGACGGCTCCGTACGTGATGGTCAGGGTCGCGATCACGGCGGCGACGCCGAACCCGCGGCGCGGGGTGAACGCGGCCATCACCAGGCCGAGTCCGCCGAAGAGGAGGGAGAGCAGCGCCACCGATACCAGCCCCTGTCCGAATCCCTTGGTCTGGTCGGCGAAGTCCATCTTCGCGAGCAGGGAACCCGCGTAGAGGATGACGAGCGGCGACGCGGTCAGGACGAAGAGCGCCGAGGCCATCGCGCCGTACTTGGCGAGGACGTAGTCGACGCGCTCGATGGGGCGTGAGAAGTAGAGGGGCACCGTCTTGAACCGCAGGTCGCGGGAGACGGACTGGGGGGCCTGCGACGCGAGGTAGAGACCGATGACGGCCTGGGTGAAGATCGCGTAGCGCGTGTAGTCGAGCGGCAGGCTCTTCAGGTTGGTCGCGATGGCGACCGCCACGATGATCCCCGCGGGCAGGCACATCACCGCGAAGAGGATCATGGGCAGGACCTTGGACTTGGCGGAGCGGCCGAGGCCGTACGAGCCCCGCAGGGACTGCGAGTAGAGGGAGCGGCGGGCGTACGCGCGGCCCAGCCGGGCGCCGTCGTAGTTGCGGTAGCCGATGTTGTGGATACGGGTGGTGTCGGCCCCCAGGGGGGTGCCGGCGGGGGCCTCGGTCTCAGCGCTCATCTCCGTCTCCTCCCTTCTGGAGTGCGTACTGCTCGTCGGCGGCGGCTGCCGTCGCGGGTACGACGGCTCCCGCGTGTGTGACCGGTTCGGTCCCGGCGGGGTCCGCCGTTTCGGCCGCTTGAGGGCGGAAGACCTCGGCGATGTGGTGGCGGCGCTGTTCCATCCGTACGAGGCCGAGCCCGAGTTCGGCGACGGTGTCACGGACGATGTCGTACGTCTCCTCCCCCGCGGCCTCGATCAGCAGGATGTGCCCGGCCCCGGGCAGCCCCTCCTCCATGCCCGCGTGGAGCGTCAGCCCCGCCGTGGTGAGGTGCTCGCGGAGGGTCCGCGTGCCGTCGGGGTGGGTGTCCGTGTCGGTGACCTCGACCGCGAGGGTCGTGGTGATCTGGGTGAAGTCGCTGGTGGAGCTGGAGCGCAGCAGCTTCCCGCCGTCGATGACGACGACGTGGTCACAGGTGCGTTCGAGCTCGCCCAGGAGGTGCGAGGTCACCAGGACGGAGATGCCGAAGTCGCTGTAGACCCGGCGGATCAGGCCGAGCATCTCGTCCCGGCCGACCGGGTCGAGGCCGTTGGTGGGCTCGTCCAGGAGGACGAGTTGGGGGTCGTGGACCAAGGCCTGCGCGAGTTTGACGCGCTGCTTCATGCCGGTCGAGTAGCCGCCGATGGGGCGGTACCGCTCCTCGTAGAGACCGACGTGGCGCAGCGTGTCCGCCGTGCGCTCGCGGGCCGCCGTCGGAGGGAGTCCGGACATGCGTGCCATGTGGACGACGAACTCTGTGGCCGAGACGTCCGGTGGCAGGCAGTCGTGCTCGGGCATGTACCCGACGCGCTCCCGGATGGCGGCGCCACTGGTGGCGACGTCGAGCCCGAGCACCGCGGCCCGGCCTTCCGTGGCGGGGGACAAACCCAGCAGGATCTTGATCATGGTGGACTTGCCGGCTCCGTTGGCGCCCACCAGGCCGGTCACGCCGGGTCCGATGTCCAGGGAGAGCCGGTCAAGCGCGGTTACCCGAGGGAACCTTTTGCTCAGACCTTCAGTCGCGATCACAGTCACACTCCGAAGGTAGTGGCGCGGACCACAGGGGTCGTCAGACCAGACGGCTGGATCGGCCTCCCCCTGGAGATGTACGGAACCCGTAAGGGCGTACGGGGTCGAGCCGGCCGCGCAGCCCCCTTCACACCCCTGGGTCGCCGCCCGGTTTCCACAGGTAACCCCACGGCCCTTGACGTAGCCGCCAGGGATTGTCACATTCGGCAGTGTCACATGGCGAACACACACAGCGACGTGGGGTGGGGTGCGGGTGCGGGAGCACGTGCGGGGGCGAGGACAGGTGCGGAAGCGGGGTCGGGGGCGCCTGAGCGGCGGATCGGTCGCTGAGCTGGACGGATTCCGGCGGACGCAGCGTCTGGCGTACGCGTGCGCGGAGGAGGTGGGGGCGCGGCTGCGGCCGGGGGTGACCGAGCGCGAGGCCGCGCGGATGCTGCGGCGGTGGCTGGAGGTCCGTGGTGTGCGGGACTGGTTCCATCTGCCCTTCGCGTGGTTCGGGGACCGCACGGCGTTCACCGGCTTCCGGATACCGCTCCAGTTCTTCCCCACCGGCCGCCGGCTGGAGGAGGGGATGCCGTTCATCCTCGATCTGGCGCCGGTGTACGGCGGGTTCTCGGCGGACGTCGGCTTCTCGGGGCGGATCGGTGAGAACGCCCTGCACGACAAGCTCCTCGATGATCTTCGGGCGCACCGTGAGCTGATCCTGCGCGAGGTGCGCGAGCGGCGCACGCTGCGTGCGATCTACCAGGACGTGGACCGGCTGATGGTCGAGCAGGGGTACGCCAACCGTCATCGGGCGTATCCGTTCGGCGTCATCGCCCACACGGTGGACCGGGTCGAGGAACGCCGTTGGTCCCCGCGTGTGTTCGGCTTCGGCACCCAGGCGCTCAAGGGGCTGGCGAGCGACGCCGTGCGCGGGCACCGGGAGGGCTGGTCGCCGCTGTGGAGCCCGTACGGCTTCTCCGACCATCCGCCGGCCCCGGGGATGTGGGCGGTCGAACCCCACCTCGGATTCCGCGGTACGGGGGCGAAGTTCGAGGAGATCCTGGTGGTCACCGACTCGGCCGATCCGGAACAGAGCGCGTTCTGGCTGGACGACGATCTGCCGCACGTGCGGCGCTGGGAGACGACGGTATGAGTACGGACAGGCGCGGGGAAGTGCGTGAGCGGCGGGTCAGCACCGGCGGGCTCGAGCTGAGTGTGGCCGAGTCGGGCGACGCGGCGCGGCCGACGGTCGTGCTCGTCCACGGCTATCCGGACAGCAAGGAGGTCTGGTCGGAGGTCGCCGTACGGCTCGCGGAGGACTTCCATGTGGTGCTGTACGACGTGCGGGGGCACGGCGGGTCGACGGCGCCGGTTCCGCTGCGCGGCGGTTTCACCCTGGAGAAGCTCACGGACGACTTCCTGGCGGTGGCCGACGCGGTGAGCCCCGGCCGGCCGGTCCATCTGGTCGGGCACGACTGGGGGTCGGTGCAGTCCTGGGAGTTCGTGACCGTGGCACGGACCGAGGGCCGTATCGCGTCGTTCACCTCGGTATCGGGACCGTCCCTGGACCACCTGGGGCACTGGATCGCACAGCGGGCGTCGCGGCCGACGCCCCGCGGGGCCGCTCAACTCCTGGGTCAGGGCGCCAAGTCCTGGTACGTGTACGCCCTGCATGCGCCCGCGCTGACGGAGCTGGCCTGGCGCGGGCCTCTCGGCCGGCGGTGGCCCGCGATCCTGCGGCGGATGGAGAAGGCCCCCGAGGGAGCGGCCCCGTACCCGACGGCCTCGCTCCCCCAGGACGCGGCGCACGGTGCCTGGCTCTACCGGGACAACGTGCGGGCGCGGCTGCGCAGGCCCCGTACGGACCCCTACGCGCACGCACCCGTCCAGCTGATCACGCCGACCGACGACGTCTTCCTGTCGGAGCGGCTCTACGACGATCTGGATCGGTGGGCACCGGATCTCGTACGGCGCTCGCTGCCCGGCAAGCACTGGGTGCCGCGCACGCGTCCCGCTCAGCTGGCCTCGTGGATCGGTGAGTTCGTCGTACGGCACGAGGACCGCGAGGGCGGCGGGCAGCCGAAGGGGGCCACGGCGGCCGGGGCGGTCCGGGAGGCCCCTGCGGTTTCGGCGGTCCGGCCGGCCCCGGCGGCCAGGACGGCCGGGGTGTACGCGCGGCGTTTCGGCGGGCGGCTCGTGCTGGTCACAGGCGCGGCGGGCGGGATCGGCAGGGCCACGGCCTTCGCCTTCGCCGAGGCGGGCGCACGGGTGGTGGCGGTCGACCGGGACGCCGAAGGGGCGGCCAGGACGGCGGAGCTGGCCCGGCTGATCGGTGCGCCGGAGGCCTGGGCGGAGCGGACCGACGTGAGCGACGGTGAGGCGATGGAGAAGCTCGCCAAAAGAGTCGTCACGGAGTACGGGGTCGTCGACGTCCTGGTGAACAACGCCGGGATAGGGCTGTCCGGCCCGTTCCTCGACACCTCGGCCGAGGACTGGAAGCAGGTCCTGGACGTCAACCTCTGGGGCGTCCTTCACGGCTGCCGGCTCTTCGGCCGCCAGATGGTGGAGCGCGGAGAGGGCGGCCATATCGTCAACACCGCGTCCGCCGCCGCCTATCAGCCCTCGAAGGCGCTGTCCGCGTACTGCACGTCCAAGGCAGCGGTGCTGATGCTCAGCGAATGCCTGCGGGCGGAGTGGGGTGGGCAGGGGATCGGCGTCTCCGCGATCTGCCCCGGCTTCGTCAACACCGGGATCACCTCGACCGCGCGTTTCACGGGTGTCTCCGCCGAGGAGGAGTCGCGGCGCAGGAAGAAGGCGAAGCGGCTGTACGGGCTGCGCGACTACCCGCCGGAGAAGGTCGCGGACGCGGTGCTGCGCGCGGTGGTCCGTAACCAGGCCGTGGTGCCGGTCACCCCGGAGGCCCGTGGGGGACTGGTCCTGTCCCGGATCGCGTCCGGGGCGCTGCGCGCGATCGCACGGGTGGAGCCGCCGCTGTGAACGCCGACGGCCACGAGGAGCGGGAGAAGTCCGGGGACTCCGGGGAGCGCGAGGAGTCCCGGGAACGCGAGGAGCGGTACGCGATCGTGCCCCGCCGGGTGTCGTTCGACTGGCAACGGACTCCGCTTCACTGGATACCGGACGAACCGACCGCCACCCATGTCATCAACGTCCTGCACCTGCTGCTGCCTGCGGGGGAGCGGTGGTTCGTCCGGGTCTTCAAGGAGGCTCTGCCCCTGGTCACCGATCCGCGACTGCTCAAGGACGTCAAGGGCTTCATGGGCCAGGAGGCCACGCACAGCGTGCAGCACTCCTACGTGCTGGACCACCTGGCGGAGCAGAAGCTGGACACCGAGGCGTACACCCGCCAGGTGGACTATCTCTTCGAGCAGCTGCTCGGTGAGCGGCCACCCTGGGGCATCCCGTTCCCCGCCGGGAGATGGCTGCTCTACCGGCTGGCGTTCGTCGCCGCGATCGAGCAGTTCACGGCGGTTCTGGGTGACTGGATCCTGCGCGCGGACGCGCTGGACCGGGCCGGTGCCGACGGGACGATGCTGGATCTGCTGCGCTGGCACGGCGCGGAGGAGGTCGAGCACCGGGCGGTGGCGTTCGACCTGTACCAGCACTGCGGGGGCCCGGAACCTCTGCGGTATATACGCAGGGTGGGGACGATGGCGGTCGCCGCGCCCATGCTGCTGTGGCTGTGGAACCGAGGGGCCGCCTATCTGATCCGGCACGATCCGCAGCTCGCGGGCCGGCTGCGTTACACGCCGCCGGCGCACCATAGGGGGATCAGGAAGGGGCTGTTGCCCCCGTGGCATGAACTCGCCGCCGCGATACCCCGCTACCTCCGAAGGTCGTACCACCCCTCGAAGGAGGGTTCGCTGGGCCTGGCCGTCGCCTATCTCGCGTCCTCGCCCGCGGCCCGTGCGGCCGCCGGGGCGGCGGAGCGGGCGGCCCTGGGGAAGGAGGCGTGAGCGCGGAGTACCGGATAGAGGGGCTGGCGCGGGCGAGCGGCGCCACGGTCCGTACGATCCGCGGCTACCTGGACCGCGGGCTGCTGCCCCGGCCCGAGCGGCGCGGCCGGGCCAACGTGTACGGGGACACGCACCTCGCCCGGCTGCGGCAGATCGCCGACCTGCTGGACCGGGGCTATTCGCTGGCCGCCATCAAGGAGTTGCGGGAGGCGTGGGACGCGGGGCGTGGCCTGGGCGGGGTGCTCGGGCTGGTCGCCGAGGCGGACGCACCGTGGACGGACGAGGAGGCGGCCAGGATCTCGCGGGCGGAGCTGGACGAGCGGTTCGGTGGCGAACCGGACGACCGGGCGGTCGCCGAGGCGCTGGAACTCGGCGTCCTGGAAAGGATTCCCGGGCGCGACGACCTCTTCCTGGTGCCGAGTCCCCAGGAGCTTTCCGTGGCGGCCGAGTTGCATGCGGCCGGTGTCCCGCTCCCCGCGATATCGGGCCATCTCAGGGAGCTTCGCGGGCAGGTCGAGCAGATCGCGGACCGTTTTGTGGAGTTCACCACCGAGCACGTCTTCGCCCGGTATCTCGGCCACCGGTCCCCGACGGAGGGGGAGGCGACGGAGGCCGCCGCGCTCGTACGGCGTCTACGACCGCTCGCCCAGCGGTCCGTCGACGCGGAACTGGCGCGCGCGATGCGGCTGTTCGCGAGCCGCCACCTCAGGCGGCGGCTCGCGGGGGAAGGAACGCCTCCGGAGCCCGTCGAGACCGGGGAGGTGGCCCTGCCCGTCACCACGATCCAGGCCGTGGAGGCGCTGGTTGGCACGGCAAACGTGGCGGCCTTCATCACAGCGGCCGCCGAACGGGAGCTCCAGACACGGACCTTGGACGCGCTCGCCCCAACCACGCGACAAAGCAGCGATATTCCCCAAATAGGTTAAACGGACGGCCCGTTGTCCACAGCATCCTCAAATCACCTGTGGATAAGTCGAGTTGGCTGTGGATCAAACCTGTGAATCGAAATGGGTTCAAATGATTGGCGCGGCAGACCGGCGACCGGCACGCTGTTCGGATGACCGGAGTATCCGATGAACGACGCACCGTGAAGGTGTCCAAGTACCTCTCGAAACACCTGCGCCACCAACCCGAGCGGATCGGCATCACCCTCGACACGAACGGCTGGGTGGCGATCGAAGAACTGCTCCACGCCGCTGCCGCGCACGGCTTCCGGATGAGCCGCGCGGATCTGGACCACGCGGTGGCCGTCAACGACAAGCGGCGCTTCACGGTCGACGGCGACCGGATCCGGGCCAACCAGGGCCACACCGTCGCCGTCGACCTGGAACTGGCACCGGCCGAGCCGCCCGCGTACCTCTACCACGGCACCGCTCCCCACAGCCTGGACGCGATCCGCGCCGAAGGGCTGCGCCGCATGCGCCGCCACCACGTCCATCTCTCGGCCGACCGGGAGACGGCCACCCGGGTCGGCGCCCGCCGTGGCCGGCCCGTCGTGCTGGCGGTGGACGCGGGGGCGATGCACCGCGCCGGCCTGATCTTCCACCTGAGCGCGAACGGAGTCTGGCTCACCGACTCCGTACCGCCCCGCTTCCTCCGCCTGCCCGGCTAGCGAACACTCCCCACGCCGCGACTACCGGCCGAGCTGCGCCGGCGCCTCCGTGGCGATCCGCTCGAACACCCGCGGGTCCACGGCGAAGTCCGTGTCGGGGACGGGCTGGTGGATCACGATCTCGGTGATCCCGATCTCGGCGTGCCTGCCCGCGAAGTCCACGAAGGCGTCGACGGATTGCAGCGGCCCGGTCCGGTCCGGGGTGAAGCCGGTGAGCAGGATCTTCTCCACCCCGGCCACCTCCCGCCCGATCTCCGCGCAGGCCTTGCCCAGCCGGTCGACCTGCCCGCGGATCGCGTCACGCGACTCCTCCGGCGTCCCCGTCTCGTAGAGCTTCGGATCGCCCGTCGTCACCCACGCCTGCCCGTACCTCGCCGCGAGCTTCATCCCCCGCGGACCGGTCGCGGCCACCGCGAACGGCAGCCGGGGGCGCTGCGCGCACCCCGGGATGTCCCGCGCCTCGGACGCGGAGTAGAAGGTGCCGTCGTACGTCACGGAGTCCTCGGACAGCAGCCGGTCCAGCAGCGCCACGAACTCGGCGAACCGGTCGGCACGCTCCCGGGGCGACCACGGCTCCTGCCCCAGCACCGTGGCGTCGAACCCCGTACCGCCCGCGCCGACGCCCAGCGTGATCCGGCCCTCCGACACGTCGTCCAGCGAGAGCAGGTCCTTGGCGAACGGGACCGGATGCCGGAAGTTCGGCGACGTCACCATCGTCCCCAGCCGCAACCGCTCCGTCACCCCGGCCGCCGCCGTCAGCGTCGGCACCGCCCCGAACCACGTCCTGTCCCGGAACGGCACCCGCCACGACAGATGGTCATACGTATACGCGGCATGGAACCCGAGCTCCTCGGCCCGTTTCCACACCTCCCGCCCCTCGTCGTGCCAGCGGTAGATCGGCAGAATCACAGTGCTCAGACGCATGGGGACGACCTTACGAGCAACAAGCCCCGCACCGGCGATGGATCGCTATCGGGGAAGCGGGCGATGGAACACGCACCGTCTCGCTACCGTGGCTGGGATGAGCAATGAGCGCCGCCGAAGTCGACGCACACCGGAGCGCGACACGAGCCACGTCCCAGACCTCGCCCAGGCCCTGCGCCGCAGCGCCGAACTGAAGGACGACCTCGTAGCGTTCGGGGAGAGCCGCTCCTTCGAACGATTCCTCGACCCGCTCCTGACGGAAGCCGTCAGCCCCGAAGGCGCGTTGGACGAGGCGACCGCGATCAACGTCATCGACCGCTTCCTTCTTCAGCACCGCCTTCCGGACGGCACCACGGTCGCCGACCGTTTCGTCACCCGGAGGACGGCCCTGACCGATGCCGACCGGCAGATGGTCCTGGCCTGGCGTGACCCGGTGGAGGGGATCTTCGAGGTACGGGGCAAGGACGGCGACTGCCTGCTCCTGCTCAACCTGGTGGACGACCTCGAATACCGGGCCTACACCAACGCCGGGCGGTCGGCTTTCCGCGGGGTCGCGAAAGAAGGCTTCCTCGGTGCCCGCCTGGTCGGCCTGACAACTGTGCCCGGCGCGTGGCTCGTCTCCGGCGTCATGTCCTCCTACCCCCGGGCCGCCGCGCCGGAGATCGCCGCTGCCGCCCTCGACCTGGCCACCAGCCGACCCGACCTCGTCTTCCGCAACCCGGAGAAGGTCGAGGAAGGATGGCGCTCGATGCGCGAGGACCGGGCCGCTTTCGCCGACTTCTTCGGCAGCGACGAGCTGGTCCTCACCGTCGGAGAAGCCGAGGAGCGCATCAACGCCTATTACCGCCACCGGCAGCAGACTGCCACCGCGGCCCAACGCCCCGGCCGTGCCCGGGGCAATCAACACGCCACCCCAGAGGTGCCTCTCTTCACGCTGCCCGCTGAACTCGCGGACGCGGAGACCATCGGCGTCATCTACGACCAGGTCGACGGACTCAACTTCTACGCGGACTACGGGGCGCTGCTGGACCTGTTCGCCAACCCCGACCTCGCGGGCCGCAAGCACCATCAGGACCTGCTCCGCACGTACTTGCGCGAGGAGACGATCACGCCGCTGCCCATCCGCCGTCTGACCGCCGTACACCCGCAAAACGTCGACACGGTGTTCCGCAGACTCCTGCGGCAACCCGGCTTCACCTGGAGCGAGCACGGCGACGCACTCCTGCGCCGACGCAAGCCCTGGTACGACGAGACCGAGCCGCGCCCCGGAGTCTCCGTGATCGGTGACCGGCTCAGTGAACTGCTCCGCGTCCGGCCGCGCTGAGCGCGTGCCCGCCGCACAGCCGGCAACCGAGAAGGACGGCCACTGTCGTGCATACTGCGGTATGCTCGCCGTATGGCTGACACGACCCGGATCACGGTCACGCTGCCGACCGAGCAGGTGGCAGAGCTGAAGAAACTCACGGACAACGTCTCCGGCTACGTGGCCGAGGCGGTCGCCCGTCAGATCAGGCACCAACTGCTCGGGGCGGATCTGCGGAGCTACGAAGACGAGCACGGCTCCTTCAGCGAAGAGGAACTGGCCGAGGCCCGAGCCCGTATCGCGGGAGCGACGGAGACCACGGGCGGCGCGAGCGCCGCGTGAGTCAGCACATCGAATCCGTGGTGTTGGACAGCGAGGGCCTGTCCGCCTGGGTCGCCCAGGACCGGAAGGTCCTCGGCCTGCTGAAGGTGTTCCACGAGATGGGCGCGGATCTGATCATCAGCGCGAACACCATCGTGGAGGTCAGCCACTCCCGCGTGAACAAGCCGCGGCTCCAGTGGACCTTGTCCCGGGTCAAGGTGGAGCCGGTCACCGAGCAGACCGCCAAGGAAGCGGCGCGGCTGCTCAAGGTGGCCGGCCTGCACGGTCACAAGTACGCCATCGACGCGACTGTCACGGAGGCGGCACTCCGGCAGCCCGGACCCGTAGTCCTGCTGACGTCGGACATCGACGATATGGCCCGACTGTGCGGCAAGCAGATCGGGCTCATCAGTCTCTGAGCCACAAAATGGCAGGTCAGCCCATGATGCACGAACGCGGCTTGACCGACGTCACCAGCGTCCCCAGCCGCATCCGCCCGGTCACCCCCGCCGCCGCCGTCAACGTCGGCACCGCCCCGAACCACGGCCCGTCCCGAAACGGCACCCGCCACGACAGATGGTCATAGGTATACGCGGCATAAAACCCCAACTCCTCGGCCCGCCGCCACACCTCCCGCCCCTGCTCGTGCCAGCGGTAGATCGGCAGAATCACGGTGCTCAGACGCATGAGCCGAAGATAAGCGATAGGTCGGGGTGAACCGGCGGAGGCAAAGGCGTGGTCAGGGGATGCGGATCAACCTTCCCACTTCTGCGGGCAGTTGAAGCACTCAGAAGTTTGCGAAGCTAGCTTCGAAGTGTAGTCTTTCTGGTGTCAGCAGGGATCGGGGCCGCCCGGACCTGGTGTGTGGTGCCGTACGTGAACTACCCGCGCCACCCTGCATGGTTTGCACGCCCGGCAGGGTGGCGCGGCTCAACCATCCCCGCACGAAGTGCGAAGACAGAAAGGAATCCTCATGAGGATTGCCGTTACCCATCATGCATGGTCCCTCCCGCCTCGGGCCATCAAGGCCAAGGTGCCGCTCGTACTGATCATTGTCTTGGCCGTGGTCGGCGCCTTTGCCCTGGGGCAGGGTGGGGCGGCGCTGACCGTGGTCGTCATGGCCCTGCTGGCCGCTGCCATGGAGGATCTGGTGCGCGGTGCCATGCGGTACTGGAAGCAGATCGCCTGACCGTGGGCGGCGGGGTGTCCGGAGCGAGAGCCCGCACCGGACACCCCGCCGCCCACCCGTGGGACCACAGCAGATTGGCAGTGCCGGGAAGAGGACAGAGGAGCCGTGCAGGGAGACGACGCGTCTATGAGCTGGGACCATAAAATTCCGCTAGGGAGCCTGTGTGAGGTGAAGGCCGGCCCGTCCGGGTCCTTGCTGGATAACCTCCATGACGGCCCCGACGGAGTGCCGGTGATCTCGCCGCCGGATCTCACCTACGACCACAGAGTGGACACCCGACGGCTACGGCGGGTGCCGTGCGAGGAGGCGAAACGCCTCTCCCGGTTCTCTCTGCAGGAGGGAGACATCCTCGTCGTGCGGCAGGGGACGCTCGGCCGTCTGGCGCTGGTTGAGGCGCAACACGCCACCTGGTTCTACGGCTCGTCCTGTCTGCGGATCAGGCCCCGGCGGGAGCACGTCCTGCCTGAGTACCTCGTGTCGTATCTGTCGTATCCGCCTGTGCAACGGTTCATGCTCGGCCAGTCCATCCCGGGTACGGTGCCTTCGCTCAACTCCGCAATGCTGAACGACTTGCCTGTCACCGTGCCGCCCCTGGACCGGCAGCACGCTGTCGTCGAAACCCTGGCGGACGTCGACGCACGGATCAGGATCCAGCGGCAGATGGCTGATCGCCTGGAAGCATTGCGGCCGGCCATCTTCGGAGAGCTAATCCAGGGAGTGAGGCGCACGTGAGTCCGATCACCTACGGCCAACTGGAACGGACCCTCTTCAAGGCTGGTGACATCCTGCGCGGCAGGATGGACTCCTCGCAGTACCGTGAGGTCATCTCCGCGATGCTGCTCCTCAAGCGGGTCTCGGACCAGCCCGGCATCCTTCGGGTGCCTGACCTTGCGCGTTGGTCCCAGATCGTCGCCTACGAGGGCAAGGCACCGGGACGTGTGCTCAACGAGGCCCTGTGGGCACTTGAGCAGAGCAACCCCGAGGTATTGAAGGACGTGTTCGAGGCCGTCGACTTCGAGGTAAGGCTGAGCCGCGCCGAGTTGAAGGCGCTGGTCGATCACTTCGACCGTGTTCCGCTGAACGACGACGACCTGGAGTTCGGCGATGTGGTCGGCCGCGCCTACGACTGCCTCCTGGACGCGTTCGCCGGCAGTGTAGGGAAACGGGGTGGGGAGTTCTTCACGCCGCGTTCTGTGGTCCGCCTGATGGTGCGCCTAGTCCGACCGCAGGAAGGACAATCGGTCTACGATCCGTTCACCGGCTCAGGAGGCATGCTTGTCCAGGCCGGGCAGTACGTCGACGAGCACGGCGGAGAGGGCACGGGCCTCGCCTTCTTCGGACAGGAGATGAACGCCGCGACGTGCTCAACGGCCCGGCTGAACCTTCTGCTGCACGGCCTTAAGGACAGTTCGGTGCTCTGCGGAGACACACTGACCGATCCACTCCACTCGCTGGAGGACGGCCACCTGAGACGCTACGACCGCGTGCTGACCAATCCTCCCTTTTCGATGAAATACTCCGAGAAGGAGATAAGGCATCCGGACCGGATGAAGTACGGCTGGACACCCGGGCACAGGGCCGATCTGATGAACGTCCAGCACGTGCTGGCCACACTCCTTCCGGATGGAATCGGTGCAGTGGTCACCCCGCACGGTGTGCTGTTCCGGGGTGGGGCGGAGGAGCAGATCCGCCGGGGAATCGTCGCGGACCACCGGCTCGAAGCGGTGATCGGTATCGGACCCAACGTGTTCTACGGCACGGCCATCCCGGCCTGCATCCTGGTGCTACGGGGCACGGACGGAACACCGTCGGATAAGCGCGGTCACGTGCTGTTCGTCAACGCCGAGCGCGAAGTGGTCACGGGGAGGTCGCAGAACCGTCTGGAGCCGCAGAACGTGGAAAAGATCGTGGGAGCCTTCCGCGAGTGGGCGGACATTCCCGGCTTCTCGCGAGTGGTCTCGCTGGACGAGATCGAGGCCAACGACTTCGACCTCAACATCCGGCGCTATGTCGACGCGGGTCCGCCCGCCGAGCCGTCGCTGGACGTCCGCGCCGCGCTGTTCGGCGGGGTGCCGAGAAGCGAAGTCGTTGCAGAAATGAGGAGGTTCGAGGTCTTCGGTATCGGCATCGCCGACCTGTTCACGACGAAGAGTTCCGGCTACCTCGATTTCCCGGACAGCGGTTGCGAGGCGACTGCAGTTCGGATCCCGGACCTGGCGGCTGTCCGAGAGAGGGACTTCGTCGAAGACTGCCGCGCCTGGTGGCTGGCAATCGAATCACGCCTTACCGAGCTCGCAGGCACCGGAAAGCTGTCGACGTTGAGTTACCGGCTAATGGCCTCTTTCCGTGAGGAGCTCCTGCCGGCCGGGATCCTGGACCAGTACCAGTTGACCGGTGCCTTCGCGGCATGGTGGGCCGTTCGTCAGGACGACCTCAGGAGCCTGGACCGCTGGGGCTTTCCCGGAGTGATCGACCGATGGGCGGTGGCCGAGAGCCGACCTTCGTATCTCCCTGAGAGCCTGGCCCGCGAGCGAGTGCTTGACGTTCTTGGTAACGACCTTTGCTCTCGCGTGGAGAGGCTCACTGCCGCGGAGCGGCAACGAATGGTCGATGTCTACCGCTCATGGGGTGAGCGGTACGGGACTTCCTTCACGGACCTGGAGAGGCAGAGCGAGGCAGCTGCGACACAGCTCAGAGTGCGCTTGGAGGAACTCGGCTACACCTGATCGGTCCGTTCTACCAGCCCGCCATGACCTGGTATCGCCGTCCGGGAGCGGAATTCCCGCGTCGAGGTCGAGCCCGGTCACCTGCAGACCTTCTGACGTCGGACATCGACGGCACGGCCCGCCTGTGTGGCAAGCAGATCGGGCTCATCAGCCTCTGAGCCACAAAATGGCAGGTCAGCCCGTGATGCATGAACGCGGGTTGACCGAGGTCACCAGCGTGCCCAGGCGCATCCGCGAGGTGGCGGTGGCGGCGGCCGTCAGGGTGGGGACCGCGCCGAACCACGGGCCGTCGCGGAACGGCACCCGCCACGACAGGTGGTCGTAGGTGTAGGCGGCGTCGAAGCCCAGCTCCTCGGCCCGCCTCCACACCTCCCGTCCTTCGGTCCAGCGGTAGATCGGCAGAATCACTGTGCTCAGGCGCAAACTCATGGAGTCGAGCCTACGGTCCGCGTCGCGGATGCCGCCGACCCATATATGTCGCGGGCGCTGTCGCCCGGGGGGAGCGGTCGGCGGTCAGCGCATGTGGCCCATGGTCGTCTCCACCTCGGCCACCAGAACGCGGGTCGTCTCCCCTTCCTGTGCGGCCAGTTCGTCCCGGAGGGCCGTCAGGCGGGCCAGGGCCGCGTCCTGCCGGTCGAGGGCACGTTCGCTCCAGGCCACGCGGGTCAGGCACCGGACGCGGGAGTCCAGGGCGTCCGGCCCGGCGCGGCGCGCGCCTCTCACATGTGCGCCCCTCCGCACGCCCGTGCACCTTCGTACGTGAGAATGGCCCGGTGACCTCCACCGACGACTCCCCGCTCCCCGCCCGGCCCCGGCTGATCGCCACCGATCTGGACGGCACCCTGCTGCACGACGAGAAGACCGTCTCGGACCGTACGATCGCCGCGCTGGCCGCCGCCGAGCGGGCCGGCATCGAGGTCTTCTTCGTCACCGGCCGGCCCGCCCGGTGGATGGACGTCGTCAGGGAGTACGTGCACGGCCACGGCATGGCGATCTGCGCCAATGGCGCGGCCGTCGTCGACCTGCGCGCCGGCGGAGAGCTGCTCCGCGTCCGTCCGCTGGACCGTGCGACCGCGCTCGACGTCGTACGGGCCCTGCGCGACGCGGCGCCCGGCACGACCTTCGCGATCGAGCTGAGCACCGGCATCCACTACGAACCCGACTATCCGGCCTTCCACCTGGACCCTGGGGCGAGTGTCGCCGCCGCCGAGAAACTCCTGCACGAGGACGAGCAGGGCTCGGCCGCCCCCGTACTGAAGGTGCTCGCCCACCACCCCGACCTGACCCCGGACGGCTTCCTGACGGTGGCCAGGACGGCCGCGGGCGGCCTCGCGTCCTTCACCCGCTCCAGCCCGACCGCCCTGCTGGAGATCAGCGGCCTGGGCGTGAGCAAGGCGAGCACACTCGCGCTGTGCTGCGCCGAACGCGGCATCTCCTCGGACGAGGTCGTCGCGTTCGGGGACATGCCGAACGACCTGGAGATGCTGACCTGGGCCGGTACGTCGTACGCGATGGGCAACGCCCACCCCGACGTGCTGGCCGCCGCCTCGGGACACACCCTCACCAACAACGAGGACGGCGTCGCGGTGGTCATCGAACAGATCCTGGCCCGCCTCTGACAGAGCTGGCGACGGAGCAGTCGACGGAGCAGTGAGGGGAGAGACCACGGCCACCGAACGGCCCGCCTCCTAAAGAGGCGCCTCCCACACCACCGTCGTACCGCCGCCGCCCTCCCCCAGACCCGCCACACACGTGCTCGATCCGCCCAGCGACTCCGCCCGCCGCTGGAGATTGCGCAACCCGCTGCGCCGGCCGCTCTCGGGCAGCCCCACACCGTCGTCCGCCACCGACAGCCGGACCGCCTCATGGCCGTCGGGCAGCCGGACGGTGGCGTCGACGACCACCTCGATCCGGGTGGCGTGCGCGTGCCGGAAGGCGTTGGAGAGGGCTTCGCGCAGCGCGGCGATCAGGTTCTTCCCGGTGAGCTCGCCGACCCGGCCGTCGACGGGTCCGACAAAGCGGTGGGACGGCTGGAACCCCAGCGGCACGGCCGCCGTCTTGATCTCGCGCAGGACGCGCGTCCGCAGCCCGGACGGCGCCTCCGCAGGGCCCCGCTGCAACGCGAAGATGGCGGTACGGATCTCCTGGATGGTCACGTCCAGCTCGTCCACGGCCCGGCCGATGCCCTGGTGCGCCTCCTGGGCGACCGGGCCGCGCTGGGCGCTCTCCAGCATCATCCCGGTGGCGAAGAGCCGCTGGATGACCAGGTCGTGCAGATCGCGGGCGATCCGGTCCCTGTCCTCCAGGACGGCCAGCCGCTCCCGGTCGCGCTGCGCGTCGGCCATCATCAGCGCCAGGGCCGCCTGGGAGGCGAACTGGGTGGCGAGGATGCGTTCGGTCTCGGTGAAGCGGCGCGCGCCGCGCGGGCGGGGCGTGACCAGGGCTCCGAGCACCCGCCCCCCGCTGTGGAGCGGCAGCAGCATGCACGGGCCGTACCCCTCGGCCATGTCGGTGATCATGCGCGGGTCGGTGGTGGAGTCGTCCACGAAGACGGACTCGCCGGCCAGCAGGGACCGTACGACCGGGCTCTCGGGGGGAGCGGTCATGCCGAGCCTGGAGGAGGGGTGGGGGCGGTCGGAGGAGATCGCGACGATCTCCAGCCCGTCGCCCGGCGTGGGCAGCATGACCACGCCGGCCGCCGAGTCGGCGAGGCTGCGGGCCTGTTCTGCGACCACCGCGAGGGCGTCGGCCCCGCCGTTGGAGAGCAGCGCCGTGGTGACGGCGACCGAGCCGTCGATCCACCGCTCGCGCTGCCTGGCCGCCTCGTACAGCCGCGCGTGCCCGATGGCGATCCCGGCCTCCGTGGCGAGCACCCGCAGGACGTGCAGATCCTGGTCGTCGAACGCGACCGCCGCGTCCTCGTCCGTCCCCGCCTCCCCCGCGCCGGAACCGGAACCTTCCGCGTCCTTGGAAGCGCGCTTCTCGGCGAGATACAGGTTCCCGAACAGCGCGCCGTGCACCCGGATCGGCACCCCGATGAACGTGCGCGTCGGCGGCCCCGCCCGCCCCTCGCCGTCGGAGCCGCCGGAGCCGCCGGAGCCGTCGGAGCCCGGACCGGTCTCGTGCTCGCCGAGCCTCATCGGCCCCGACTGCTGGATCAGCGCGCCCAGCAGGCCCCTGAGCCCGTCGGGCCTGCCTCCGACCAGCCGTACCTCCTCCGTGCCGACCCCGTAGGTGACGAAGTCGGAGAGGCCGTCGCCCGACTCGTCGACCACACCGATCGCCGCGTAGCGGGCGTCCGCGAGGTGGGCCGCGGTCTCACAGATCCGGTCGAGCGTGGAGTGCAGTTCGAGCCCTGTTCCGACGGACCGCATGGCTTCCAGCAGCTGCGGCACCCGCGCCGTGAGCTCGGTGGACATGCCTTGGAGGCTGCGCGCCGCACGGGTGGCGGCCTCCAGGTGTTCCGTCGACTCGGGCACTGCCATGCCCTTGAGCGTAGTTAGTCCTATTTGATGGGGAAAGTCGGCGGTCCTGATACGGGCAGCAGATCACCGGCCCGCTCCCGCTCCAGCATCCGCCGCAGCGGCCCCTCCTCGGCGATCAGCCGGTCGTACGGTCCGCGCTGTACGGTCCTGCCCTCGTCGAGCACGATCACCTCGTCGACCGCGTCGAGACCGCGCAGCCGGTGGGTGATGAGCAGCGTCGTCCGCCCCTCGGTCACCTCCAGCAGGTCGGCGGTCAGCGCGTCCGCGGTCGCCAGGTCCAGGTGCTCGGCGGGCTCGTCCAGGACCAGCACGGGGAAGTCGGCGAGCAGCGCACGGGCGAGCGCCAGGCGCTGGCGCTGCCCCCCGGACAGCTGGGCGCCGTGCTCGCCGACCAGCGTGTCCAGGCCTGCGGGCAGCGAGTCGGCCCACTCCAGCAGCCGCGCCCCGCGCAGGGCGTCACGCATCTCGCCGTCGGTCGCGCCGGGGCGGGCGAGTCTCAGGTTCTCCCGTACGGAACTGTCGAAGAGGTACGCGTCCTGGGCGCACAGACCGACGAACCGCCGGACCGTGTCGCCGTCGAGCGTGGCGGTGTCCGTACCGCCGAGCAGACAGCTGCCCTCGTGCGCGTCCAGGAAGCGCAGGAGCACCTGGGCGAGCGTGGTCTTCCCCGCGCCCGACGGGCCGACCACGGCGACCCGCCGGCCCGGGGTCAGGGTCAGGTCGAAGCCGGTGAGCGCATTCCGCCGCTGCCCCGCGTACCGCGCGGACACTCCCCGCACCTCCAGGGGGAACGGCGACACGGGCGCGGTGGCGGGCCGCTCCGGCTCCTGTACGGGTACGGGGGCGTCCAGCACCTCGCAGACCCGCCGCGCGCCCTGGGCGGCCCGCTGCCGGTACCGCACGGCGAGCGGGAGCCCGGCCACCGCCTCGAACGCGGCGAGCGGGGTCAGGACGACGACGGCCAGCTCGACGCCCGCCAGACGCCCGTCCCGTACCGCCTGCACCCCCACCACCGCGGCGGCGGCCACGGTCAGCCCGCAGACCAGGGCCGACAGCCCGCCGCCGAGCGCGACGGCGCCCGCCCCCCGCGACGCGAGGGAGGTGAGCGTACGGTCCGCCTCCCGGGCCCGCCGGAGCCGGCCGGGAAGCGCGCCGGTGACGGTCAGCTCGGCACTTCCCCGCAGCAGGTCGGCGACCCGGGTCGCCAGCAGCCCGCGCGCGGGCGCCAGCCGGCGCTCGGCCAGGCGGGCGAAGGCCCCGCTCAGGAGCGGCACACCCACACCGGCCAGGAGCAGGCCCGCGGTCAGCAGCGCACCCGCCTCCGGCAGCAGCCAGGCCGTGAACCCGACCGTGCCCGCGCCGACGAGCAGCGCGGTGCCGACCGGGAGCAGCCAGCGCAGCCAGTAGTCCTGGAGTTCGTCCACGTCGGAGACGAGCCGGGAGAGCAGATCCGCGCGCCGGGTGGCCCCGAGCCCCGCGGGCGCGACGCGCTCCAGCCCCCGGTACACGGAGACCCGCAGATCGGCGAGCATCCTGAGCACGGCGTCGTGCGACACGAGCCGCTCGGCGTACCGGAAGACGGCCCGCCCGATGCCGAAGGCGCGGGTCGCCGTCACGGCGACCATCAGGTAGAGGACCGGGGGTTCCTGGGAGGCCCGCGAGATGAGCCACCCGGAGACGGCCATGAGGCCGACGGCGGAGCCGAGCGCGAGACTGCCGAGGACCAGCGCCAGTACGAACCGGCCGCGCAGCGCCCCGGCGGCGGCCCGCATCCGCGCGAGCGGCTGCGCGCGGGCGACGGCTTCGTCGCCTGCGGTGGTTTCGGCGCCGACGGTGACGTGGCCGGCGATCACCTCCCGCGCCTCGGAGCTGTCCGCCACCAGCCTGGCTGCGCCCCCGCCCAGATCCGTACCCGGCCCACCCCCGGCAGCGCCACGAGCACCCGAAGCCGCCACCGCCCCCTCTCCCTCCCCCTCTCCCCAGGACAGCGTGATCACCCGGTCCGCCACCGCGAGCAGCGCCGGCCGGTGGACCACCAGGACCACCGTCCGCCCCCGCGCCAGCCGCCCCACCGCCTCGACGATCCCCGCCTCCGTCTCGCCGTCCAGCGCCGCCGTCGGCTCGTCGAGCAGCAGCACCGGCCGGTCCGCGAGGAAGGCACGCGCCAGCGCGAGCCGCTGCCGCTGCCCGGCCGAGAGCCCCGCCCCGTCCTCGCCGAGCGGGGTCTCCGCGCCCCGGGGAAGCGCCGCCACGAAGGTGTACGCCCCCGCGTCCCGCAGCGCGGCCCGTACCGCCGCGTCGTCCGCGTCCGGCCGCGCCAGCCGTACGTTCTCCGCGATCGTCCCCGCGAAGAGGTACGGCTGCTGCGGCACCCACGCGATCCGCTCCCGCCACCGCTCCAGGTCGAGTGACGTCAGGTCCCGCCCGTCCACCCGCACCCGGCCCTCGTCGGGAACCGTGAACCCGAGCAGTACTTGGAGCAGCGTGGACTTCCCCACCCCGCTCGGCCCGACCAGGGCGACGGTCTCCCCCGGCTCGACCGTCAGTGTGGCCGCGTCCAACGACGGTTCCTCGCGGCCTTGGTGGCGGACCGTCACCCCGTTCAGCTCCAGCCGGACCGCACCGGCCGACACCTCCTCCCGTCCGCCCGCGCGCGGCGCGGTCTCCAGGACCGTGAAGATCTCCTCCGCCGCCGCGAGCCCCTCGGCCGCCGCGTGGTACTGCGCGCCGACCTGACGGATCGGCAGGTACGCCTCGGGGGCGAGGATCAGCACCACGAGTCCCGTGTAGAGATCGAGGTCGCCGTGGACGAGCCGCAGTCCGACACCGACCGCGACCAGCGCCACGGACAACGTCGACAGCAGCTCCAGCGCGAAGGACGACAGGAAGGCGATCCGCAGCGTACGGAGGGTGGCCTGCCGGTACTCCGAGGTGATCCGGCGGATCGAGTCGGCCTGCGCCTTGGCCCGTCCGAAGACCTTGAGCGTCGGCATCCCGGCGACGACGTCCAGGAAGTGCCCCGAGAGCCGCGACAGCAGCCGCCACTGCCGGTCCACCCGGGTCTGGGTGGCCCAGCCGATGAGGATCATGAACAGCGGGATCAGCGGGAGCGTCACCACGATGATCGCGGCCGAGACCCAGTCCTGCGTGACGATCCGCGCCAGGACCGCCACCGGTACGACCACCGCGAGCCCGAGCTGGGGGAGGTAGCGCGCGAAATAGTCGTCCAGGGCGTCGATGCCCCGGGTGGCGAGGGCGACCAGCGAACCGGTCCGCTGTCCGCTCAGCCACCCCGGGCCCAGCTCGGCGGCCCGTTCCAGGAGCCGTCCGCGCAGTTCGGACTTGACCGCCGCGCTCGCCCGGTGTGCGGCCAGCTCGGTCAGCCAGGACACCAGCGCCCGCCCGACGGCGACCGCGCCCAGCAGCAGGAGTTCGGTGCGCAGCCCCGAGGGGGAGTCCCCGTGCTGAAAGGCGCCGACGACGACCTCGGCGATCAGCGTCGCCTGGACGATCACCAGCCCGGCACCGGCCAGCCCGAGCACAACCACGGCCACGATGAAGAGGCGAGTGGTCCGGGCGTACCGCAGCAGACGCGGATCGATCGGTTTCACGTGAAACACCGTCCTCAGTGCGTATCGGCCTCAGTGCGTGCCGGACTCGGCGATGTGTTGCGTACCGATCCGCTTGCGGAACACCCAGTACGTCCACCCCTGGTAGAGCAGCACGATGGGCGCCGTGATCCCGGCTCCCCAGGTCATGATCTTCAGGGTGTACGGGGTGGACGAGGCGTTCGTCACCGTGAGGTTCCACTGCTCGTTCAGCGACGACGGCATGACATTCGGGAACAGCGTCAGGAAGAACATCGCGACAACGGCCACGACGGTCAGCCCGGACAGCGCGAACGACCAGCCTTCGCGGCCCTTCCCGATCGCGCCGATCGCGCCGGCCAGCGCGGCCACGGCCACCACAAGCGCGACCAGGCTCCTGCCGTTGCCGCTGTCGGCCTGGGTCCAGAGCAGGAACCCGAGCGCCAGGACGGCGGTCACCGGCCCCAGGACGAGGGCCAGCCTCCTCGCCCGTACGCGGATGTCCCCCACCGTCTTGAGCGCGGCGAACACCGTGCCGTGGAAGGTGAAGAGGGCCAGGGTCACCAGGCCGCCGAGGAGCGCGTACGGGTTGAGCAGGTCGCCGAGGGTGCCGACGTACTCCTTGTGCGCGTCGATCCGTACCCCGTGCACGATGTTGCCGAAGGCGACGCCCCACAGGACAGCAGGCAGGAGCGAGGTCCAGAAGATCGCGTGTTCCCAGTTGCGCTGCCAGCTCTCCTCGGGTCGCTTGGCGCGGTACTCGAACGCGACGCCGCGCACGATCAGGCAGACGAGGATCAGCAGCAGCGGCAGGTAGAAGCCCGAGAAGAGGGTGGCGTACCACTCGGGGAAGGCGGCGAAGGTCGCGCCGCCCGCGCTGAGCAGCCAGACCTCGTTGCCGTCCCAGACGGGCCCGATGGTGTTGATCAGGACGCGCCGTTCCGTACGGTCGCGGGCCAGCAGCTTGGTCAGGACCCCGATGCCGAAGTCGAAGCCTTCGAGGAAGAAGTAGCCGGTCCACAGGAAGGCGATCAGGACGAACCAGACGTCATGGAGTTCCATGGTTCCTCAGCCCTTCAGTAGGAGAAGGCCATCGGGCGGTCGGCGTCCGTGTGGTCGCCGCCGATCCGGGTGGGCGGGTCGAGGTCGTCGTCGGTGAGTTCCGGTGGCCCTGCCTTGACGTACTTGACGAGCAGTCTGACCTCGATGACCGCGAGGACCGCGTACAGCAGGGTGAAGGTGATCAGCGAGATGAGCACCTCGGTCTGGGACGTGTGGGGGGAGACCGCGTCGGACGTGCGCAGCACGCCGTACACCACCCAGGGCTGGCGTCCGGTCTCGGTGAAGATCCAGCCCCAGGAGTTGGCTATCAGCGGGAAGAGGAGCGTCCACAGGGCGGTGAGCCAGTACCACCGGGTGAGCTTCGGGCTGAGGGCCTTGTTCCGGAAGAGCACCAGATGGGGCACCTCGTCCTCGCCGGTGCGCAGCCGTTGGGGCAGCAGGAACTTCCGGCGGGTGAGCCAGAGCCCGAGCAGTCCGAGGCTGAAGGACGCCATGCCGAAGCCGATCATCCAGCGGAAGCCCCAGTAGGCGACGGGGATGTTGGGCCGGTAGTCGCCGGGCCCGTACTTCTCCTGCTCGGCCTTGTTGACGTCGTTGATCCCCGGGACGTACGAGCTGAAGTTGTCGTTCGCGAGGAAGGACAGCAGCCCTGGGATCTCCAGCTCGACGGTGTTGTGGCCCTTCTGGACGTCCCCGTAGGCGAACACGGAGAACGGCGCGGGCGCCTGCCCGTCCCAGAGGGCCTCGGCGGCGGCCATCTTCATCGGCTGCTGCTTGAACATGACCTTGCCGAGCGTGTCGCCGCTGACGGCGGTCAGCATTCCGGCGAGGACGACGGTGACCAGCCCGAGGCGCAGGGAGGTGCGCATGACGGGGATGTGCTTCTTGCGGGAGAGGTGGAAGGCGGCGATGCCGACCATGAAGGCGCCGCCGACGAGGAAGGCGGCCGTCATGGTGTGGAAGAACTGGGTGAGCGCGGTGTTCTGGGTGAGCACCGCCCAGAAGTCGGTGAGTTCCGCGCGCCCCGACTTCTTGTTGATCCGGTAGCCGACCGGGTGCTGCATCCAGGAGTTCGCGGCGAGGATGAAGTACGCGGAGAGGATCGTGCCGATCGAGACCATCCATATACAGGCCAGATGGATCTTCTTGGGCAGCTTGTCCCAGCCGAAGATCCACAGTCCGATGAAGGTGGACTCGAAGAAGAAGGCGATCAGTGCCTCGAAGGCGAGCGGGGCACCGAAGACGTCACCGACGAAGCGCGAGTAGTCGGACCAGTTCATGCCGAACTGGAACTCCTGCACGATGCCGGTGACGACGCCCATCGCGATGTTGATCAGGAAGAGCTTGCCCCAGAACTTCGTGGCCGTGAGGTACTTCGGATTCTCCGTGCGGACCCACGCGGTCTGTAGCCCGGCGGTGAGCGCGGCGAGCGAGATCGTCAGCGGGACGAAGAGGAAGTGGTAGACGGTGGTGATGCCGAATTGCCATCGCGCCAGGGTCTCCGGCGCCAGAGCGAGTTCCACGTCGTTACTCCTTACATCGCCGTGGTCAAGCGGCGGCTTGCCCCTTTGATCCGGTCCGCATTCCGTACGTAACGGAGCAAACGAGGCACGCTTGTGAACGCGTTCACATTCACAAGCATTATGGCGCACGCCGATCCGGACCTTCGTTCGGGGGGTCCCCCCAACGAGGCGCACCGGCCCAGCACCGGGGGAAGGCCGGCAGAACGCGGCGGAAACGGCCCCCGGAAACGCCGAAGGGCGGCCCCCTCAGGAGGCCGCCCTCATCCGGTCCGTCAGCCGGTCACAGCTCCTCGCGGAACTTCTCAGCCGCCTGGAGGAAGAGATCGTTGGCCTCGGTCTCACCGATCGTGACCCGTACGCCCTCGCCCGCGAAGGGGCGGACCATCACCCCGGCCGCCTCACAGGCCGCCGCGAACTCGAGCGTGCGCTCGCCGAGCCGCAGCCAGACGAAGTTCGCCTGGGTCTCGGGCACCGTCCAGCCCTGTCCCGCCAGCCTGCCGGCCACCCGGGTCCGCTCGGTGACCAGCGCCTCGACCCGCTCCAGCAGCTGGGTCTCGGCGCGCAGCGAGGCCACCGCCGCGTCCTGGGCGATCTGGCTCACCCCGAAGGGCACGGCGGTCTTGCGCAGCGCGGCCGCCACCGGCTCATGAGCTATCGCGAAACCGACCCGCAGACCGGCCAGCCCGTACGCCTTGGAGAAGGTGCGCAGCACGGCCACGTTCGGGCGCTCGCGGTACAGGTCCACCCCGTCGGGCACCTCGGCGTCGCGGATGAACTCGCGGTACGCCTCGTCCAGCACCACCAGGACGTCACCGGGCACCCGGTCGAGGAACCGTTCCAGTTCGGCCCTGCGCACCACCGTGCCGGTCGGGTTGTTGGGGTTGCAGACGAAGATCAGCCGCGTCCGGTCGGTGACCGCGTCGGCCATCGCGTCCAGATCGTGCGCCTCGGCACCGGTCAGCGGCACCTTCACCGAGGCCGCACCCGAGATCTGGGTGATGATCGGGTACGCCTCGAAGGAGCGCCAGGCGTAGATGACCTCGTCACCGGGGCCGGCGGTGGCCTGGACCAGCTGCTGGGCCACCCCCACCGAGCCCGTGCCCGTCGCCACGTGCTCCAGGGGCACGTCGAAGCGGCCGGCCAGCTCCTCAGTCAGGCCGGCGCACGACAGGTCGGGGTAGCGGTGGAAGATCCCGGCGGTGGCGATCACCCGCTCCATCACGCCGGGCAGCGGCGGGTACGGGTTCTCGTTGGAGGACAGCTTGAACGCGGCGGGGCCCCCTGCCGCGGCGGGCTTGCCCGGCTTGTACGTCGGGATGCCGTCCAGCTCGGCACGGAGCCTGGGCCCCGTACCGCCGCCCACCGCAGGGCTCGTCTTGCTCACCGCAGGTCCTCCTCGGCCGTTCACGGGTGTCGCATCAGGGGTGTCGCGCTTTTCAATACTGCTCACCATAGGAGGATTCGGAGCCCCTGCGAAGGGCTCCGTGACGTGGGCCACTCGGGAGGACGTCGACCTCGGTGACGCGGATCACCCGGGACGGCATCGAGCGGGGGGCGCACTTCTTCCTGGCGCGCGCCCGTGGTCCGCGCCGTGGCGCGCATCCCCCGTAGAGGTGAGTTGAGACAACTTCGAAACATGGACCTTTCGACAGGCACATGCCGTCCGATGCATGCCAGACCACAGCCGGAACGGACAAACCCCACTTCATCCAAGGACGTTGGGGGCTGTTGACCATGCAGAAACGTGCCTGCTGAGGGGTGCATATGCGACCGGCCCAACCGCCCGCCCGCGCCCTAATATCGGCTGGCCATGACAGCAGCAGGGAAACACCAGGTGAGCCGGACGGACACAACCCGCCGGGGAAACCGGCAGGGTCGGGCGGGCATCCGGGACGTCGCAGCCGCAGCCGGTGTCTCCATCACGACTGTCTCGGACGCGCTCAACGGCAAGGGTCGCTTACCCGACGCCACGAGAAGCCACGTCCGAGAGGTCGCCGAGCGCCTCGGCTACCGTCCTTCCGCCGCCGCCAGAACCCTCCGTACCGGCAAATCGGGCCTCATCGGCCTGACCGTGACGACGTACGGGGATGAACCTTTCACCTTCACCGAATTCGCCTACTTCGCCGAGATGGCCAGGGCGGCCACCTCCGCCGCGCTGGCCCGGGGCTACGCCCTCGTCATCCTCCCCGCCACCTCACGCCACGACGTCTGGGCGAACGTCGCCCTCGACGGCACCGTCGTCATCGACCCCTCCGACCATGATCCGGTCGTCACCGAACTCGTACGCCAGGGTCTGCCCGTCGTCTCCGACGGCCGGCCCGCGGGCACCCTCCCCGTCACCGCCTGGGTCGACAACGACCACGAGGCGGCCGTCCTCGACCTGCTCGACCACCTCGCCGACGCGGGCGCCCGCCGGATCGGCCTGCTCACCGGCACCACCACCGACACCTACACCCGCCTCTCCACCTCCGCGTACCTGAGCTGGTGCGAGCGGGTCGGCCAGGACCCCGTCTACGAGTCCTACCCGGCCCACGACCCGTGCGCGGGGGCCGTCGCCGCCGACCGGCTCCTCGCCCGCCCCGACCGCCCGGACGCCGTCTACGGCCTCTTCGACCCCAACGGCACCGATCTGCTCGCCGCCGCCCGGCGGTACGGGCTGCGGGTCCCCGAGGACCTGCTGCTGGTGTGTTGCAGCGAGTCCACCGTGTACGCCACGACGGAACCGCCCATCACGACCCTCTCGCTCAAACCGCGCCGGATCGGCACGGCCGTCATCCAGCTCCTCATCGACGCCATCGAAGGGATCAACACCGGCGCGCCGATCGAGCAGGTGATACCGACCGAGCTGGTCGTCAGGACCTCGTCCCAGCGCCGCCCGCCCCGCACCACGGTCAGCGCTCCCCGATCCCCCGCGGGGGACTGACGGAGCGCTGCCGGGGCCGGGCCGGTCCCTTCCGTACCCGGCCGGCGGCCCTGACCTTTCACCGCCGAAGGCCCAGACCTTTCACATTTGGGGTGATCGGCGTGAAAACCTCCGGCGAACCTGAGGTGGAACCGGATTCACCACCCCTGGTGCGTCACACAGGAGGAGCGGGATTCCTATGATGGGCGCACGACACCATGGACCTTTCCTGACCTCCGGTGGGCACCCGCCCACCGGAGAGGGCGAGCCCGAGAGGTGTACGGCGGCGCGACGGTGGTGGAGGGGTCGATGACACAGGGGGCCGGTCAGGGACCCGCGGTGCGGACGGCGACGTTGCGCGACTTCCGCGTACCGCCGTACGCGCAGGTTCCCGTGCAGTCCGGGCAACCGGGGCATCCCGAACAGTCCGGGCGGCAGGGGTACGGCCACGAGGCCGCGCACCCGTCCGGGCATCCCGGCAACGCGATCCCCGCCGACGAGGTCCCGGAGGGTTACACACCGACCGAGCGCGACCTCCCGGTGATCGGCCCTGAGGGGGTGACCGTCCAGCTGCACCTGGCGCCCGACGGTCTTCCCGAGCAGGGCGGACCCGGCCCGCTCTACGTCGTCGGCGACGTGCACGGCTACCTGGACGAACTCCTCCACGCCCTCGGCGAGCAGGGCCTCATCGACTCCGCCGGCAACTGGTCGGCCGGCAACGCCCGGCTCTGGTTCCTCGGCGACTTCACCGACCGCGGCCCCGACGGCATCGGCGTCATCGACCTCGTGATGCGGCTCTCCGCCGAGGCGGCGGCGGCGGGCGGCTACTGCAAAGCCCTGATGGGCAATCACGAACTGTTGCTCCTGGGCGCCAAGCGGTTCGGCGACACCCCCGTCAACTCCGGCGCGGGCACGGCCACCTTCCAGGCCGCCTGGCTCCTCAACGGCGGCCAGAAGACCGACATGGAGCGCCTCCAGGACGTCCACCTCCAGTGGATGTCACGGCTCGACGCGGTGGTCGAGGAGGACGGGCATCTGCTGATGCACTCCGACACCACGGCCTACCTGGACTACGGCTCCTCCATCGACGACGTCAACGACACCGTCCACCAGATCCTCACCCGCAACGACGCGGACGAATGCTGGGACGTGTTCCGCAAGCTCACCAAACGCTTCGCGTTCCGTGACGAGGGGGGCACCGAGGCCGTCCAGGAACTGCTCGCCACGTACGGCGGAAACCGCATCGTCCATGGTCACAGCCCCATTCCCTATCTCCTGGGCGAGGTCGGCACCGAGGACGCCCCGGACGGCGAAGGCGGCGGCCCCGGGGTGGAGGGGCCCCACGTGTACGCCGACGGCCTGGCCATCGCCATGGACGGCGGAGTGACCATGGCGGGGAAACTGCTGGTCGTACGGCTTCCGCTGGCCGACTGAGCGGCTCCGCCCGCACAACTGAGCGGATTCCCGGGCACCACTGACAGTTTCCCCGGCACAACTGACGGCTTCCTCCGCGCAACTGACGGCTTCTTCCACGCAACTGACCGTGTTCTCCGCACCACTGAATCGACAGGGATCCGGTGTTTTCCGGAAACCCCCTGTCACCCCGCGGCAAAACAGCTCTACCATCGGCTTATCCGTAGCAGGCTCTCCTTCCGTTTCTGCCAACCGCCCGTTCACGCGGGCGAATCGGCCCTACGGAGCATCGGGGGATGCACATGAACAGCGCTCCGCACCTGCTGAGCGAGGATCGAGCGGATTTCGAGCGGATCCTCGACGACGCACTGCGCAACGCGCACGACCGCCCGGATCTGGCCGACGTGGGCCGGCGGCTGAACGCCGAGCAGTTGCGCACGATGGCCCTCAACGCCACCACACAGATAGCCACCGCCGCGGCAGCCGAGTACGAGCACTACGCCAAGATGCGCGAGGAGTTCCGCTCCCCGGTCTCCTCCCCGGCCCTGAACGGCTCCGTCAGAGAGCCGGCCACGGTCGAGGAGGACGACGACACGGGCGCGGGGTTCGCGGCGGTCATCACGGTCCTGGTCCCCGTCCTCGGCGGCACCGCGGCGCTGATCTTCCTGCTCGTCGGCTACCTCCTCAAGGCACTGACCCCGGCGCCCGCCTTCGCCGACTCCCTGCTCGCGGTGGGCTGGTTCTTCGGCGCGGTCACCGTGATCGGGATCCTGGGCGCGGCGGTCGGCCTGGTCATCACGGCCGTACGCAACGGGGCCACCGAGGTCCCGGCGCCCGAGGAGCCTGGCGGAGAGCTGCCGGACGAGGTCGCACGGGCCAGGGAGGCCTGGCGCCACGCCCTCCTGGAGCGCGGCATCCTGCCCTTCCTGCGCCGGGCCCTCGCCGACCCGAGCGCGGGCCGGGCGGCGCCGGGACCGCCCCGTACGGTGGGCCACCTGCCCAAGATCGGCTACAGCCATCCCGGCTTCTCCAGCCCTGACGAAGGCTCAGCGGCCCACCAGCGCCCCACGTTCAGCAGCCCGGACTTCACCAGCCCCGACTTCGGCGGCCCGGAACACCAGCCCGAATAGCCGCGACTCGCCCCGCCCGCCCTGCGACGGTGGGCGGCGAGACGCCCGGCCGGAGCCGGAGTCCCCCCGCCCACGTGTCACAGGATCAGTCGGCGAGCGGCAGATACACCCGGTTGCCGGCCGCCGCGAACTCCTTCGACTTCTCCGCCATGCCCGCCTCGATCTCCTCGGACGCCAGGTCACCACCGTGCCGGCGCCTGATGTCCTGCGAGATCTTCATCGAGCAGAACTTCGGCCCGCACATCGAGCAGAAATGCGCGGTCTTCGCCGGCTCGGCCGGCAGCGTCTCGTCGTGGAACGCGCGCGCCGTGTCCGGGTCGAGGGCCAGGTTGAACTGGTCCTCCCACCGGAACTCGAACCGGGCGTCCGACAGGGCGTCGTCCCACTCCTGCGCCCCCGCGTGCCCCTTGGCGAGGTCCGCCGCGTGAGCCGCGATCTTGTAGGTGATCACACCCGTCTTCACGTCGTCGCGGTCCGGCAGCCCCAGGTGCTCCTTGGGCGTGACGTAGCAGAGCATCGCCGTGCCCCACCAGGCGATCATCGCCGCGCCAATGCCCGAGGTGATGTGGTCGTACGCCGGCGCCACATCGGTCGTCAGCGGGCCGAGCGTGTAGAACGGCGCCTCCTCGCAGATCTCCTGCTGGAGGTCGATATTCTCCTTGATCTTGTGCATCGGGACATGCCCGGGGCCCTCGATCATGGTCTGTACGTGGTGCCGCTTGGCGATCGTGTTCAGCTCGCCCAGCGTCCGCAGCTCGGCGAACTGCGCCTCGTCGTTCGCGTCCGCGATGGACCCGGGCCGCAGGCCGTCACCGAGGGAGTACGTCACGTCGTACGCGGCGAGGATGTCGCAGAGCTCCTCGAAGTTCTCGTACAGGAACGACTCCTTGTGGTGCGCCAGGCACCACGCGGCCATGATCGAGCCGCCGCGCGAGACGATGCCGGTCTTGCGGCGGGCGGTCAGCGGCACGTACCGCAGCAGCACCCCCGCGTGGACGGTCATGTAGTCGACGCCCTGCTCGGCCTGCTCGATGACCGTGTCCTTGTAGATGTCCCAGGTCAGCTCCTCGGCCTTGCCGTCGACCTTCTCCAGCGCCTGGTAGAGCGGCACCGTGCCGATGGGGACGGGGGAGTTGCGCAGCACCCACTCCCGGGTGGTGTGGATGTTGCGGCCGGTCGAGAGGTCCATGACCGTGTCCGCGCCCCACTTGGTGGCCCACGTCATCTTGTCCACCTCCTCCTCGATGGAGGAGGTGACCGCGGAGTTGCCGATGTTGGCGTTGACCTTCACCAGGAACCGCTTGCCGATGATCATCGGCTCGATCTCCGGGTGGTTGACGTTCGCCGGCAGGACGGCCCGGCCCGCGGCGATCTCGTCACGGACGACCTCGGGCGCGACGTTCTCCCGGATCGCGACGTACTCCATCTCCGGAGTGACATCGCCACGGCGTGCGTACGCAAGCTGCGTCACCGCCTGCCCGTCCCGGCCCCGCCGGGGCTGGCGCGGCCGGCCGGGGAACACCGCGTCGAGGTTCCGCAGCCCCCCGCGCGGCGAGGTGTGCTTGAGCCCGTCGTCCTCGGGGCGGACCGGACGGCCCGCGTACTCCTCGGTGTCACCGCGCCCGATGATCCAGTTCTCCCGCAGCGGCGCGAGCCCGCGGCGGACATCCGTCTCGATCGTGGGGTCGGTGTACGGCCCGGACGTGTCGTACAGCGTCACGTCCTTGCCGTTGGTGAGATGCACCTGACGGACGGGCACCTGGAGGTCGGGGCGCGAGCCCTGGACGTATCCCTTGTGCCAGCCGATGGACCTCTCGGTCTCGTTCTGATCCACGGCCCCGCCCGGATTCCCCGATTCGCCCGGGGAATCCGATTCCGAGGCAGGCGTGTGTGCGTCCTGAACGGTCATGAGACCTACTCCCTACGCCGGCATTACCCGGTAACAGGTTCGGCGGTCGGCGCAGCGGTGGGAGTCCAGGGGGAAGATCCCCGGGACTGCACAGTCAACGCCCTCTCAGCCCGGTGCTCCGAGCTCCCGCGTGTGCAAAGGTGTGTCCACGCTAGCCCCACGACCGGCGTGCTGAACAGAGGGCCTCTCGCTTCTTGCGATGATCGGGGGGTGACCTCATCCCAGCAGAGCCACGAAACGCACGGCCACACGCACAGCCACGGGCCTGCCGAGCCGGTCTCCCAGCACCTCCGCAAGGTCATCGCGGCGGTGCTGATCCCGTTCGCCGCGGCCGTGGTCGTGGGTCTGGTCGTCCTGTGGCCCGGCGGCGCGCCCGCCCATGAGCGCTCGGGGGTCGGCTTCGACCGGCAGACCGAGCAGGGCCGGGTGGTGAAGCTCCAGCCGGTGGACTGCAAGGACGTGAACGCCTCCCAGGTCCCGTCGACCGGCGACACCTCGACCCCCGAGGGGCGGGAGGCGGAGCGGGCGGAGACCGGGCAGTGCAAGAAGGCCACGGTCGAGGTCACCAGCGGCAAGGAGAAGGGGCGCACCTTCATCGAGGTCGTCCAGCCGGACGCGCCACGGCAGTTTCACGTGAAACAAGGCGTCGTACTGGCGTACGCGCCCGACGCACCCCACGACCTCCAGTACTCGGTCACCGATGTCGACCGCCACCTCCCCATGGCCCTGCTCGCCGGGATCTTCGCCCTCGCGGTGGTCGTGGTGGGCCGGCTGCGCGGGCTCATGGCGCTGATCGCCCTGGCGGTCTCCTTCGGGGTGCTGACGCTCTTCATCCTGCCCGCGGTGCTGCAAGGCTCGAACCCGCTGGTCGTCGCGGTGGTCGGGGCCAGCGCGATCATGCTCATCGCGCTCTACATGTGCCACGGGCTGACCGCGAGAACCTCGGTCGCGGTCATCGGCACGCTGGTCTCCCTGTTGCTGATCGGACTGCTGGGCTCGATCTTCATCGGCTGGGCGAGCCTGACCGGCAACACCGACGACAGCACCGGCCTGATCCACGGGCTGTATCCGCACATCGACATGAGCGGTCTGCTGCTGGCCGGCGTGATCATCGGGTCGCTCGGTGTCCTCGACGACGTGACGGTGACCCAGACCTCGGCGGTCTGGGAACTGCACGCCGCGGACCCGTCGATGGGACCGCGCGCCCTCTACCGGGCGGGCATCCGCATCGGCCGCGACCACATCGCGTCCGTGGTCAACACGCTCGTCCTGGCCTACGCGGGCGCGGCGCTGCCGCTGCTGCTGCTCTTCTCCATCGCGCGGTCCGGCGTGGGAACGGTCGCCAACAGCGAGCTGGTGGCGGAGGAGATCGTACGGACCCTGGTCGGGTCGATCGGACTGGTCGCGTCCGTGCCGGTGACCACCGCCCTGGCGGCGCTGGTGGTCTCCGCGGACCGGTCGGGGGCCGCGGGGCGGGAGACGGCACCCATGGTGCCGGGACAGGGCACGGCAGTGCGCCCGCACGGCAGCAGGGGCCGCCGCCGCAGGAAGTGACGGCGCCGGCCTGGGTGAGGAAATGACGGCGTGAGGGGTGACCGCGTAAGGAGGTGGCCCCGTAGGGAGGTGACCGCGTCAGCCCGCGTCAGCCCGCGTCAGCCCGCGTTCTCCTCCGCCAGGATGCGGCCGAGCGCCTCCTCCAGGTTGCCCTCGAAGTCACCGAGCGTGCGCTCCTGGCCCAGCGGGACCAGCCGGTCCGTACGGTCCAGGAAGGCCACGACCGGCGCGGCGCTCACCCGGAACAACGCGTGGTCCTCACCGACCTGGAGCCGGATGTGAACGTCCGACAGATCCTCGGGCTCGGTCGGCGAGATGTGCACGTCACCGTCGCCACTGGGCGTGTTGATGCCGTCCAGCAGCAGCTCGCGGCCGAAGGTCCAGGTCACGGGCGCGTCGCCGGGCAGATGGAAGGTCATCCGCACCGCGTACGGATCCCCCATCTCGTAGTGCAGTTCCACCGGGATACGGAACGAGAGCTCCTCTGAAACGAGGAAACTCATCAGAACCTCGGCCTGGACCGACTCGCGCATCATGTACTCCGGAGTAGATGAAGCTGTGGCTGGGAATGATCCCTGACCCTCTCGACGCCATCGTCCTGTAAGGGCCCGCAGATCACAAGGAGTAATTTTTCAGATACTGATAGAGAAGTCGACCGAGGTCGGCAGAAATCCGATCTCTCTCCGTAACCGTGCTACGGCGGGAAGTAGCTGATCCTCCCGATGGCAAGGTACGGAAATGGCCAACGCGCCGGCCGTCGTCCCGGCGCTGACGGGCACGGCGGCACAGACCGTGCCGAGCGCGTACTCCTGGCGCTCCACCACCGGCTCCGTCCGCCCCAGCGACCCCAGGCGCTCCAGCAGGGCGACCCGGTCCCGTACGGAATGGGACGTGAGAGGGCTCACCGGATGGCGGTCGAGGTGATCGTCACGCGACGCGTCGTCGAGCTGGTTCAGCAGGCAGAGGCCGATCGCGTGGGCGTGGCCCGTCTCGCGGAAGTCGGCCCACTCGGCGACAGCCGGCCGCGCCGGGCTGTCGGCCACGGACACGAGGTCGATCTCACCCTCGTGGTAGACCGCGAAGTAGACGGGGACACCGATCGTGTCCCGCCAGCGCCCGATCGCGTCTGTGATCTTGCTGCGACGATTCTGCACTCCCTCGCCACGCACCAGCCGCTGCGCGGCGTCACCGAGGACGAACACCCCCCTCTCGCGCCGGAGGTAACCCTCGTGCGTGAGCGTGCGCAGCAGGTGGTACGCGGTGGGCAGCGGAAGTCCCGCCTCGCGGGCCAGCTGTTTGGCGGGGGCGCCGCCGGGGTGGGAGGCCGCCGCCTCCAGCAGCCGCAGCGCCCGCCGGACCGACCCGATGAGGGTGGGCACCGGGGTACGTGGAGCCGTGGCAGCTGTGGCCATGAGGTCACCCCCGAGGGAATCCTGAGGCCCCGCCCGGAAGGATCGTATGAACCGCAGGCCAGGACGATCTCCCACGGTGCTTTCCGAGGGCGCGGCAGAGGGTTGTCACTCTAGGGGCAGGCCACGCCCAGGGGTGGTTTCCCGTTCACCTTTCCCCCGCGCGGGCTAACGCCCGTACGGACCACCGAGCCGTCGTACGGGCCCGGCGGCCACGGCCGCCCGCAGCGGGTCCTGGTCCTACCAGCCGTCGCGCGACGACGACGAGGACGACAGGAACTTCCGTACGACATAGACCAGCCCGCCGACGATCGCGACGAAGAGCAGCAGCTTGAAGAGCAGCGAGATCAGAATGCCGAGCACCGTGGCGATCAGCCCGCCGAACACGACGATGGCGATCACGGGCACCGCGATCCACTTGACCCACCACGGCATCCCCGTGAATATCTCCCGCACGGCCATCGCCCTACCTCGCTTCGCCCAGTACCTCGCACATCGACACCTGACGTATCGACCCGACATCCCCGATGCTAGATCGGCGACGGCGCCGGCGGAGGGCCCGCGGCCCCCCGCTCTCCCCTGATCCGACCCTGAGGCCGCCCTGAGGGTCCGGCGCCCCGGGAGTGGTCCGGCGCCCCAGAAGTGGTCACGCGGAGGCGGCCCGCTCCGGGAAACGGCCCGGTCAGCCCTCCGGCGGCGAGAAGACCACCATCACCCGCAGATCCTCCGTGATGTGGTGGAACTTGTGCGCCACCCCCGCCGGCACGTACACCACACTGCCTCGGCCGACCTGCGTCGTCTCCATCCCGACCGTGATCGACGCCCGGCCGCTCACGACGAAGTACACCTCGTCCTGGCTGTGCGGCCGCTGCGGGTCGGTCTCCCCGGCGTCCAGCGCGTACAACCCCACGGACATGTTGCGTTCCCGCACGAATTGCAGATACGCCCCGTCGTTGGCGGCGCGCTCCGCCTCCAGCTCGTCAAGTCGAAATGCCTTCATGCCACGATCACACCATGAAGAATTTCGTAGTCAAGACGATCGCCAACGCCGGGGCGCTGGCGGTCGCCATCTGGCTGATCCACGACATCACCCTGGCGGGCGACAGCACCGCCGGGAACGCCTTGTCCCTGGTGCTCGTCGCCCTGCTCTTCGGCCTGGTCAACGTGATCGTCAAGCCGTTGGTGAAGCTGCTCACACTGCCGCTGTTCATCCTCACCCTCGGGCTCATAACCCTGGTGATCAACGCCCTCATGCTGCTCCTGACGTCCTGGCTCGCCGACAAGCTGACCCTGGACTTCCACGTGGACGGCTTCTGGACGGCCGTGCTCGGCGGGCTGATCATCTCCGTCGTGTCGTGGGCGCTCAACGTCGCGCTCCCCGACGACGAGGACTGACCCCCGATGGCGTCCCCCTACCGCGTGTGCTTCGTCTGCACCGGGAACATCTGCCGCTCACCCATCGCCGCGTCCGTCTTCCGCGCCCGCCTGACCGAAGCGGGGCTGGACACCCTCGTCGAGGTGGACAGCGCCGGCACCGGCGGCTGGCACGAAGGCGACGGCGCCGACCCGCGCGCCGCCGCCGTCCTCGAAGCACACGGATACGACAGCGCCCACACGGCCCGCCAGTTCCGGGCCTCCTGGTTCGCGCACCTCGACCTCGTGATCGCCCTCGACGCCGGACACCTGCGGGACCTGCGGCGCCTGGCACCGACCCCCGCGGACGCCGCGAAGGTACGGCTGCTGCGCGCGTACGACCCCGACGTACCGCCGTCCGGCGATCTCGACGTGGCCGACCCGTACTACGGGGATCTGGCAGGCTTCGAGGAATGCCTGGAGAGCGTGGAGGCCGCGAGCGAGGGCCTGCTCAGCACCGTACGTACAGCAGTGGAGGAGGCGGCATGACCGGCAAGGACAGCACCACAGGGGACAGAACGACCGGCGAAGGCGGGGCGGTGGGGGAGGACTCCCGGACCGTCGGGGAAGGCACCCGCGCCGTACGGGCCGGGCTGCCCGACCCCGTCAAGTACGAACCGACCCTTCCGGGACCGGTCTTCGCCGCCCACTTCCACCTCCCCGGCGAACCGGCCGGGCCCTACACCTACGGCCGCGACGAGAACCCGACCTGGACCCACCTCGAACGGGCCATCAGCGAACTCGAAGCCCCGGGACGGACCGTCGAAACCCTGGTCTTCGCCTCCGGAATGGCCGCGATCTCCTCGGTGATCTTCTCCCAGCTGCGGGCCGGCGAGGCCGTCGTCCTGCCCGACGACGGCTACCAGGCCCTGCCCCTGCTGCGCGAACGCCTGGAGGCGTACGGCATCGAGGTACGGACCGCCCCCACCGGGGGCGACGCCCAGCTCGACGTCCTCGCCGGGGCCCGCCTCCTGTGGATCGAGACGCCCTCCAACCCCGGACTCGACGTGTGCGACATCCGCCGGCTCGTCAAGGAGGCCCACGCCGCGGGCGCCCTCGTCGCCGTCGACAATACCCTCGCCACCCCGCTCGGCCAGCGCCCCCTCGAACTGGGCGCCGACTTCTCCGTCGCCAGCGACACCAAGGGCATGACCGGCCACGGCGACATCCTGCTCGGCCACGTGACCACCGCGAACCCCGAACTCGCGGCGGGCGTACGGCGCTGGCGCAAGGTCGTCGGAGCGATCCCCGGCCCCATGGAGGCCTGGCTCGCCCACCGCTCGCTCGCCACCCTCCAGCTCCGCGTCGACCGGCAGTGCGCCACCGCCCTCACCCTCGCCGAGACCCTGAGCACCCGCGACGACGTCACCGCGCTGCGCTACCCGGGCCTGCCCGGCGACCCCTCGCACCCCGTCGCCTCCGGCCAGATGCGGCGGTACGGCTCCGTCGTCTCGTTCGTCCTCCCCGACCGGGACCACGCCGAGCGCTTCCTCGACGCACTGCGGCTCGTCGACGACGCGACCAGCTTCGGCGGCGTACGGTCCACCGCGGAGCGGCGCGGACGCTGGGGCGGCGACGCCGTACCGGAAGGCTTCGTCCGCTTCTCCGTCGGCGCCGAGGACCCCGAGGACCTCGTCGCGGACGTCCTGCGCGCCCTGGACGAAGCGGGCCGCCGCACCGCCCCGTAACCCGGCCGCCCCACGCGTCGGACGGTCCGAGCCTCCCCCCTCATGGCTCGGACCGTCCCGGGTTCCACGCGGTTCCACGCGCGGAGAACCACGCGCACAAGGCTAGTTGACTCTGCGTCAGTGTCCAATCACAGTAGCGACAGCCTCCTATCGACATATTTATAGTGGGACACGGCGGGCACAGGACCGGAAACGAACGACCAGGGACGAACGGGGCCCAGGCAGTCCCTTTCGGGTCTTGCGGGTCTTGCGGGTCTTGCGGGTCTTGCGGGTCTTGCGGGTCTTGCGGGTCAGGCAAGACCCGAAAGAGACGGCCTAGACGGGAGTACAGGACATGGACCTGGCTCTGCTGCGCACGTTCGTCACCGTCCACCGCGCCGGTTCCTTCACCCGCGCCGCCGCGCTCCTCGGACTCTCCCAGCCCGCCGTCACCGGACAGATAAGAACCCTCGAACGCCAACTGGGCCGCCCCCTCTTCCTGCGCCAGGCCCGCGGCGTCACCCCCACCACCATCGGCGACGAACTCGCCCACCGGGCCGCACCCCACCTCGACGCCCTCATCGAGATCGCCGAGACCGGACTCGCCGAGGAATCAGGCGTACGGACACTCCACCTCGCCGGACCCCCCGAATTCACCGCCCAGCGCGCCCTCCCCGCCCTCACCCCGCTCATCACCCAGGGCCTCTCCCTGCGCACCTCGTTCTTCGCCAACGCCGAGGAAAACCTCGAAGGACTCGCCGCCGGACATCATGATCTGGCCATCACCACCGCCCGCCCGCGCGGCGGACTGCTCACCGCGACTCCGCTCTGCGACGAGGAACACGTCCTCGTCGCCTCCCCCCGCTGGGCCGCCCGGCTCGGCCACTCCGTCCTGCGCGAAGGCCACGTCGTCCTCGAACAGCTCCCCGTCGTCGAGGTCCACGAATCCCTGCCCCTCGTCTCCCGCTACTGGACGGCCGTCTTCGACTCCCGGCCCGCCGCCGCCGCGGCCGTCATCGCACCGGACCTGCGCGCCGTCCTCGAATGCGCCGCCGCCGGCGCCGGACTGGCCGTACTGCCCCGCTACCTCTGCCAGAACGCCCTCGAACGAGGCGAAGTCGTCGCCCTGCTCGACCCGCCCGTACCCCCGCTGCGTACGTACTTCCTGGCCGTACGCACCGGCACCCTCACCCTGCCCCGGGTCGCGCGGGCCCACGAGTGGCTGCTGCGCGCCGCGGTCGACTGGTGACGTCGCGGTGGACCGGTGACCTGCGGCGCGCCGGAGCGTTTCGGAACCGGAATCGCGGGCGAACCTCTTCCCATGACCCAACGGCCCGTGGTCAAGCGCACCTCACGCGCCATCCTGCTCGACGGCGACGACCTCATCCTCATCAAACGCACCAAGCCGGGGATGGACCCCTACTGGATCACCCCAGGCGGGGGCGTCGAAACGACCGACACCACCGTCGTCGAGGCCCTCCACCGCGAGGTGGACGAAGAACTCGGCGCCAAGATCATCGACATCGTGCCCTGCTTCGTCGACACGGTGGAACACATCGCCGACGGCGGGATCACCGGCGTCAAGGTGCAGCACTTCTTCGTCTGCCGCCTGGCGTCGATGGACCCCACCCGCCGCCACGGACCCGAGATCGACGAACCGTGCGGGGAGTACGAGATCGTCCGGGTGCCGTTCAGCCGCGTCGGCATCGCCGCCGTCCACCTCGTACCGCTGTCGCTGCGGCACTACCTGGACGGCAACATCGAGGGCGTGCGCGCGATGCACGCCCCCGACCTCGGCTGAACGCACGGCACCGAGGCCTTGTGGGCGGGCCTTGTCAGGTGGCGGCCGCCACCAGCTCCTCCAGTGAGTCGTGACGGATCCGCTCGAAGGGGATGCCGACCCCCCGCAGCGCGTCCACACCGCTGCGGATCATCCCCGGCGGCCCCGACAGATACCCGTCGTACTCGTGCCACGGCCCCGAGTCCCGTACCGCCTCAGGAAGCCGGCCCGTCAGCCCCAGGCTCGGCCCCTCGGAGATCACCGGCCGCACCGACAACCACGGATGCACCCGCTGGAGCCGCAGCATCGTGTCGATGTCGTACAGGTCCTGGTCGTGGCGCGCGCCGTAGAACACCTCGACCGGGCGCCGGTGCCCACGCTCGGCCACATCCTCGACCAGCGCCTTGATCGGCGCGATCCCAGTCCCTCCGCCCAGGCAGAGCAGACCGTTGTCCCTGCTGTGGTCGACCGTCATCGACCCGGCCGGGGGCCCGAGCCGCAGGACATCGCCCGGAACCGCCCGGTGCACCAGCGCGTTGGAGACCCAGCCGGCCGGCACCGCCTTGACGTGGAAGGCCAGCAGACCGTCCGGGCGCGGCGCGGAGGCGAACGAGTAGTGCCGCCACACGCGGGGCCACCACGGGGTCTCCAGGCTCGTGTACTGCCCGGCCAGGAAGGGGTACGGCTGGTCGGGCCGGACCGTGACCACGGCGATGTCCGAGGTCCGCAGCTCGTGCGAGACCACCTCGGCCTGCCACCAGGCCGGCGCGTGCCGCTCGTTCTCCGCCGCCGCGTCGATCATGATCTGCGAGATCGTCGTGTACGTCCTGACCCAGGCGCCCTCGGTCTCCTCGTCCCACGTGTTCGTGGCGTACCGCGTCAGCGCGCCGATGAGCGCCTCGCCGACAGCCGGGTAGTGCGTGGCCTGAGTGCCGTACTTGCGGTGACCACGGCCCAGCTGGCGCAGGTAGTCGGTGAGGACGGCCGGGGAGTCCATGTGCTCGGCCGCCGTCAGCAGCGCCTTGAGGAGCCGGTCGCGCTGGGCGTCCATGGCGACCGGGAACAGGCTGCGCAGGTCGGGGTGGCGGACGAAGAGCAGCGCGTAGAAGTACGAGGTCACCTGATCGGCGACCGGACCGATCTCGCCCAGGGTCCGGCGGATGAGGATCGCGTCGGGTGACGCGTTCGGGTCCTCCACGGAGACGGCGGCGGGAGCGGGGGCGGGGGACTCGGGAATCGGATCCGCGGCGGGCGGCAGGGTGCCGGGCGCCTCGGCGGCCGGAGGGGCGGCAGCGGGGGAGGGCTCGGCGGGAGGCAGCTCGGCGGGAGGCAGCTCGGCGGAAGGCGGCTCGGCGCCGGGGGCGGCGGAGGCGGGAGGAGCGGCTGCCGGGCCGGGGTTCGGAGCCGCTGCGGCCGGAGCGGGGGGCGCGGGCCGTGTGGCGGCCGGGAGACCCGCTGAGGCCGGTTGGGCGGCCGGTACGGGGACTTCGGGAGGCAGCGCACCCGATGCGGACGCCGGCGCCGGTGCTGGGGGCAGTGCCTGGTCCTGGGGCTCGGCGCGCGCGTGCTGCGGCAGATCGGGCTCCACAGGAAGCGGCCGCCCCCGTTCGCGCCGCGCACGGCGGTCCGGCCGCGTGAGACCCGGCTGTGCGCTGTCCGGCCACGTGGGACCCTGCCGGGTACGACCCGGCTGCGCCAGGTCCGGCAGTTCGGCGGAAGGGCGCTCCGGCGGCGCGGCGGCGCCGGGTGCGCCCTGCCGTACCGGCGCCTCCGCCGGGAGAGGGACCTCCTCCGGCAGTGCGGCCGACGGCAGGACCGGCCGGGGCACCACCGGCGGGGACGTTACGGAGCCGGCCTCGGCCGGTGCGGGCCCCGCCGGTACGAACCCGGGCGGCAGAGGCCCGGACGGCAGAGACCGGGGCGGTACGGGCCCGGCAGGCGCGGACTCCGCGGGAACCGGTCCGGGCGGCGGGCCGGCACCCCGTACAGCCGCGACAACCGCCTCTCCGGAAGCCGCCCCCGCACCACTCCGCAACCCCTTGTTACGCGGCCGGAAGGCATCAGGGACCCCGCCCGCCGACGGACCGGAAGCCCCCTGGGCCGCAGACCCCTGCCCCGCCGGGCCGTCACGCCGCTCACGCCGGAGCGACCCGGCACGGCCCGCCCCCGACCCCACGAGGCGGATGGCCGCCAAGGAACGGCCCGCACCCGGTATTCGGTCCCGGCTCGCGGGATCCGTGGCGCCGTCCGTCTCCGCGTCCGGTGTGCCCTCCCCGGTGGGCGCCCGCCGGGGAGCGAACCAACCGCTCCCTCCGCCGTCTCCGGAAGGGCCTTTGTCGGCCGACGTAGTGGTCGGAGCGTCCATGGTGTGCCTCGCCTCGAACATCTTTCGGTCGGTCTGCGCACTTCCGCTGGCCCGGAATGCGCGAGCAATTCCCCGCTTGACTCAGACTGTTGGCAGCCCACGTTAGCGCCCGGCCCACCCCTCACTCAGGCAAGAGGCGAAGGAATGTGACATTGCCCGCAGTCCCCGTCGCCGCAGCATGGCAGGCCGCGTCACCACCCGGGACAAAGAGCGCGAAGTCCGGGCGTCCACACCGGCTTTCCCGTTATGCTGCATCGCTCCCGTGCCCATTCGCCGCCGTCCGGCCGCGGACTTCGCGACGCCAGGGGTCAGCGTATTACCGTCCCGGACGCACCAGTTCATACGCCTCACGCAGGTCGCCCCCCGCGTAGGTGTGCGTCGCCAGCCCCTCCAGGTGGTGATCCGCGTTCACGGCCACCGCCAACGGCACCGCCGCGAAGATCTCCGCATCCGACATGGAATCACCGTAGGCGACACAGTCGTCCAGTCCCACCCCGAACTCTGCACACAGCCGGTCCGCGATCTTCACCTTCGCGGCCGGGTTGAGAATGCCCGCCCGATCGACCGGCTCCGTAAAAGGCAGCACCGGCCACCGCGAACCATGAGCCGCATGCGCACCCCACGCCAGCAGCCTCTCCACAAAAAAGTCGGGCGACAGGGAGATAACAGCGCAGTAATCCCCCTCTTTCCGGATGTCCGCCCACACCTCACGAATACCGCCCAACCAGGGCGCCCCCCGGAAAGCCGCATCCACCTGAGCCGTGGTCAACGCCCCCCACAACTCACGGGCCCGCACCGCGAACTCGTCCGGCGCCAGGCCCCGGGTCAAGAACTCGTCCTCCAGCGCGGCGATCTCCGCGCCCAGCCCCAACTGCCGGGAGATCTCCACGGCCGCGGCCGAGCCCCGGATCAGAGTTCCGTCGAGATCGAACAGATGCAATCTGCGTGCGGTCGCCATGTACGCCGAGGTTAGTACGGACGAATACTCCCGCCGTCAGACGCCCATCGCCCGGGCGCAGGGCACCGTGTTTCACGTGAAACCACTAGAGCGCCCCACCCGCCGCGCCCTCCTCGTCGCCCACGTCGCCACCTCCGTCAGCTGGCTCGGACTCGCCCTCGGACTGCTCACCCTCGGCATCACCGCCTCCACCACCGGCGACCCCGACACCACGCACGCCGCCTACCGGGCCATGAAAATCCTCACCGACCGGCTGATCATCCCGATCGCCGTGGCCGCCCTGCTCACCGGCGTGATCCTCTCCCTCGGCACCCCCTGGGGCCTGGCGAGACACCGCTGGATATGGATCAAGTTCTGGCTCACCCTCGCCACACTCGCCGCCACCACCCTCGCGCTGCGCCCCACCATCAACGACGCCGTAAGCGCCGGAGTCCCCGACCCCAGCCTGGTCACCGCCCCCTGCGTCGCAAGCTCCGCGTACTTCTTCATGACGGCCCTCTCCGTCCTCAAGCCCTGGGGACTCACCCGGCGCGGCCGACGCCTGCGGAACCTGCGAAACCTGGCGAGTTCACACAAAGCGGTGGACGGACGATCACCCGCTCCGACACGCTGACTCCCATGCCGACACCGCACTCCGCCCTGCCGATCCGTCGCCTGACCCTGGCCGACCTCACCGCCTGCGCCGACCTCGCCGAGGAGCGCGGCTGGGCGCGCGAGGAACACAAATGGGGTCTGCTCCTGACAGCCGGCACCGGCTACGGAATCGACGCACCGGAAGGCAAGGGCCTCGCCGCGATGTGCGTCACCACCTCGTACGGCCCCGCACTCACCACCTTCGGCATGATGATCGTCGCCGGACGGTTCGGCCGCCAGGGCCTCGGCCGCCGGCTCCTGACGCACGCCATGCGTGAGGCCGGGGACATCCCCTTCGCCCTCTACGCCACAGCGCAGGGCCGGCCCCTCTACGAACAGCTCGGCTTCCACGCGGTGGGCGACACCCACACCGTCCGCGGACCCTTCCGCTCCCCCGAACCCCCCACCGCGACCAGCGGGACCGCCACCACCCGGCCCGCGACCGCCGACGACCTGTCCGCCCTCGTACGACTCGACAACGAGGTCTTCGGAATCGACCGCACCCACCTCCTCGCGCGGCTCCCCTCCTTCACCGACCGGCTCAGGGTCGCCGAGAACGGCACCACCATCACCGGATACGCCGGAATCTGGCCCTCCACCTCCTGCGACGTCGTCGCCCCGCTGATCGCCCAGGACACCGACACGGCCTACGCCCTGATCCACGCCCTCGCCGCCGGAACCGACCGCCCCGTCCGCCTGGACATCGACGCACGCCACACGGACCTGCTCGACCGGCTCAAGCACAGCGGCCTCGACCTCATCTCCTCCACCACGACGATGACCCGCGGCATCCCGGACCTGCCCGGCGACCTGACCCGCCGCTTCGCCCCGCTCAACCTGGCCATGGGCTGACCGGCCAACCTGGCCATGGGCTGACCGACGACCCCACCCGGGTGACCGGCGCCCCTCACCCCAGGAAGCAGTAGCAGGGCCTCAACGTCCGCGAGGGCCCCGGATCGCCCCGGCGTAGGCTGCGGATCATGAGTGATCTGGAGATACGACCGGCCGGCCCCGACGACCTCCCCGCCATCGTGGCCCTGCTCGCCGACGACCCCCTGGGCGCTCAGCGCGAATCCCCCGACGACCTCACCCCGTACACCGCCGCCCTCGACCGGCTGACCCGGGACCCCCACCAGCAGGCCGTCGTCGCCGTACGCGACGGCCGCGTCGTCGGAACCCTCCAGCTCACGATCATCCCCGGCCTCTCCCGGCGCGGCGCCACCCGCTCGATCATCGAAGCGGTCCGCGTCCACGCCGACGAACGCGGCAGCGGCCTCGGCACCCGGTTCGTCGAGTGGGCGATCGAGGAGTCCCGCCGCCAGGGCTGCCACCTGGTCCAGCTGACCTCCGACACCACCCGCACCGACGCCCACCGCTTCTACGAGCGCCTCGGCTTCACCGCCTCCCATGTCGGATTCAAGCTGAGTATCTGAAAACCGCACCCTTTTCCGATTCGTCTCGTTGCCCCCGGCAAGGGGGGCGGTCACGTGTACGGAGCACGTCCCCCGACTCGAACGGGCCGGCCGGCCCAGGAGGAGACGGACCCCCACATGCTCGACGAGATAGCTCTGACCGAATCAAAAACCCTGCGCGCGAGCGTCGCGGAACGCGACGAAGTCCTCGACAAGGTCAAACAACTGGCCCTCTCCCCGGACGGCCTCCACGCCACGACGAAGGACGTCGCCTCGTACTTCGAGGTCGGCGAGACCGTGATCTGGGCTGTCATCCATGATCACCGAGAAGAGATCGAGTCCAACGGGTACCGCGTCCTCAAGGGCGAGCAACTGCATTGCTTCAAGCAAGTCTGTGGGATCAAGTCCCGCAGCCGCTCCCTCGGAGTCTTCTCCCGGCGGGCCGTCCTGAACACCGCGATGCTTCTCCGCGAGAGCGTTGTCGCACGTCAGGTGCGTACGTACCTCCTCGACACCGAGGGAAACGCCCGCCGTGAGCCTGTGGACAACCTTTTCCACAGGCTGACGGAGTGGGTGGACGAGCGCATCTCCGAGGCCCTCGTCCGCCATCTGGCTACGCGCGTCGACGCGGACGTGACCCGTATCGCCGAGGACGCGGTCCGCGCCACGATCGGCCGGACGGTCGTCCCGCTCCTCAACGTCGCCGTCCGGAACGACAGCGAACACCGAGGCCGCATCGAGGCGCTCGACGAAGAAGTCACCCGGCTCAAGCGGGTCCTGCGGGAGCGCGAGGCCGCCGGTTCGATGGGCGCGCTCGACGCCATGAACCCCCGGCAATTCGAACAGCACATCGCCTGGCTGTGCCGACGCGACGGCTGCGACCGGGTCACGGTGACCGGCGGCCACGGCGACACGGGCGCCGACATCGTGGCGTACACACCCGACGGCCGCCGCATCGTCGTGCAGTGCAAGTCCCGTACGCCGGCGGCGACCATCACGAGCGGCGATGTGCAGCAGTTCATCGGCATGGCCAAGCTGGAGTACAAGGCAGACATCGCGCTCCTGGTCGCCACCTGCCCGTTCACCCGGGACGCCCTGCTCCTGGCGACGCGGCACGACGTGACAGCGGTCCATCGCGGTCTGCTGGAGGCCTGGAACAGCGGAGCGACGCTCCAGGTGCTCCAGAAGAAGTAGAACCTGTCCGGCGGAGTGCGCCACGGCACGAGACGGGGCCCGAAGTCGCAAGGAACACATGCGGCTTCGGGCCCGTCGGGCAACTGCACGAATCAGACGGGCGGCATGTCCGGTTTCACGTGAAACATCCGCCGGGGTGAAACGGCTGCCGGGGTGAAACGGCTGCCTGGTTCTACGGCCTGAGGCCGCGCCAGCCCTCCGCGTCCACACCACCCGGCACGTCCCCCTCGGGGTCGTACGGCTCGCGGGTGAAGACGAACGAGCCGAGATCGAGGTGGCGTACCGACCCGTCGGCCCGCCGCACCACCCGCAGCGTCTCCCCCGCGTAGTACCCGTCGAGCCCCGTCCAACCGCCGTCCGTCCGGGCCTCGAAGCGGGAGCCACGGCCGGCCCCGCGCAGCGGATACAGCTCCACACCGCCGTCCGCCACGAGTTTCAGCGCCACTGCCTGGGTGCCCCAGTACCAGGGCCCGGTCAGCTCCAGCAGCGCCGGGTCGACCTCGGGCAGCGGCCTCCAAGGCTCCGGGATCCGGGGCTCGGCGTCCGCCACGATCCCGATGAGATCGGTGGCGAGCGGGCCCACCAGCGGCCCTCCGGTGGCGTTGGCGAGCGCGACCGCGGCCACCCCGTCCGCCACGCTCACCCACAGACCTGCCAGAAAGCCCGGCAGCGAACCGCCGTGCCCCACCAGGGCCCGGCCGTCCCTGCGGATGAGTTGCAGCCCGAGGCCGTAGGCGCCGGCCCCTTCCTCCGGCTCCGGCGGGGTGGACGGCGTCGCCATCTCCCGTACGGACGCCGCGGACAGGACCCGGTCGTCCCCCTCGGCGAGGAACACGGCGAACCGGCAGAGGTCGGCCGCGGTCGACCAGAGCTGCCCCGCCGGCGCCATCAGACCGAGGTCCACGGCCGGTTCGGGAAGCATCACGTCGGCCCAGGGATGCACGGCCCAGGCACCGGCGTGCGGGGCGACCGGCTGGGCGGTCGTACGGTCCAGGGACAGCGGCTCCAGCACCTCACGCCGCAGCACCTCCTCCCACGGCGCGCCCCGCAACGCCTCGACGAGCGAACCGAGCAGCGTGTAGCCGGGGTTGGAGTAGTGGTGGCGCCGTCCCGGAGTGTGCCGTACCGGCTCCTCACCGAGCACGTCGGCAAGCGTCGGACGGAGCGTGCCGGGCGTCCGCTCCCACCAGGCACCCGGCGTCTCGGCCGCGAGACCCGCGCTGTGCCCCAGGAGTTGGAAGATGGTGGAGTCACCCACTCCGGTGCCCGGAAGGTGCTTCTCCAGCGGATCGCCGAGGTCGAGCAGCCCCTCGTCCCGCAGCCGCATCACCAGAACGGCGGTGAAGGTCTTGGTGATCGACCCGATCCGGTACTGCGTGTCCGCGTCCGGCGCGTGGCCGTCCACACAGCTGCGGGAACCCGTCCACACCAGCCGCCCGTCCCGCACGACGGCCCCGACGACCGACGGCGCCCGCCCCTCGGCCTGGGCGACGGCGAGACGGCGGAGCAGGGCGCGCCGCGTGGCGGGCAGCAGGTCCTCGGGCGACTGAGGTGCGGCAGGAGAGGTCATGGACCACATCTACCGGCGCCCGGCCGGTCCGGTCGACCTATTTCCCCCGCGTCCCGGGAGATGTGATCACTTGTACGAGTTGATGAGCCGCGCCAGATGCCGGCCCGCGACGGTCAACGGGACGTCGCTCCTGGACACCTGGGCGGCCAGCTCCGCCCCCTCCAGCGTGCTGATCACCGTACGGCCCAGGTCCGCGGCGTCCTCCTCGGCGATGCCGCCCCGCCGCAGCGCGTCCGCGACCAGCCCGGACCACCGCTCGAAGGCCTGAGCGGCCGCCAGCTGGATGTCCGGGGCGCGGCCGGCCGTACCCAACGCGGTGGCCGTGACCGGACAGCCGTCCAGCCAGTCGGAGGCCCGCAGGCTCTCCGCGAGGCTCCGCGTACAGGCGACCACCGCCTCCGCCGGGTCCGGCTCACTGCCGAGCACCCGCCGCAGGACGTCGGCGAACTCCTGGTCGCCGTGGTGGACCGCCGCCACCGCCAGCTCCTGCTTCCCCCCGGGGAAGAAGTGGTAGACGGAGCCGAGCGTGGCCCCCGCGCCCTGCGCGATCTGCTTGATCCCGGCCCCGTCGTACCCCTGACGCTGCATCAGCCGCGACGCCGACCTGACCACCCGCTCACGGGTGCCGAGGCCCCCGCCCTCGGGGCCGGGCACGGTGTCGGTCCTGTGGTGCGGCTCGGTCTTCACGCCCGCAGCCTATCGGATAGAGCGTTCGTTCCAGTGCGTGCTACGTTCCTCCCTGGATAGAGCGTTCGTTCTAGAGAGGACCCGGCGATCACCATGACCGAACCGACCGACCCGTACGACACCCACACCAGCAGGCCCGCGGTCACCGTCATCGGCCTCGGCCCCATGGGCCGCGCCATGACCCGCACCCTCCTCGGCCACGGCCACCCCGTCACCGTGTGGAACAGAACCCCGAGCAAGGCCGACGACCTCGTCGCCCACGGAGCCGTACGCGCCACCACCGTCCACGACGCACTCGCCGCCGGCGAACTGGTGATCCTCAGCCTCACCGACTACGACGCCGTGTACGCCACCCTCACCCCGGCCACCGCGGCACTCCCCGGACACACCCTCGTCAACCTCAGCTCGGACACCCCCGACCGGGCCCGCGAAGCCGCCCGCTGGGCCGCCGCACACGGAGCCCGCCACCTCACCGGAGGCGTACAGGTCCCGCCCTCAGGCATCGGACAGCCAGGATCCTCCACCTTCTACAGCGGCCCCGAAGACGCCTACCAGGCACACCGGAACACCCTCGCGACCCTCACCGACACCGACTACCGCGGCGCGGACCCCGGACTCGCCGCCCTCTACTACCAGATGCAGATGGACATCTTCTGGACCTCGATGCTCGCCTACCTGCACGCCCTCGCCCTCGGCGACGCCCACGGCATCACCCCCGAGGAATTCCTCCCCTACGCCTCGTCCACCATGGCCTCACTCCCGGGCTTCGCCGCCTTCTACACCCCACGCATCAGCGCCGGCCACCACCCCGGCGACGTCGACACCCTCGCCATGGGCACCGCCAGCGTCCGACACATCCTCCGCACCACCCACGACGCCGGAGTCAACTCCGCCCTCCCCACGGCGGTCCTGGACCACTTCGCCCACGGCATCACCGCCGGGCACGCCCGCGACAGCTTCACCAGCCTCGTCGAACACCTCAAGCACCGGACACCGTAGGGAAAACGGCTGGACACCCACCACGACGATGATGAGAGTGACGCCCATGACCTCACTCGTACGCCACGTCACCGTCGACTCCGCCGACCCCTACTCCCTCGCCACCTTCTGGGCCCAGATCCTCGGCGGCTCCCTCAGCGAGGAGGACAAACCCGGAGACCCCGAAGCCCTCGTCGTCACCGAAGGCGCCGGACTGCTCTTCGTCCAGGTCCCCGACACCAAGACCACCAAGAACCGCGTCCACCTCGACATCCAGCCCCAGGACCGCACCCGCGACGAAGAGGTCGACCGCCTCCTCACCCTCGGCGCCACCCTCCACGCCGACCATCGCCGCCCCGACGGCACAGGCTGGGTGACCCTCGCCGACATCGAAGGCAACGAATTCTGCGTCGAACGCAGCGCCGCCGAACGCGCCGAGAGCTAGGGCCTGTCCGCGGGCGCGGTCGCGGCGCCCGCGTACCGGCGGGCCAGGCGCGCGAAGGCCTCGTTCAGCTCCGCGGGGCCGACCACCTCGATGTCGGCGTCGAACCTGCCGACGGCGGCGGCCAGGGCGGGCCAGGACCACGAACCCAGGACGAGCCGGCAGCGGTACGGCCCGCGCTCCTCGACCACTCCGTCGTGGACGTACGGCGCCACGACGGAGGCGGGCAACCCGAGGATCACCTCACCCCGGCAGGGCCACCCAGCGGAGCCGTCCGCCCCCTGGAACCTGCCCGCGACAAAAGCGGCCACGTCACCCCCGGGCAGTTCACGCGGGACAAAACCCGGGCCGGTGGGGGTGCGTGGAGTGATCCGGTCGGCGCGGAAGGTACGCCAGTCCTCACGGTCGAGGTCCCAGGCGACGAGATACCAGCGGGCGCCCCAGGTCACCAGGTGATGAGGTTCCACCCGGCGTGGTGGAGGTGCGTCGGCGCCGTCGCCCCCGGCGCCCCGCCCAGAAGCAGACGCGGACGCGGACACGGACACGGACGCGTAATCGAACCGCAGCGTTTCCCGGGCGTGGACGGCGGCACCGAGGGTCATCAGTACGGTGCTGTCGGCCCGCGGGGCCGGACGGGTCACGGGCCGTTCGACAGCGGTCACCTCCAGGGTCCTGATCCGGTGCCGCAGCCGGGCGGGCATGACCTGCTCGACGGTGGTCAACGCGCGGGCCGCGCCTTCCTCGATACCGGCACCACTGGTGCTCGCGATCTTGAGTGCGATGACCAGGGCGACCGCCTGCGCGTCATCGAACAGCAACGGAGGCAGCCGCGTACCGGCGCCGAGCCGGTACCCGCCGTCCGGGCCCTTGGCGGCCACGACGGGATAGCCCAGCTCGCGCAGACGGTCGACGTCCCGCCGCACCGTACGCGGGCTGATGTCCAGCCGCTCCGCCAACAAAGCCCCCGGCCAGTCCCGGCGCGCCTGGAGCAGCGAGAGCAACGACAGCAGCCGCGCGGAAGTCTTCTGCATGGCCTCCATGCTGCCCGGAGAAGCGGCCACATCCTGACCGCTTCCGCTGCGACTGTCGTCACCGAACCGGGACGCGCGACCGTCCGGCCACGCGACCGTCCAACCATCCGCACCAGAGGCAAGGAGCCCCTCATGTCCGTCAACGCGGTGACCCACCTGAACTTCCGAGGCGACGCCCACGCGGCACTGACCTTCTACCGGTCCGTCTTCGACGGACACCTGACCGTCGTCACCTACAAGGACGCCGGAAACATCCAGGAGCCGGCGGAGGCGGAGCAGATCATGTGGGGCCAGGTCACCGCCGACAACGGATTCCACGTGATGGCCTACGACGTCCCCTCCGGCCGGCCGTGGGACCAGGGCGAGAACGCCTTCTTCCTCTCCCTGCGCGGCGAAACGGCCGACGAGGTCACCACGTACTGGGAAAAGCTCACCGAGAACGCCACCGTCCTCCAGCCACTGAGCCCCGCCCCCTGGGCGCCCCTCTACGGCATGCTCAAGGACCGCTACGGCGTCACCTGGGTCATCGACGTCGCCGCCGAATACACCGCGGCCTGACCACCGCTCGGGCGGCGACCCCCGCCGCCCGAGCACCCCGCCCGTCCCGCCCGCCAACAGCCCTCACCGATGGACCCGGTGAGGGGACATGCGGGCTCAGATCACGCACCGATGAGTTTCCCGCGCCGCGCCGGTCTGTAAGCATGAGACCGACTCACGGAAGGCCGGCCCCATGCGGAAACTGATCTACGGCATGAACCTGTCCCTGGACGGCTACATCGCCGCGCCCGGCGACGACATCGGGTGGAGCGTGCCGAGCGACGAGCTGTTCCAGTTCTGGTCCGACCAGTTGCAGGCGACCGACCTGTCGCTGTACGGGCGCAAGCTGTGGCAGACGATGAGCTCCCACTGGCCGACGGGCGACCAGCGGCCCAACGCCACCCCGGCGGAGATCGAGTACGCGCGCCGCTGGCGGGACATGTCGAAGGTGGTGTTCTCCTCGACGGTCGACAAGGTCGACTGGAACACCCGCCTGGTCACCGGCGACGCCGTCGCCGAGATCACCCGGCTCAAGGCCGAGGACGGCGGCCCGATGGACATCGGCGGCGCGACGCTCGCCGGCGCGGCCATGCGGGCCGGGCTGATCGACGAGTACGTGCTGGCCACCGCGCCGGTCCTGGTGGGCGGCGGCACGCCGTTCTTCACCACGCTGGACAGCTGGGTGAACCTGAACCTGGTGGAGACACGGACGCTTCCCGGCGGCGTGATCCTGACCCGGTACGAGACGAGGCGCTGAGCGCCCGTCCGGGAGCGCCGCGCGGGAGTATCGCCCCGGACCCCGCGCCCGCAAGCACAAGTGTGGTTCCTCCCATGCCGCGCGGCGCCCTCGCGATGTCAGACGGCGGGCTTCACGTGGCGGACCAGCCACATCAGCAGGGGGTCCAGGTCGGCGGCGGCCGAGAGGACCCAGTCGACCGCCTCGGCCGTGTGCAGCCACTCCTCGCAGCCGAGGGGACGGGCGGCGATCAGCGAACGGTGGCGCAGCAGGTCCGTACGGGGGTGGTCCGCCGGGTAGCCGCGCGGGAGGCGTTTCATCATGTCCCCGGAGATGTCGTAGCCCTTCTTCCGCACGTTCTCGACGATGGCGGACAGTTCGCGGCCGCTCCCCTCGGAGGCCACGGCCTTGCGGAACATGTCCACCTGACCAGGGTCGGGGTACCACCACGCGCCCTGGATCCGCAGGCCGTCCAGGGTGAACCGGAGACCGATCTCGATCTTGCGGCCGAGCCGGATCACCGCGCCCTGGTGCTGCCACCACCAGGAGCCGGTGCGGTAGTGCCAGACAGAGAAGTCCTCGAACCGGGGGTCGGCGTCCGCGACCTCGTGGAGAAGGGCGATCATCGGCTGCCGGACCAGGCGTTCGCGGTCCGCGCGGCAGCGCTCGCGGGTCGCGTGGGTCGGTTCGCCCTGGAGCTGCCACAACACGTCCATGGCCTGCTCCGGCCAGCCGGTGAACTGTCCGCGCATGCGGGGACCCTACAACCACCCCGCTCAGGTCTGCGCCATGTCCACAAAACGCGAGTAGTGACCCTGGAACGCCACCGTGATCGTCGCCGTCGGACCGTTACGGTGCTTCGCCACGATCAGGTCCGCCTCGCCCGCGCGCGGCGACTCCTTCTCGTACGCGTCCTCCCGGTGCAACAGGATCACCATGTCCGCGTCCTGCTCGATCGACCCCGACTCACGCAGATCCGACACCATCGGCTTCTTGTCCGTACGCTGCTCAGGACCACGGTTCAGCTGCGACAACGCGATCACCGGCACCGCCAGCTCCTTCGCCAGCAGCTTGAGGTTTCGCGACATGTCGGAGACCTCCTGCTGACGGCTCTCCGCACGCTTCGAACCGCCCGACTGCATCAGCTGCAAATAGTCGATCACCACCAGCCGCAAGTCGTTGCGCTGCTTCAGACGACGGCACTTCGCCCGGATCTCCATCATCGACAGGTTCGGCGAATCGTCGATGTACAGCGGCGCCTGCGACACATCCGGCATCCGCCGCGCCAGCCGCGTCCAGTCCTCGTCCGTCATCGTCCCCGACCGCATGTGGTGCAACGCCACCCGCGCCTCCGCCGACAACAGACGCATCGCGATCTCGTTGCGCCCCATCTCCAGCGAGAAGATGACGCTCGGCAGATTGTTCTTGATGGACGCCGCCCGTGCGAAGTCCAGCGCCAGCGTCGACTTACCCATCGCGGGACGAGCCGCGATGACAATCATCTGACCGGGATGCAGACCGTTCGTCAGCGAATCGAAGTCCGTGAACCCCGTCGGCACACCCGTCATCTCACCGCTGCGCGAACCGATCGCCTCGATCTCGTCCAGCGCACCCTCCATGATGTCGCCGAGCGGAAGATAGTCCTCACTGGTCCGCTGCTCGGTGACCGCATAGATCTCCGCCTGGGCGGAGTTCACGATCTCGTCGACGTCCCCGTCCGCCGCGTATCCCATCTGCGTGATCTTCGTACCCGCCTCGACGAGACGCCGCAGCACCGCCCGCTCATGGACGATCTCCGCGTAGTACGAAGCGTTCGCCGCACTCGGCACCGACTGGACGAGCGTGTGCAGATACGACGCCCCGCCGACCCGCGTGATCTCCCCCCGCTTGGTCAGCTCCGCCGCCACCGTGATCGGGTCGGCCGGCTCCCCCTTCGCGTACAGGTCGAGAATCGCCTGAAAGACCGTCTCGTGCGCCGGACGGTAGAAATCGTGCCCCTTGATGATCTCCACGACATCCGCGATCGCGTCCTTGGACAGCAACATGCCACCCAGGACCGACTGCTCGGCGTCCAGGTCCTGCGGAGGCACCCGCTCGAAGCCGGTCGATCCGCCGTCCCACGCGCTGTCGTCCCGACCGCGCTCGTGCTGCTCCTCACGGCCCCGGCCCTCGCTACGGCGCTGCCGGGAGACAGGCAGACGGTCACTTGGACCGGTGTCGGTCCAGGGGTCGTCCAACGGCTCGGGAATGGTCACCGGCCACCTCCTCACGTCCGCTCAGCGGACCTCGCCGTGCCACTCTTTCTACGGCACGACACTGACAAAACGAGAGGCCTGACTCCGGTTCCGGCGCGTCGGACGCCGGTCCACGGTAGGCCCGTCCGCGACGTCAGCCAATCTTGTTATCCACAGGCCATGTGGACGAGAGACCAGATGCTGTGGAGAACTTGCCCGATCCTGTGTACGGACCGGGGGACAGCACTGTGGACAAAATCATAGAGACCCCGCCGCAACCATTCTGACCTGGGCTTTTTCCGTCCACCGGCTGTGGGGGAGAAAAACTTTCCCGACTGGACCAAGATCAGAACAAACGACGCACGACCGAGCCCCGGAACCCGCCCGAAGTAAGGAGCACAGCTCCTTTGCGTCTCTTACCTGTGGAAGATTAGATTGAGCGCATGACACAGGCCCCTCTGGCAGCCAAGGCGACCCGCCGCCGGCACGACCGCGAGATCCTCGCGCTCGCCGTCCCCGCGTTCGGCGCGCTCGTCGCCGAACCGCTCTTCGTGATGGTCGACAGCGCGATCGTCGGCCATCTGGGTACGCGTCAGCTCGCCGGACTGGCGATCGCGGCAGCCCTGTTGACCACCGCGGTGAGCGTCTTCGTCTTCCTCGCCTACGCCACCACCGCGGCCGTCGCCCGACGGGTGGGCGCGGGTGATTTCCGGGCCGCCATCCAGCAGGGCATGGACGGGATCTGGCTCGCGATCCTGCTCGGCGCCGGGGTCATCGCCGTCACCCTGCCCGCCGCCCCGTGGCTCGTCGACCTGTTCGGGGCCTCCCCCACCGCAGCGCCGTACGCCATCACGTATCTGCGCATCTCCAGCCTCGGCATACCGGCCATGCTGGTGGTGCTGGCCGCCACCGGGGTGCTGCGGGGGCTCCAGGACACCAGGACGCCCCTGTACGTCGCTGTCGGGGGCTTCGGCGCCAACGCGGCGCTCAACGCGCTGTTCGTCTACGGCTTCGGGTTCGGGATCGCCGGTTCCGCGTGGGGGACGGTGATCGCGCAGTGCGGCATGGCGGCCGTCTATCTGGTGGTGGTCGTACGGGGAGCGCGCCGGCACGGTGCGTCGCTGCGTCCCGATCCCGCGGGGATACGGGCGGGTGCGCGGGCCGGAGTGCCGTTGCTGGTCCGTACGTTGTCGCTCCGGGCGGTGCTGCTGATCGCCACGGCGGTGGCGGCGCGGCTGGGTGATGCCGATATCGCGGCTCACCAGATCATTCTGTCGCTCTGGAGTCTGACGGCTTTCGCGCTGGACGCGATAGCGATCGCCGGGCAGGCGATCATCGGCCGGTATCTGGGGGCGGGGGACATTCGGGGAGCGCGGGAGGCGTGCCGTCGGATGGTGCGGTGGGGGGTCGTGTCGGGGGTGGTGTTCGGAGTGGTGATCGTGTTGGCGCGTCCGTTGTTCGTGCCGTTGTTCACGGGGGATCAGGTGGTGCGGGACACGTTGGTGCCGGCGTTGTTGGTGGTGGCGGTGTCGCAGCCGGTTTCGGGGGTGGTGTTTGTGCTGGACGGGGTGTTGATGGGGGCGGGGGACGGCCGGTATCTGGCGGGGGCGATGGTGGTGACGTTGGCGGTGTTCGCGCCGGTGGCGTTGGCGGTGCCGTCGTGGGGTGGGGGGTTGACGGCGTTGTGGTGGGCGATGGGTCTGATGATGGCGGTCCGGTTGGTGACGTTGTGGTGGCGGACGCGTTCCGGGCGGTGGTTGGTAACGGGCGCGACGCGGTGAGATGTCCGGTTTCACGTGAAACATCGCGTGGAACGGCGGGAGGGCCGCATCCCCGGGTGGGATGCGGCCCTCTCTTGTGCTCTGTCGAGCGCTGCGTTACGCGGCGATGACCTCGATGCCGAGCTTCGCGGCGACCTCGGGGTGCAGCCGGACGGAGACCTGGTGCGAGCCCAGGGTCTTGATCGGCGATCCGAGTTCGATGCGGCGCTTGTCGACGTCCGGGCCGCCGGCCGACTTGATCGCCGAGGCGAGGTCGGCGGGGGTGACGGAGCCGAAGAGGCGGCCGGCGTCGCCGGAGCGAACGGCCAGACGCACCTTGACGCCTTCGAGGCGGGCCTTGATCTCGTTGGCCTGCTCGATGGTCGCGATTTCGTGGATCTTGCGCGCGCGCCGGATCTGCGCGACGTCCTTCTCGCCACCCTTGGTCCAGCGGATCGCGAAACCGCGCGGGACCAGGTAGTTGCGGGCGTAGCCGTCCTTGACCTCGACGACGTCGCCCGCGGCACCGAGGCCAGTGACCTCGTGAGTGAGGATGATCTTCATGATTCGGTCACCCTCCCCTTATCGCGCGGTGGACGTGTAGGGCAGCAGCGCCATCTCACGGCTGTTCTTGACGGCCGTGGCGACGTCGCGCTGGTGCTGTGTGCAGTTGCCGGTGACGCGGCGGGCACGGATCTTGCCGCGGTCGGAAATGAACTTCCGCAGCATGTTCGTGTCCTTGTAGTCCACGTACTGGGTCTTGTCCTTGCAGAATGCGCAGACCTTTTTCTTGGGCTTGCGCACAGGCGGCTTCGCCATGTGTATCTCCTGTTTGATCAAGAAGTGGGGTACGAGCCGGTCCCTTAGAAGGGGGGCTCGTCCGAGTAGCCGCCGCCGGAGCTTCCGCCCCAGCTGCCTCCGCCGTTGCCCCCGCCGCCGCTGGGCGGCTGGCTGCCGCCGGCCGGTGCGCTGGTGGCCCACGGGTCGTCGGCGGGAGCCCCGCCACCGCCCTGCGGGCTGCCGCCGCCGGAGCCGCCGCCCCAGCTGCCGCCGCCCTGCTGGCCGCCGCCACCGCCGCCGCCGTACCCGCCCTGGCCCTGACCACCGCGGCCGGTGGTCTTGGTGACCTTGGCCGTGGCGCTCTTGAGGCTGGGGCCGACTTCTTCGACGTCCAGCTCGTAGACCGTGCGCTTGACGCCCTCACGGTCTTCGTAGGACCGCTGCTTCAGCCGGCCCTGCACGACGACGCGCATGCCTCGCTGGAGCGACTCCGCGACGTTCTCCGCCGCCTGACGCCAGACCGAGCAGGTGAGGAACAGGCCTTCGCCGTCCTTCCACTCGTTGGTCTGCCGGTCGAAGATGCGGGGTGTGGACGCGACACGGAACTTCGCGACCGCCGCACCGGACGGGGTGAAGCGCAGCTCGGGGTCGTCGACGAGATTGCCGACGACCGTGATGACGGTCTCGCCTGCCATGGGTGAACCTCTCGGCGGGGATTGCTTCTGGCTGCTTGCTGCTGCTACTCGAACCCGATGACGTGTGAGCTAGGTGCTCAGTGGGTCTCGGGGCGGAGGACCTTGGTCCGGAGGACCGACTCGTTCAGGTTCATCTGTCGGTCGAGCTCCTTGACGATCGCGGGCTCTGCCTGCAGATCGATGACCGAGTAGATGCCCTCGGGCTTCTTCTTGATCTCGTAAGAGAGACGACGACGGCCCCAGGTGTCGACCTTTTCGACCTTTCCGTTGCCCTCGCGGACAACGGAGAGGAAGTTCTCGATCAGCGGGGAGACAGCGCGCTCCTCGAGATCGGGGTCGAGGATGACCATCACTTCGTAGTGACGCATGTGGAACCCACCTCCTTTGGACTCAGCGGCCACGGTCGTTCCGTGGCAGGAGGGTCGTGATGCGTAGCAACGGTATCGGCCGCCACTGACAATCCGGCTCGGTGAGCGGGGGATCGTGTTCTGGCCTGGGCAGACACCGGTGCAGACCGTACAGACTACCCGCAGAGCGGCTTCCGGTTGAAATCCGGTCCCGGGTGGGCACAATCTGTACACATCGGGTGTGTGCGGCGCTGGCGTGCGCCGCCTTCCGGCAAAGCCAGGAGGTGCCTCATGGCACAGGCAATGCGACCGAACTCGGCCCGTTCGCTCTTCTCGACGGACGGCAAGCCTCATCCGCTCCAGGACAGCCTGATCGCGGTGGCGTGGGTGCTGGGTGTGCTGGCGGTGACAACCGCGTTCTTCCACCATCTGCATCTGCTCACGTCGTGGGCGGGGCTGGTGGGGATTCTCGCGGGGGGTTGCGCACAGTTCCTCTCGGTCACCACACGTGAGCGTTTTCTGGCGGTCCTGGGGTTGGGGGCTTCGGCGGTCGGCTTCTACATCGGGATGGCGCACGGTGGTCTGTTCGGCGGGGTGATCGGCTGACGGGCCGCTCCACGGCACGGCCGGCCGTCGCTCCACCGCACGGCCAGTCGGGGCGCTTCACGGGCGCAGTAGGCTTCGGCGCGAGAGCCGGAGCCCCTGTATCCATGGGGACACACCTGCCGAGGAGCGCCCCGCATGAGCCTGACCCTGAGGACCATCAGTCGTGAGCAGCATCTGGCGTACATCCAGAGCCTGCCCGCGGCGAGTCATTGCCAGGTCCCGGCTTGGGCCGACGTGAAGACGGAGTGGCGTTCGGAGAACCTGGGCTGGTTTGACAAGGACGGTCAACTCGTCGGTGTCGGGCTGGTGTTGTATCGGCAGCTGCCGAAGATCAAGCGGTATCTGGCGTATCTGCCGGAGGGTCCTGTGCTGAACTGGCACGCGCCGAATCTGGACGAGTGGATGCAGCCGATGCTGGCGCATCTCAAGCACCAGGGCGCGTTCTCGGTGAAGATGGGGCCGCCGGTGGTGATCCGCCGGTGGGACGCGGGTGCGATCAAGTCGGGTATTCAGGACCCGGATGTGAAGCGGCTGCGTGATGTCGAGGCGACGCACATCGAGCCGCGCGCGTTCGAAGTGTCGGACCGGCTGCGGAAGATGGGCTGGCAGCAGGCGGAGGACGGCGGTGCCGGTTTCGGTGACGTACAGCCTCGGTATGTTTTCCAGGTGCCGCTGGCGAATCGTTCGCTGGACGATGTCCTCAAGGGCTTCAACCAGTTGTGGCGGCGGAATATCAAGAAGGCCGAGAAGGCCGGTGTCGATGTGGTCCAGGGCGGTTACGAGGACCTGGAGGAGTGGCAGAGGCTGTACGAGATCACCGCGGAGCGTGATCATTTCCGGCCGCGGCCGCTCTCGTACTTCCAGCGTATGTGGAGTGTCCTGAACACCGAGGACCCGAATCGTATGCGGCTGTACTTCGCGCGTCACGAGGGTGAGAACGTGGCGGCGGCGACGATGCTGATCGTCGGCGGGCATGTCTGGTACTCGTACGGGGCGTCGGCGAACCACAAGCGTGAGGTGAGGCCGTCGAACGCGATGCAGTGGCGGATGCTGCGCGACGCGTACGCGATGGGTGCGACGGTCTACGACCTGCGGGGTATTTCGGATTCGCTGGACGAGACGGATCATCTTTTCGGTCTGATCCAGTTCAAGGTGGGTACCGGTGGCGAGGCTGTCGAGTACATCGGGGAGTGGGACTTCCCGTTGAACAAGTTGTTGCACAAGGCGCTCGACATCTACATGTCGCGTCGCTGACCGTGCCGGCGGACGGGCGGAGTTTTCCGTGAAGCCGCCGGGACGGCCGAGTTTCTTCCTATCCTTTCGTTCCTACACCGCTGCCACGAGAAAGGTTCCGGCCCGGCATGGCGCTCTCTCTCTACGTCGACACCGCGCGCTGGCGGGCGCATCAGAAGTCGGTCATCGATCAGTTCCCGGGGCTTGTCCCGGTGTGCAAGGGCAATGGCTACGGCTTCAGTCATGAGCGTCTCGCGGACGAGACGACCCGCTTCGGTTCCGACATGCTCGCTGTCGGGACCATTTACGAGGCCGCCCGGATCAAGGACTGGTTCAGTGGCGACCTGCTCGTTCTGACGCCGTTCCGGCGGGGGGAGGAGCCGGTTCCGCTGCCTGACCGTGTGGTGCGTTCGGTCTCTTCCGTGGACGGGGTGTTCGCCCTCGTGGGTGCCCGTGTGGTCATCGAGTGCATGAGTTCGATGAAGCGTCATGGGGTGAAGGAGGAGGAGCTGGGCCAGCTGCACGCGGCCATCGAGGACGTGCGGCTGGAGGGTTTCGCCCTGCATCTCCCGCTGGACCGTACGGACGGTTCCGACGCGGTCGAGGAGGTCATCGGCTGGATGGACCGGTTGCGTGCGGCGCGGTTGCCGCTGCACACGATGTTCGTCAGTCATCTGCGGGCGCAGGAGCTGACGCGGTTGCAGCAGCAGTTCCCGCAGACGCGTTTCCGGGCCCGGATCGGGACGCGGCTGTGGCTGGGTGATCACGAGGCGACGGAGTACCGGGGCGCGGTGCTGGATGTGACGCGTGTCTCGAAGGGTGACCGGTTCGGTTACCGGCAGCAGAAGGCGGCGTCGGACGGCTGGCTGGTGGTGGTGGCCGGCGGGACGTCGCACGGGGTGGGTCTGGAGGCTCCGAAGGCGTTGCACGGGGTGATGCCGCGGGCCAAGGGGGTGGCGCGGGCGGGTCTGGCGACGGTGAACCGGAATCTGTCGCCGTTCGTGTGGGACGGGAAGCAGCGGTGGTTCGCGGAGCCGCCGCACATGCAGGTGTCGATCCTGTTCGTGCCGTCGGACGCGCAGGAGCCGAGGGTGGGTGCGGAGCTGGTGGCGCATCTGCGGCATACGACGACGCAGTTCGACCGGATCGTGGATCGCTGATCCGTACGGCCCCCTTGGATCGCTGATCCGTACGGCCCCCTGGGTGTCCTTGGGGGCCGTAGCCGGGCCTTGGGTGCCGTACCCGGGGCCCGGGAGCGTACGTACCCTCGTAACCCCTCAGACGCTCCCTGACGGCCGTCCCGCGGTCTCCGTGTCCGGCGGCGGGGCTCCCCAGTCGACGCGCGGGCCGTCCGTCGCCGGGATGTCGTCGTACGGGGACCGGGCGGGAAGTCCGAAGGCGTGTACGTCCTGTGCCCCGTCCAGGACGCCGCCGGAGGGGTCGTCGGAGCCGTCGGCCCGTACGCCGTCCCGTTCGGGCATCAGGATGTCTCGTACGACCATCGCGCACAGGTAGAGGGTCCCGGCGACGTGCAGGGCGATGGCGAGCTGGTAGCCCTCGGTGGGGAGTCCCTTGTGGCTGTCGCCGCTCATCGTGTACGCGAGGTACATCCAGATGCCCAGGAAGTACATGACCTCGCAGGCCTGCCAGATCAGGAAGTCGCGCCAGCGGGGGCGGGCCAGTGCGGCGAGCGGGACGAGCCACAGGACGTACTGCGGTGAGTAGACCTTGTTGGTGAGGATGAAGACGGCGACGACGAGGAAGGCGAGCTGTGCGAAGCGCGGCCGTCGCGGGGCCATCATCGTGAGTGCGCCGATCGCCGCGCAGCCGAGGGCGACGAGGAGGGTCGCGGCGGTGTTGACGGTCTCGATGTTGATGGGGCGGCCGGTGCGCTGGGTGATGACCAGCCAGAACGATCCGAAGTCGATGCCCCGTTCCTGGCTGAACGTGTAGAACTTCTGCCATCCCTGGGGGGCGAGCAGCATCACGGGGAGGTTGACCGCGAGCCAGGAGCCGGCGGCGCCGAGGAGGGCGGTGGTGAACTCCCGGAATTTCCCGGCCCGCCAGCAGAGGAACAGCAGGGGCCCCAGGAGCAGGACGGGGTAGAGCTTGGCGGCGGTCGCGAGGCCGATGAGGATGCCGAAGGCCAGGGGCCTGGAGCGGGACCACATGAGCATGGCGGCGGCGGTGAGCGCGACGGCGAGCAGGTCCCAGTTGATGGTCGCGGTGAGCGCGAAGGCGGGCGCGAGGGCGACGAGCAGGGCGTCCCAGGGGCGGCGGCGGTGGACGCGCGCGGTGCAGACGGCGATGACGGCCGCGCAGATCATGAGCATGCCCGCGTTGACCATCCAGTACATCTGCTCGCGGTACTGCATGGAGCCGCCGGGGGTGAGCCAGGAGGCGACCTCCATGAAGAGTCCCGTCAGGACGGGGTACTCCAGGTACTGCATGTCGCCGTTGAGGCGGTCGAAGTACGGGACGAGGTTGTCGGAGAAGCCGCGTCCTACGTAGAGGTGCGGGATGTCCGAGTAGCAGGCGTGGGTGTACTGCGAGGTGGCGCCGCGGAACCAGGCCCAGTCGTAGCAGGGCATCTTCTGGGCCATGCCGAGGGCGAACATGCCGATCGCGACGAGGGCGATGACGCGGACGGGGGTGAGGCGGCTGCTGCCGTGCCAGGCCCAGCGCCCGGCGGGGCCGCCGATCAGTTCGCTGCCTGCGGCGGCGATCTCGTCCCGCCGGGTGGGGGCGACGACCGGTCGGTCCTGGTGCACGGTGGTCTCTTCTGCGCTGGGCATGGCGCCCATCCTGCCGTACGGCCCTGTGACGCGGCGAGGGCCGCCGTACCCGCGCGTACCGGGTGGGTACGCGGGGTGCGGCGGCCCTCGTGGGCGTTGCCGGGCTGTGGGGGCGGTGGGCCCCGGGCCGTCGGCCTGGGGGGCGGTCAGCCCTGCTGGCCGCCGAAGATGCCGCCGTCGCCGCCGCCGTTGCCACCGCCGCCGGGGTCACCGGGGGGTGAGGTGGTCGTGGAGGGGGTTCCGGTGTTTCCGCCGTTCTGGCCGCCGTTGTTGCCGCCTCCGTTGTTGCCGCCCCCGTTGTCGCCGCCGCCGTTCTGCCCGCCGTTGTTGTCACCGCAGCCGAAAAGCCTGGTGCAGGTCTCGGAGGGGGTGGGTTCTTCGGAGGGGGTTTCGCTGGGGGTCTCCGAGGGGGTTTCGCTGGGGCTCTCGGAGGGGCTCTCGCTGGGCGAGGCGGTTTCGCTGGGGGTGGGGCTGGGGCTGGCGCCGCCGCCGTACCAGGCGTCACCGAGGGGTTCGGGCTTGGGGAAGGGCAGGGCCTTCTTGCCCTTCATGGCTTCCATCATGTAGTCGCGCCAGATGGTGGAGGGGAAGGAGGCTCCGTGGATCTTCTCCTCCCCGCCGGTACCGAACATCTCCTCGAACTTGCGGCTCTTGTTCGTCGCGTCGTCGTCGAGGCGGTACATGTCGACCGCGGTGGAGATCTGCTTGGTGTAGCCCACAAACCAGGCCGACTTGTTGCCGTCGGTGGTGCCGGTCTTGCCGGCGACCTGGTGGCCCGGGAGCTGGGCGTTGGTTCCTGTGCCGTCCTCCACGACGGTCTTGAGGATGTCCGTGACGGTGTCCGCGACCGGTGCCGAGAAGGCGGACTTGGCGCTGCCTTCGTGGGTGTAGACGGCCCGGCCCTTCTGGACGACCTTCTCCACGGAGTACGGCTCCCGCTGCTTGCCGCTGGACGCGAAGGTGGAGTAGGCGCCCGCCATGCGGATGGCGCTCGGCGTGGAGATGCCGATGGAGAACGACGGGACGTTGTTGGGGTTCATGGAGGCGTTGTTCAGCAGGCCCGCGTCGATGGCGGCCTGCCTCACCTGCGGGATGCCGACATCCATGCCCAGCTGCACGTAGGGGGAGTTGGCGGACTTCTGCATGGCCTCACGCAGGTCGATGGGGCCGTACGACTCGTCGCCGTCGTTGGTCTGACGCCACTCGTTGCCGTCTTTGTCGGTCCAGATGGAACCGTCGAATCTCTTGATCTTGAGCTTGTTGTCACCGTTGTAGATCGTCTTGTCCGGCGCGACGATCGTGCGCTTCCCCGACCCCTTGGGGTCCTGCACCCCGTCCTCCATCGCCGCGGCCAGCACGAACGGCTTGAAGGTCGATCCGACCTGGGCGCCCGTCTCGTTGGCGTTGTTGGTGAAGTGCTTGGTGGCGTCCTGGCCGCCGTAGATGGCGAGGATCGCGCCGGTCTCGTTGTCGATGGAGGCGCCGCCGAACTGGACGTGCGTGTCGGTTTCCGGACGCTTCTTGGGATCGATCTTCGCCTTGTAGACCTTGCTGACGGCCTTGTCGAGAGCCGCGACCTTGTCCTTCTCGAAGGTCGTGTGGATCTCGTAGCCACCCGCGGACAGCGTCTTCGCGTCGATGCCGAGGTCGGTGTTGTTCAGGACGTACGACTTGGCGAGGTCGACCAGGTATCCGGTCTGGCCGCCCAGCTTGTCATTCTTCTTCAGCGGGTCGGGCATCGGGAACTTGGAGAACTTGGCGCGCTCCGCCGGGGTGAGCTTCTCCTCGACCACCAGCTCGTCGAGGATGCCCGTCCAGCGATCCGAGGCCCGCTTGAGGTTGGCCTCGGGGGTGGCGGCGGAGTCGTACTCCGTGGCGCCCGCCGGGTCGTAGTACGTCGCGCCCTTGAGGAGCGTGGCGAGGAAGGCGCACTGGCTGGAGTTGAGCTTCTGCGCGTCCACTCCGTAGTACGTACGGGCGGCGGCCTGGAGGCCGAAGGCGCCACGTCCGTAGTAGGAGGAGTTCAGGTACCCCGCCATGATCTTCTTCTTGCCCCACTCGTTGCCCACCTTGATGGAGATGAACAACTCTTTGAACTTGCGGCTCAGCGTCTGGTTCTGGTCGTTGAGCACCGCGTTCTTGACGAACTGCTGGGTGATGGTGGAGCCACCCTGCGTCTCCCCGCCCTTGGCCATGTTCACGAAGGCGCGGGCGATGCCCTTGGGGTCGACGCCGGAGTCCTCCCAGAACGTCTTGTTCTCGGCGGCGACCACCGCCTCCTGCATCTCCATCGGGATCTCGGAGTAGTCGAGGATCTGCCGGTTGACCTCACCACCGGTGGCCGCCATCTGACTGCCGTCGGCCCAGTAGTAGACGTTGTTCTGGGCCACCGCGGTGTCGACGATGCTCGGCGTCTTCACCATGGCGTACGCGATCGACGCGGCCCCCATGAGAGAGGCGCAGAACGCCAGGAAGAGACCCGTGGTCAGCTTCCAGGAGGGGGTCCAGCGCCGCCAGCCGTACTTGTCGTGGCGCGGATAGTCGATGATGCGCTTCTTGCGCGGCGGACCGCCCCGGCCGCGGCCGGGTGGTCCTTCCGGATGTCCGGCGCGCCGGCCGCCGCGCTGCGAGGCGCGTCTGGCCTCGGCGCGGCCCCCGGCGGGGCGCTCCTCCTCGTACGCGTCGGAGGGGACGGCCGAATCGGCTCCACGGGAATGATCCGCGCGACGGCCGGACGGCTGCTGGGCCGCACGCCTGGCCGCGGCACGTCCGCCACCCTGCGACTGTGGCGATTTGCGACGGTGCTCGCTCATCGAACGACTACTCCTCGGGCAGGCGCATACGCCTGGAAGCGGCAGTTGAGTTCCGGTACCCCCGACCTCAATACGGATGGGCCCGGTGTCGGGCTCATCCGCCATGCATCCGGTGGGCCGAGTGGCTTGTCGTTCACTCGCTCCCCAGGGTCCCCGGTGGTCTGCATGCCGCACAGACTACGCACGGTCAAACCCCTCCGAGAGCTGAAGTTCATGCCAAACCAGGCAAGTTGCTTGATGAGAATTAAGGATGTGACGCCGTTCACCATGTCCCCTCTTGTCGCAGGAGCATCTCCCCTCTATCGTCGTGATGTATCGAGTCGATACATCAGTACGGCATAAGGGTCCTGAACGACGGAGGAGGCGAAGGGTGAGCAGACGCTCGGGCATCCTTGAGTTCGCCGTCCTCGGTCTTCTCCGTGAGTCCCCCATGCACGGCTATGAGCTGCGGAAACGGCTCAACACCTCGCTGGGGATCTTCCGGGCGTTCAGTTACGGGACGCTCTATCCGTGTCTCAAGACGCTGGTCGCGAGCGGCTGGTTGATCGAGGAGCCGGGGAGCGCTCCGGAGGACGCTCTCGCCGCGTCCCTCGCGGGCCGCCGGGCGAAAATCGTCTACCGCCTCACGGCGGCGGGCAAGGAGCACTTCGAGGAGCTCCTGTCGCACACCGGTCCCGACGCCTGGGAGGACGAGCACTTCGCGGCTCGGTTCGCCTTCTTCGGCCAGACGGAGCGTGAGGTGCGGATGCGCGTGCTGGAAGGCCGCCGCAGCCGGCTGGAGGAGCGTCTGGAGAAGATGAGCGCCTCCCTGTCCCGTACGCGCGAGCGCCTCGACGACTACACGCTCGAGCTTCAGCGGCACGGCATGGAGTCCGTGGAGCGCGAGGTGCGCTGGCTGAACGAGCTCATCGAGAGCGAGCGGGCGGGGACGGACCGGCGACGGTCGGGCCCCGGGGACCCCGCTGAGCAGGAAGAGACATCCGTGGAGGTGGACGGCCTGCCCCGGCACCGGGACACCGCGTCTCCCGGGGGTACGCCCCCGGGTCGCGGCGGCCCGCCGGATCCGTCCGCCGACACGGCCACATGAGATCCCGCATCTTCGCGGGCCTCATCAGAACACTGAGATCACAGGGAGCAAGCGGAATGGGTTCGGTTCGCGTAGCCATCGTCGGCGTGGGCAACTGCGCCGCCTCGCTGGTGCAGGGCGTCGAGTTCTACAAGGACGCCGACCCGGCGGGCAAGGTCCCGGGTCTGATGCACGTCCAGTTCGGCGAGTACCACGTGCGGGACGTCGAGTTCGTCGCCGCCTTCGATGTCGACGCGAAGAAGGTCGGCCTCGACCTCGCGGACGCCATCGGCGCCAGCGAGAACAACACCATCAAGATCTGTGACGTGCCCTCCAGCGGCGTCACCGTGCAGCGTGGCCACACGCTGGACGGCCTGGGCAAGTACTACCGCGAGACGATCGAGGAGTCCGGCGACGAGCCGGCCGACATCGTCCAGACCCTCAGGGACCGGCAGGTGGACGTTCTCGTCTGCTACCTGCCCGTCGGTTCCGAGGCCGCCGCGAAGTACTACGCGCAGTGCGCCATCGACGCCAAGGTCGCCTTCGTCAACGCCCTCCCGGTCTTCATCGCCGGTACGAAGGAGTGGGCGGACAAGTTCACCGAGGCCGGTGTCCCGATCGTCGGCGACGACATCAAGTCCCAGGTCGGCGCGACCATCACGCACCGCGTGATGGCGAAGCTCTTCGAGGACCGGGGTGTGGTCCTGGACCGCACGATGCAGCTGAACGTCGGCGGCAACATGGACTTCAAGAACATGCTGGAGCGTGAGCGCCTGGAGTCGAAGAAGATCTCCAAGACGCAGGCGGTCACCTCCCAGATCCGCGACCGCGACCTGGGCGCCGACAACGTCCACATCGGCCCGTCGGACTACGTGGCGTGGCTCGACGACCGCAAGTGGGCGTACGTCCGCCTCGAAGGCCGTGCCTTCGGCGACGTTCCGCTGAACCTGGAGTACAAGCTGGAGGTCTGGGACTCCCCGAACTCCGCGGGTGTCATCATCGACGCCGTGCGCGCCGCGAAGATCGCCAAGGACCGCGGGATCGGCGGCCCGATCCTCTCGGCGTCGTCGTACTTCATGAAGTCCCCGCCGGTGCAGTACTTCGACGACGAGGCCCGTGAGAACGTCGAGAAGTTCATCCGCGGCGAGGTCGACAACTAGGACTCCGCGTTTCGCGGGAGCCGTTCCAGCGCGATGAAGTCAGCACCATGATTTCAGCGCGACGAGGAGGGTCACCAGGCCGCCGGCCCGGTGACCCTCCTCTTCTGTGCCGCCTGTCCCTTCTGTGTCACCGGCGGGTGTGTGACGCTGGCTCCATGTCCGTCGTGGGTGATCTGCGCGTACTCCTGCGCCTCGGTGATTTCCGCCGCCTGCTGACCGTCCGTCTGCTCTCGCAGGCCGCCGACGGTGTCTTCCAGGTCGCGCTCGCCACCTATGTGGTCTTCTCCCCCGAGAAGCAGACCTCGCCGGCCGCGATCGCCTCCACCATGGCGGTGTTGCTGCTGCCGTACTCCCTGATCGGCCCGTTCGCGGGCGTGCTGCTGGACCGCTGGTTGCGCCGGCAGGTGTTCCTGTACGGGAACCTGCTGCGGGCCCTGCTCGCCGGCTGTACGGCTCTGCTGATCCTGGCGCAGGTGCCCGACTGGCTGTTCTACGTCTCCGCGCTGTCGGTGACGGCGGTCAACCGGTTCGTTCTCGCGGGGCTCTCGGCCGCCCTGCCCCGGGTGGTGGACGCGGAGCGCCTGGTGATCGCCAACTCCCTTTCCCCGACGGCCGGGACGCTGGCGGCGACCGCCGGGGGCGGTCTGGCCTTCCTCGTACGGCTGACGGTCCTGGACTCCGCCACCGCCGTGGTGCTGCTGGGCGCTGTCCTCTATCTCTGTGCGGCACTGGCCTCGCTCCTGATGGCGCGTGAACTGCTGGGCCCCGAACGGGCGCCGGACCGGCCGCGGTTCGGTGCGGCGGTGGCGTCCACCGTGCGGGGGCTCGGGGACGGGCTGCGGCATCTCGCGCGGCGGCCGGCGGCGGCGCGGGCGCTGGCGGCGATGGGGGTGATGCGCTTCTGCTACGGGGCGCTGACGGTGATGCTGCTGATGCTCTGCCGGTACGCGTGGACGGACCGGGAGTCGGACGGGCTGGCGCTGCTCGGCCTGGCCCTCGGTGTGTCCGGAGCCGGGTTCTTCGCCGCCGCGGTGTTCACTCCGTGGGCGGCGGGGCGGCTCGGTACCGCCGCCTGGACGGTGTGGTGCGCGGGTTCCGCGGCGGTGCTGCTGCCTCTTCTGGGGCTGCCCTTCGCGCCCGCGCCGCTGCTCGTGGCCGCGTTCGTCCTCGGTCTGGTGACGCAGGGGGCGAAGATCGCGACGGACACGGTGGTGCAGACGGCGGTGGACGACACGTTCCGGGGCCGGGTCTTCTCGCTGTACGACGTGCTGTTCAACGTCGCCTTCGTGGGGGCGGCGGGGGTGGCCGCACTGGTGCTGCCGCAGGACGGCCGGTCGGCGCCGCTGGTGGTGGGGGTGGCGCTTCTCTACGCGGCTGTCGCCGTGGCGATGACACGCAAGGGCGATGTTTCACGTGAAACATCGCCCGGGGAACGCCTCGACGGGGGTCATGTTTCACGTGAAACATGACCCCGCCGCTGTCAGTCCTGGGTGGCCCACCATTCCTTGAGGGCGGTGACGGCCGCGTCGCGTTCCATCGGCCCGTTCTCCAGCCGCAGCTCCAGCAGGAACGTGTACGCGGCGCCGATCACCGGCCCGGGGCCGACACCGAGGATCTCCATGATCTGGTTGCCGTCGAGGTCGGGCCGGATGGACTCCAGCTCTTCCTGTTCCTGGAGCTGGGCGATCCGGTCCTCCAGGCCGTCGTAGGCCTGGGAGAGCGCGTTCGCCTTGCGCTTGTTGCGGGTAGTGCAGTCCGAGCGGGTCAGCTTGTGGAGCCGGCCGAGGAGCGGGCCGGCGTCGCGGACGTAGCGCCGGACCGCCGAGTCGGTCCACTCGCCGGTGCCGTACCCGTGGAACCGCAGGTGGAGTTCCACCAGCCGGGACACATCCCGGATCAGGTCGTTGGAGTATTTCAGCGCGGTCATGCGCTTCTTGGTGAGCTTGGCGCCCACGACCTCGTGGTGGTGGAAGGAGACCCGGCCGTCCTTCTCGAAGCGCCGGGTCCGGGGCTTGCCGATGTCGTGGAGCAGGGCGGCCAGCCGCAGGACGAGGTCGGGGCCGTCCTCCTCCAGGTCGATGGCCTGCTCCAGCACGGTAAGTGAGTGCTCGTACACATCTTTGTGCCGGTGGTGCTCGTCGCTCTCCAGCCGCAGGGCCGGCAGCTCGGGCAGGATCCGCTCGGCGAGCCCGGTGTCGACGAGCAGCGCCAGGCCCTTGCGGGGGTGGGTGGAGAGGAGCAGCTTGTTGAGTTCGTCGCGGATCCGCTCGGCGGAGACGATCTCGATCCGTTCCGACATCGCCTTCATGGCGGCGATGACCTCCGGGGCGACCTCGAAGTCGAGCTGGGCGGCGAAGCGCGCGGCCCGGAGCATGCGCAGCGGGTCGTCGGAGAAGGAATCCTCAGGGGTGCCGGGGGTGCGCAGCACCTGGGCGGAGAGGTCCTCCAGGCCGCCGTGCGGGTCGATGAAGTCCTTCTGGGGCAGGGCGACGGCCATCGCGTTGACCGTGAAGTCGCGGCGGACGAGGTCTTCCTCGATGGTCCGGCCGTAGGACACCTCAGGTTTGCGTGACGTCCGGTCGTAGGCCTCGGAGCGGTACGTGGTGACCTCGATCTGGTAGCCGTCCTTCTGGCTGCCGACCGTGCCGAAGGCGATGCCGACCTCCCAGACCGAGTCCGCCCACGGCCTGACGATTCTCAGGACGTCCTCGGGGCGGGCGTCGGTGGTGAAGTCCAGGTCGTTGCCGAGCCGGCCGAGGAGGGCGTCCCGGACGGAACCGCCGACCAGGGCGAGCGTGAATCCGGCATCCTGGAATCGGCGTGCGAGGTCGTCCGCGACGGGGGACACCCGGAGCAGTTCGCTGACCGCGCGGCGCTGCACCTGGTTCAGTGCGCTGGGATTGTCTTCATTGGCGTTCGGCACAACAGAAAAGATTACGTGTCCCGGCCGGTGCGGGCTCCCCCGTTTCCGGCGGCCCGGCCTCCGATGCACGGGTTTCGGGCGGGGCATGAGATTCTTCCGATCATGTGGGGCGGTGCCCAGCACTTCGCCACAGCGCACATCGTTACCATGCGTGGACGCAGCAGTCGACAACCACCAACGGCAGCAGACGATGACGAGGGACGGGCGAGCGCGTGGCCGAGGCGGCAGACTTCCAGGGGAGGGCTCACTCTCCTGCCCGCCGGTGGCTGTGGCGCGCAGCCTCCCTGATGGCGGGTGCGCCGCTCCTGGGCGCGCTGGTGGCCGGTGCGGGGGCTCCCGCGGCTCAGGCCGCGGTGGAGGCCACCGGGACGCGTACGGTCGCCGTGGCGCTCGACACGCTGACGCCGAGTGCTCCGGTGAAGGGCGACACGCTGGTCATCTCGGGCACGGTGACCAACAAGAGCAAGAGCGCGGTCACCGAGGCGCGGGTGGATCTGCGGGTGGGACCGCCGCTGTCCGGGCGGACCGCCATCGACGACGCGGCTGAGCGCTCCCCCGACACGGCGGCCGAGGTGCCGCCGCTCGGCGGGGCGTACAAGGTCGATCTGGCGAAGCTCGCCCCGGGCGTGCCGTACACCTTCTCCCTGTCCGTTCCGGTCGGCAAGCTCGGCCTGGGCGAGGACGGGGTCTACCAGCTCGGTGTCTCGGTGAGCGGGGACACGGTGGACGCCCCGTACGAGCACGTGGTGGGCATCCAGCGGACGTTCCTTCCCTGGCAGCCGGAGGCGACGGGCAAGAGGACCCAGATCACCTACCTCTGGCCGCTGATCTCGACCACGCGCCTGTCGGCGCAGACCGGTTCCGACGACCAGCAGACGCCGGTCTTCGAGAACGACGACCTGGCCGAGGAGCTGGCGCCGGGTGGCCGGCTGGATCAGCTGGTGTCGCTCGGCAATCAGCTTCCTGTCACCTGGGTCATCGATCCCGACCTGCTGGCCAGTGCCGACGCGATGGCCGGAAACTACCGGGTCAGGAGCGGGAAGAGCACGGTCCCCGGGAAGAGCCAGACCGTGGCCAGGCAGTGGCTGAACTCCCTGGAGAAGGCCGTGCGGGACCGCAAGGTCGTGGCGCTGCCGTTCGCCGATCCCGATCTGGCGTCGCTGGCCCACCGCGGCAAGAACGTCTCCGGGTCGCTCAGCCAGCTCCAGCACGCCACGGACGCCGCGGTCGGCACCGTGGACACCGTCCTGCACGTGAAGCCGTCGGTCGATTTCGCCTGGCCGGTGAACGGGGCGATCGATCCTTCGATCGTCGACGTGGCGACCTCGGCGGGCGCGCACAAGGTGATCACCCGCAGCGACAGCCTCCAGGACAACCTGTCCTACACGCCCACCGCGGCCCGGCCCATCGGCGGCGGCACCACGGCGGTCGTGGCCGACACCCGGCTCTCCACCGCCTTCCAGGGAGATATGACGTCGGCGGACGACTCGATCCTCGCGGTGCAGAAGTTCCTCGCCCAGTCCCTCGCCGTGACCTTGCAGCAGCCCGGGAACCAGCGCAGCATCGTGGTCGCCCCCCAGCGGATGCCCACGGTGGCCCAGGCGCAGTCGATGGCGCGGGCGCTGCACGGTCTGGACCCCGAGCGGTGGACGCAGACCTCGGACCTGCTGGCGGCGGCCGCGGCCAAGCCGGACGCCGACGCCAATACGAAGGTGCCGGGCGCCTCCCGCTACCCGAAGAAGCTCCGGAACCAGGAACTGTCGACCCAGGCGTTCCAGGAGATCAGGACCACCCAGGACGCGCTCGACAAGTTCAAGGCCGTCCTGAGCCTGCCCGACCGGGTCGACGCGCCCTTCAGCAACGCGATCAACCGCGCGCTGTCGGCGTCGTGGCGCGGGGACCGTACCGACGCCGAGCAGTACCGGCGGAGCGTGGACACGTACCTGAAGACTTTGACGGACGAGGTGCAGCTGGTCCCGAAGTCCGACCTCACCCTGTCGGGGCGCAGCGCGACCATCCCGGTGACCGTGCAGAACAACCTGCTCCAGGGGGTGGATCATCTGATGCTGCGCCTGGAGTCCGGTCAGCCGACGCGTCTGAAGATCGACGGGAGCCGGGATGTCGCGGAGCAGCCCATCAAGATCGACGGCGGGCACAGCCAGTCGGTGAAGTTCTCCGCCGCGGGCAATGCCAACGGCCGGGTCGAGGTGACCGCCCAGCTGTACACGGAGGACGGCAAGCCGTACGGCAAGAGCATGACGTTCAAGGTGAAGGTTTCCGAGGTCACCCCGACGGTCCTGCTCGTGATGGCCGCCGGTGTGCTGCTGCTGGCGCTCGCCGGGGTCAAGATGTACAGCCAGCGCAAGCGGGCGGCGGCGCGCAAGGCGGCGGCCGTGACCGGGGACGGCGAGTCCGTTCCCGGGGACGACGGGGACGCGGAACCCGGGCAGCGGAGTGACCCGACACCGGACACCGGACCGGAAAGCGCAAGCCCGTCGGACACGGGTGAGAAAGTGGACCGTTGAGCGATGTCGTGGCCGGTCGGCCGGGGACGATGAGGTGGGGTAACCATGAACGCGCCGTACGACGGTGACCGCGGGCAGGGCGCGGCCGGCGATCCGGCAGGCCAGGTTCCGCCCTCTGGCAGGCCCGCCCAGGACCCGTACGCCCAGGACCCCTATGCGCAGAGTCCCCCTGTCCCGGACCCCTATGTGCAGGACGCGTACCAGCAGGATCCGTACTGGACGCACGACGTGACCGCGCGGGATCCGGTGGGCGAGGCGTTGTACGACCGCGCGTCGCACCCGCCGCCGCCTCCCGGCTCGTACCAGGACACGACGCAGCTGTACCAGCCGCCGGCGCAGCAGTACCCGCCGGATCCCCGGGTCTGGGCGCAGACCCCGCCGCCGGAGCCGGCCGGGGTGTCGCGTCATCTGCCGTACGGGGACGACCCGCGGACCACCCAGTTCACGGGGGTCGACGAGCTGGTCTCGCAGGCCGGTGCGGAGGCGCCGCCGCCGGACGCGTTCGCGCACCTGTACCGGGACCAGCAGGGCCTGGCCAGGACTCCGGTCGCGACGGAGCCCGAGCCGGTTCCGGTGCCGCCGCCGCCCGCGAAGGCGGGCGGGCGGGCCTCGGGTCTGCTGAAGTCGAGTGCGCTGATGGCGGCGGGCACGCTGGTGTCACGGCTCACCGGTTTTGTACGGAGCCTGGTGATCACCGCCGCGCTCGGCGCCGCGCTGCTCGGTGACTCGTACACGGTGGCGGCGACCCTGCCGACGATGATCTACATCCTGACCGTCGGCGGCGGTCTGAACTCCGTGTTCGTCCCGCAGCTCGTGCGGTCGATGAAGAACGACGACGACGGCGGGGTGGCCTACGCCAACCGCCTGCTGACGCTGGTCGTGGTGGCGCTGGGTGTCATCGTGGCCGTGGCGGTCTTCGCGGCGCCGCTGCTGATCCAGCTGATGTCGGACACGATCGCGGGCAACCCGGCCGCGAACAACGTGGCCGTCACCTTCGCCCGCTACTGCCTGCCCACGATCTTCTTCATGGGTGTGCACGTGGTCATGGGCCAGATCCTCAACGCGCGCGGGAAGTTCGGCGCGATGATGTGGACTCCCGTCCTCAACAACATCGTCGTGATCACCACGTTCGGCCTGTTCATCTGGGTGTACGGCACCGCCGACACGTCGGACATGACGGTGCGGACCATCCCGCCCGACGGGGTGCGGCTGCTGGGCATCGGCACCCTCCTCGGTCTCACCGTGCAGGCCCTGGCGATGGTTCCGTACCTGCGCGAGGCGGGGTTCCGTTTCCGTCCCCGGTTCGACTGGAAGGGCCATGGTCTCGGCAAGACCGTCAAGCTGGCCAAGTGGACAGTCCTGTTCGTCCTCGCCAACCAGGCGGGCGTCCTGGTCGTCACCCAGCTGGCGACCGCGGCGGGTCACGCCTCCGGCAGGGACGGCACGGGCATCCTGGCCTACAGCAACGCCCAGTTGATCTGGGGCATGCCGCAGGCCATCATCACCGTCTCCGTCATGGCCGCCCTGCTGCCGCGGATCTCCCGCGCCGCGCAGGACGACGACCCGGGCGCGGTGCGCGACGACATCTCCCAGGGGCTGCGCAACTCGGCGGTCGCGATCGTGCCGATCGCCTTCGCGTTCCTGGCGCTGGGTGTCCCGATGTCCACGCTGCTGTTCTCGTCGAGCGGCCTGGAGTCGGCGCGGTCCATGGGCTTCATCCTCATGGCGTTCGGCCTCGGGCTGATCCCGTACTCGGTGCAGTACGTCGTACTGCGCGGCTTCTACGCGTACGAGGACACCCGCACCCCCTTCTACAACACAGTGATCGTCGCGGCCGTCAACGCCGGCGCCTCCGCCCTCTGCTACGTGGTGCTGCCCGCCCGCTGGGCCGTCGTCGGCATGGCCGCCTCGTACGGGCTGGCCTACGCGGTCGGTGTCGGTATCGCCTGGCGCAGGCTCAAGAAGCGCCTCGGCGGGGATCTCGACGGCGGCCGGGTCATGCGGACGTACGCCCGGCTGTGCCTGGCCTCCGTGCCGGCGGCCCTGGTCGCGGGCGCGGCGGCCTACTTCCTCCTCCAGTCGCTCGGCAGCAGCGCCGGGGCGTCGCTGGTGGCGCTCGTGGGCGGTGGGGTCGTCCTGTTGGCGGTCTTCTTCGTCGCGGCGAAGAAGATGCGGATCGAAGAACTCAACTCCATGGTGGGCATGGTGCGCGGACGCCTGGGACGCTAGAGCGGGGCGGCCGGGCACAACCATCACCGGCCGCCGCGTGTCGTGCATAGCGTCCGACTGTGGGCACAATTGGCTTGGCTGTTGGACAGCACGCAACGGATGGGGAGGCAGGAGCGACGGTGGCGGAACGTAGCACGGCTGCCGTCGACGTGGCCGACAACGGCGGCGACGAGCCGCCGACCGCCAAGGCGGACAAGGCCACGGCCGACGGGTTGTCGAAGACCCCGCACACGGCGGACGAGTCCGCCACAGGCACGGACGGCGAACGGCCGGGCACCGGCCCGGCGGTCGCCGCACCGGAACTGCACAGCGGTCACAAGCTCGCGAGACGCTACCGTCTGGAGGAGTGCGTCACCCGTCTGGACGGTTTCAGCAGCTGGCGTGCCGTGGACGAGAAACTGCGCCGCGCCGTCGGTGTGCATCTCCTTCCCGCGGACCACCCACGGGCCCGTTCCGTGCTCGCCGCGGCCCGGTCCGCCGCACTGCTCGGCGACCCCCGCTTCGTCCAGGTCCTGGACGCCGTCGAGGAGGACGACCTCGTCTATGTCGTCCACGAGTGGCTGCCCGACTCCGTCGAGCTCACCGCGCTGCTCGCCGCGGGCCCCCTGGAGCCCCACGACGCCTACCAGCTCGTCAGCCAGCTCTCCCAGGCCATGGCGGCGGCCCACCGGGAAGGCCTCGCCCATCTGCGGCTGACTCCCGGGGCGGTCCTGCGCACCTCCAGCGGCCAGTACCGCATCCGGGGACTCGCGGTGAACGCAGCGCTGCGCGGCATCCGCGCCGAGCGGCCCCAGCGCACCGACACCGAGGCGATCGGCGCGCTGCTCTACGCCGCGCTGACCCAGCGCTGGCCGTACGACACCGACGCGTACGGGCTCTCCGGGCTGCCGAAGGGTGTCGGGCTGATCGCCCCGGACCAGGTGCGCGCGGGCATCCACCGCGGTCTGTCCGAGCTCGCGATGCGGGCCCTGGTCAACGACGGGGCCACGGCCTCCCGTCAGGAGCCTCCCTGCACCACCCCGGACGAACTGGCCGCGGCCGTCGGGGAGATGCCGCGCATCCGGCCGCCCGAGCCGTCGTTCGTGGCACCGCCGGACTACCAGCGCACCACGTACCAGCAGGGCACGTACGGCCAGCAGGGGGCGTACGGCCAGCAGCCGGGCGGCCCCGGGACCGTTCCCAGCCGGGCGGTGCCGGTCCCGCCGCCCCCGCTCCAGGGCCGTACCGGCAAGGCGCTGAAATGGACCGTCGCCGCGCTCCTCATCGCGGCGCTGGGCCTGGGCAGCTGGCAGGTCGCCGACCGGGTCCTCGGGAGCGAGAACACCCAGGACGATCCCGGGACCACCCGCACCACCAACGACACCGGGGACAAGGCACCGCGCCCCGCGAAGCCGATCGAAGTCGTGGGCGCCCACGACTTCGACCCGTTCGGCTCGGACAGGTCCGAGAAGCCCGCCGGGATAAGGAACAGCTACGACGGTGACCCCAGCACGTACTGGAACACCGACGGCTATCTGAGCGCGCGGCTGGGGAACCTCAAGGCCGGGGTCGGCATCGTCCTGGACCTCGGCAGCTCCAAGCAGGTCCGGACGGTGAAGGTCTCCTTCGACGGCGGGGACACGTCGGTGGAGCTGCGCGCCGCGTCCGCCGGGACGACGGAGCAGCCCACCGAGCTGACGGGCTTCGGCAAGGTCGCGGAGGGATCCGGTACGGATGTCACCCTCAAGCCCGGCAAGCCGTTCCGGACGCGGTACGTTCTGGTCTGGCTGACCAAGCTCCCGCCGTCCGACGGTTCCTTCTTCCGGGGCAAGGTCTCCGAAATCAAGATCACCGGCTGACCGGGCCGGCCGGCCGGACCAGGGGAGGGGGCTCACCGTTGGACGACGCCGCGCTCGGCGACACGAACGACCAGGATCTCCTGGCCGCGCACGTCGCAGGCGACCCCGACGCCTTCGGCGAGCTGGTACGGCGCCATCGCGACCGGCTCTGGGCGGTCGCCCTGCGGACGCTGGGGGACCGCGAGGAGGCGGCCGACGCCGTCCAGGACGCCCTGGTCTCCGCCTTCCGGGCCGCCCACACGTTCCGCGGCCAGTCCGCCGTGACGACCTGGCTGCACCGCATCACCGTGAACGCCTGCCTCGACCGGGCCCGCAAGGCCGCCTCCCGCAAGACCTCTCCCATGGAGGACACCGAGCGGCTGGAGCAGCTCCTCGAACCCCACGAGTCAGCGGAGGCACCCGCCGAGCGCCAGGACCTCCACCGTGAGCTGCTGGCGGCCCTGGCCGGGCTCCCCGTGGACCAGCGCGCCGCACTGGTGCTGGTGGACATGCAGGGATACCCCGTGGCGGAGGCCGCACGGGTACTGGGGGTGCCCACCGGGACGGTGAAGAGCCGGTGCGCCCGGGGCCGGGCCAGACTGCTTCCCCTCCTCACCCATCTGCGGGCGGACCCCGGGGATAGCGGTCCGCCCGCCGGGGGAAGGAACCGGACGCCGGGGACATCCGTCCCATCGGCATCGGAGCCGAAGGATTCAGCACCGAGTGATCCTGTAGTGAAGGGCGGAGGTGGGCGCGCGTGACATCGACGACCGACACAACTCAGCACCCGGACGTCTCGGAGATCTCCGACCTGACGGAGGGGCTGCTCGCACCGTCCCGGGCCGCCGATGTGCAGGAGCACCTCGACGGCTGTGCGCTGTGCGCCGATGTCCGTGCCTCGCTGGAAGAGATCAGGGGCCTGCTCGGCACTCTGCCCGGGCCGCCGAGGATGCCGGCGGACATCGCCGGGCGGATCGACGCGGCGCTGGCGGCGGAGGCGCTCCTGGCCGCCACCGCACCCCACGACGACGCCTACGCCTACGCAGACACAGACACAGACACAGACACAGCAGATGTTTCACGTGAAACAACGTCCCCGGAACCCGCCTCCGACGTGTCCGCCGCCGTGCCGGCCGATGTACCCACCGTCGACGCGGCCGCTCCGGACGCCGTACGGGCCGACCGGCCCGCCGGCCGTCCCCGGGCGGCCACCGGCCCCGGCCGGAGCGCCCAGAGCCGCCGCCGTCGCCGCACCACCGTCCTGGGTGCCCTCTTCGGCACAGCCGCCGTCGGAGTGAGCGTCTTCCTGCTCCACTCGATCGCGACGTCGTCCCTGGGCGACAACTCCGCCGACTCCAGCTCGGCGGCCAAGTCCGCCGCGGTCGGCCCCCAGGTGATCTCGGAGGGCGATCTCCAGGAGCGGGTGGACGCCCTTCTCGCCGCCGGCCCTTCCGCGTCCTCGGGCGCCTCCTCAGGGCAGAAGAGTCTCCGGCCGCAGCAGGACAACCCCGGCGCGGACGAGCGGACGACCAACACTCCCCTGTTGCAGCCCGCACCCCCGGTACCGGCCTGCATCCAGCTGGGCACCGGCCGCGCCGACCCCGTCCTCGCCGCCGAGCAGGGCGTCTACCAGGGCGCCAGCGCCTACCTCGTCGTACTGCCGCACCCGGGCGACAGCACCAGGGTCCAGGCATACGTGATCGACGCGGCCTGCGTCGACACCGCCCCCGCGGGCAAGGGCACCGTGCTGCTGACGCACTCCTACCCGCGCCACTGACCGCCCCTCCGCGCCGCCACGGGTCCACGGGAATGTAAGACCCGTAGGATCCGTTGCGTGGGTGTAGGTCGTGGATCTGGCCCCAGTAGGCAGTAAGCAGTCTGCAGAGACGAGGAAGAATCCCGTGAGCGACGTCCGTAATGTGATCATCATCGGTTCCGGGCCCGCCGGCTACACCGCAGCGCTGTACACAGCGCGTGCGGCACTGCGGCCGCTGGTCTTCGAGGGAGCGGTGACCGCAGGCGGTGCGCTGATGAACACCACCGATGTGGAGAACTTCCCCGGCTTCCGTGACGGCATCATGGGTCCGGATCTGATGGACAACATGAGGGCACAGGCGGAGCGCTTCGGCGCCGAGCTGGTTCCCGACGATGTGATCGCCGTCGACCTCACCGGTGACATCAAGACCGTGACCGACACCGCGGGCACGGTCCACCGTGCCAAGGCAGTGATCGTCACGACCGGGTCCCAGCACCGCAAGCTCGGCCTGCCCAACGAGGACACGCTGTCCGGGCGTGGCGTCTCCTGGTGTGCCACCTGTGACGGGTTCTTCTTCAAGGACCAGGACATCGCCGTGATCGGCGGCGGTGACACCGCGATGGAGGAAGCGACCTTCCTGTCGCGGTTCGCCAAGTCCGTCACCATCGTCCACCGCCGTGACACCCTGCGGGCCTCCAAGGCGATGCAGGACCGCGCGTTCGCCGACCCCAAGATCAAGTTCGCTTGGGACAGCGAGGTCGCGGAGATCCACGGGGACCAGAAGCTCTCGGGCCTGACCCTGCGGAACACCACGACGGGCGAGACCTCCGCGCTCGCGGTGACCGGCCTGTTCATCGCGGTCGGACATGACCCGCGGACCGAGCTCTTCAAAGGCCAGCTCGACCTCGACGACGAGGGCTACCTCACCGTGGACGCCCCGTCGACGCGGACGAACCTGTCCGGTGTGTTCGGCGCCGGCGACGTCGTCGACCACACCTACCGCCAGGCGATCACCGCCGCGGGCACCGGCTGTTCCGCCGCCCTCGACGCCGAGCGCTTCCTCGCGGCGCTGAGCGACACCGACAACGCGCACACCGCCGAGCCCGAGAAGACCGCGACCGTCTGACCCGCACGATCCACTTCACCCCTGCCCCACCCACAACCCCAAGGAGGCCGCCGTGGCCGGCGCCCTGAAGCATGTGACCGACGATTCATTCGAAGAGGACGTTCTCAAGAGCGACAAGCCCGTTCTGGTGGACTTCTGGGCCGAATGGTGTGGACCCTGCCGCCAGATCGCTCCGTCGCTGGAAGCCATCGCGGCCGAGCACGGGGACAAGATCGAGATCGTCAAGCTGAACATCGACGAGAACCCGGCCACCGCAGCCAAGTACGGCGTCATGTCCATCCCGACGCTGAACGTCTACGAGAACGGCGAGGTCGCCAAGACCATCGTCGGCGCGAAGCCCAAGGCCGCCCTGGTGCGCGACTTGGAGAGCTTCATCGGTGAGCAGGTCACCAAGGCCTGACGCCTCGCGATGTTTCACGTGAAACGGGCCCACCCCGCCGGGGTGGGCCCGTTCCGCGTGTACGCGCCGACCGGAGCCCGGCTCACAACGGCCGGAGCGCGGGCTCCTTGTGCACCTTGCCGAGCAGTCGGTCCAGCGCCAGCTCCACGTCTTCCTTCCACGAGAGCATGGTGCGCAGCTCCAGCCTCAGGCGCGGGTACGTCGGATGCGGGCGGACGGTCTTGAAGCCGACCGCCAGCAGGTGATCGGCGGGCAGCACACAGGCCGGCTCCTTCCAGCGCGCGTTGCCGAACGCCTCGACGGCCTTGAACTCCCGCCGCAGCAGATCCTTCGCCACGGTCTGCACCATCGCGCGGCCCAGTCCCTGCCCCTGGTACTCCGGGACGATCCAGGCGGTCATCAGCTGGACGGCGTCAGGGGAGACGGGGCTCGTCGGAAAGGCCGTGGCCCGTGGCACGTACGCGGGGGGCGCGTAGAGCACATAGCCCACGGGCACGTCGTCGACATACGCGAGCCGGCCGCACGATCCCCACTCCAGCAGGACGGCGGAGATCCACGCCTCTTTCTCCGTCTCGGGTGTGCCCGCCTTTACCGCGGCTTCTCCGCTGACCGGATCAAGCTCCCAGAAGACACACGCTCGGCAGCGTGGGGGGAGGTCCGGAAGGTTGTCCAGCGTGAGCGGTACAAGCCGACGCCCCATAGAGGCTGTTCCTCACTTCCCTCGCACGTCGCGGATCACAATGGATGCGCCATACCAGAACGAATCGTATCCACCTCAGGGTTCCTCGCACACCGAGAGACAGCAAAGGGCGAGCTGTGTTCCGGTAACCGGAGAACACAACCCGCCCTGTGGCCTGTTCAAGAGCGTCAGCCCTCGTCGTCCTCCCCGGCGTCCTCGGTGAGGACCTGGTCCAGGATCCGGCCCTCACCCGGGGCCAGTGTGCCGAGGATCCGGTCCAGGTCGTCCATCGAGGCGAACTCGACGACAATCTTCCCCTTCTTCTGCCCCAGGTCGACCTTCACCCGGGTCTCGAAGCGGTCCGACAGGCGCGAGGCGAGGTCGCCCAGCGCCGGGGAGAGCCGGGCACCGGCCCGGGGCCCCTTGGCCTTGGGGCCGGCCTGCGGCCCCGATTCCATCAGCTTCACGATCTCTTCGATCGACCGCACCGAGAGCCCTTCCGCCACGATGCGGTGGGCCAGCCGGTCCTGCTCCGCGGAGTCCTCTACGGCCAGGAGCGCCCGGGCGTGACCCGCCGACAGCACCCCGGCGGCGACCCGGCGTTGGACGGAGGGAGAGAGCCGCAGCAGCCGCAGCGTGTTGGAGACCTGCGGACGCGAGCGCCCGATCCGGTCCGCCAGCTGGTCGTGCGTGCAGTTGAAGTCCTTGAGCAACTGGTCGTAGGCCGCAGCCTCTTCCAGCGGGTTCAGCTGGGCGCGGTGCAGGTTCTCCAGCAGCGCGTCGAGCAGCAGCTTCTCGTCGTCCGTGGCGCGGACGATCGAGGGGATGCGCTCCAGGCCGGCCTCCCGGCAGGCCCGCCAGCGCCGCTCGCCCATGATCAGCTCGTAGCGCTCCGGCCCCACCTGCCGTACGACGACGGGCTGGAGGAGCCCCACCTCCTTGATGGAGGTGACCAGTTCGGCGAGGGCGTCCTCGTCGAACACCTCGCGCGGCTGCCGCGGGTTGGGCGTGATGGAGTCGATCGGCAGCTCGGCGAAGTGCGCACCGGCCGCCGGGGCGGGCTCGGGCGCCTCGTCGTTCTCCGGGGTGATCCTCTCCGCGTCCGGCACCGAAGCCGCCGACGGGAGGGCGGTGACCTTCGCGGCCGCCACCCCCCGCTCGGCGGTCAGCATCGGCGTCGCTCCCGAAGATGCCGTGGCCACTCCGGTCGAGGGCACCTGCTTCTCCTGGGGAGCGGCAGGGATCAGCGCACCAAGCCCACGCCCCAACCCTCTACGTCGCTCACTCACTGGATCCCCTCCGACATCTGCTGGTTGTTCTGGCTGCCCACATGGACCTGCTGGGCGTCATAGTGCACCCCGACCCCCCGAAGAGCGATCTCACGGGCGGCTTCGAGGTAGGACAGGGACCCGCTGGATCCCGGATCGTACGTCAGCACCGTCTGGCCGTAGCTCGGCGCCTCCGAGATACGTACGGACCGAGGGATGCTCGTCCGCAGCACCTCCTTGCCGAAGTGACTGCGTACTTCCTCCGCCACCTGCGAGGCAAGACGGGTCCTGCCGTCGTACATGGTGAGCAGGATCGTCGACACGTGCAGCGTGGGGTTGAGATGCCCACGGACCAGATCGACGTTGCGCAGGAGCTGACCCAGCCCCTCCAGCGCGTAGTACTCGCACTGGATGGGGATCAGCACCTCCGCGCCGGCGACCATCGCGTTGACGGTCAGCAGGCCGAGCGAGGGCGGGCAGTCGATGAGGATGTAGTCCAACGGCTGCTCGTACGCGTCGATCGCCCGCTGGAGCCGGCTCTCCCGCGCCACCAGCGACACCAGTTCGATCTCCGCACCGGCGAGATCGATGGTGGCCGGGGCACAGAAGAGACCTTCGACGTCGGGTACAGGCTGGACCACTTCGGACAGTGGCCTGCTCTCCACCAGGACGTCATAGATCGAGGGGACTTCGGCGTGATGGTCGATCCCGAGCGCCGTGGAGGCATTGCCCTGTGGATCGAGGTCGATCACCAGAACGCGCGCACCGTGCAGCGCGAGCGAGGCGGCCAGGTTGACCGTGGTGGTGGTCTTCCCCACACCGCCCTTCTGATTGGCGACGACCATGACACGCGTCTGCTCCGGGCGGGGCAAGCCCTCGCCCGCGCGGCCGAGAGCCTCCACCGCCAGTTGAGCGGCACGGCCAATGGGGGTGTCGTCCATCGGGGGCGGTGTTTCACGTGAAACATCCTCCCCCGCCGACTCAGTACGGGGACCGGGGACCGGATCGGTCATCGGTCCCGCGATGTTGGCGTCGGACCGCAAGGATTCACTCTCCTCGACTTCAGACTCGCAATGAATAGAGCCTGCCATGCTTTCGGGGTCGTGAACCAGTGAGGCCCGTGGTTCTGTGGATGAATCCACCTCTGTGGACAACCCCATGCCTCGAACGAGGGACTTTCGACCACGCGGCGTCGCTGCCGCGCGGCCACGGCCGATGATTCCCTGAAGCAATGAACGGTGTTTCACGTGAAACACGATGCATCCGCCGCAGGTTCAGACCGTCACGACACTCCGCAATGCGTAGGTATGGCAGCTTGTATGGAGCATCACTGATAGGCACTACGGACTGTACGGCTCAGCGGCGCCGTCTCGTACGGCTGGTCCGCGCGGCCTTGGCCCGCTTCGCTGCGAACCGTACGCCACCGGGGCTCTCCCCGACCTCCACCCGCACCACCGTGGCCAGCGGATCGACCACACCCTCCCCGACCCGCAGCACCGAGGCCTCCAGCACGCCGAGCTTGCTGAGCGCGGCCCTGGCCCCTTTGACCTCTTCCTCGGCGGTGTCGCCCTTCAGGAGCAGCATCTCCCCGTAGGGACGCAGCAGCGGCACTCCCCAGCCCGCCAGGCGGTCCAGCGGGGCCACCGCGCGCGCCGTCACCACATGGACCGGCGGCAGGGTGCCCAGGACCTCCTCGGCCCGCCCACGGACCACCGTGACGTGGTCCAGTCCCAGCAGCTCGACCACTTCCTGGAGAAAGTTGGTACGCCGCAGCAGCGGCTCCAGCAGCGTGATCTTGAGATCCGGCCGCACCAGGGCCAGCGGTATGCCCGGCAGCCCCGCGCCCGAGCCGACATCGCAGACCGTCACCCCCTCGGGGACGACCTCGGACAGCACCGCGCAGTTCAGCAGATGCCGCTCCCAGAGGCGCGGAACCTCCCGCGGACCGATCAGGCCGCGCTTGACCCCCGCGTCCGCCAGCAGCTCCGCGTAGCGGACCGCCGAGGAGAAGGACTCGCCGAAAAGAGTCCGCGCCTCGTCCGGCGGAGGGGAAAGCTCTGCTGCCTCTGTCACGGGGACCGTCCTTCCGTACCGAACCACCCCGAGGGCGGCTGACTAACAGGCTGACAAAATTCGGCCCCGCCTGCGAACAGGGCGGGGCCGAAAAGAGAGGTGCGATCAGGCAGGGAGGACCACGACGAAGCGCTGCGGCTCCTCGCCCTCGGACTCACTGCGCAGACCCGCGGCGGCGACCGCGTCGTGCACGACCTTGCGCTCGAAAGGCGTCATGGGATCGAGCTTCACCGGCGCACCGGTGGACTTGACCTCGTCCGCTGCCTTGGCACCCAGCTCGGCGAGCTCGGTGCGCTTCTTCGCCCGGAAGCCGGCGATGTCGAGCATCAGCCGGCTGCGGTCCCCGGTCTCCCGGTGCACCGCGAGCCGCGTCAGCTCCTGGAGCGCCTCCAGGACCTCGCCGTCACGCCCGACGAGCTTCTGGAGATCCCGGCCGCTGTCGCTGATGATCGAAACAGCGGCCCGGTCGGCCTCGACGTCCATGTCGATGTCACCGTCGAGGTCGGCGATGTCGAGCAGGCCTTCGAGGTAGTCGGCGGCGATCTCCCCTTCCTGCTCAAGGCGGGTCAGGGTGTCGCCCCCCTCGGCGGCGGCGGAGATGGTGCCTTCCGTCACGGATGGACTCCTTCGTTACTTCTTGGACGGGTGCTTGGGCCGCTGCTGGCCCTTGCGCTGTCCCGCCTTGGCTTGGCGTGGGGAGGAACCGGCGGCGGGCTTGCCCGACGGCTTGGACGTGGAGTCCCGCGGCTCGTCCTGCTTCTCCAGCGAGGTCTTCGCCACGGGAGCGGCGTCGTCCGCGGCCTTGTTCTCCGGCGCGCGCTCGGCCGGCTTCTGGTCCGCCGTCGCCTGGGCGGCCGCCGCCTGGCGCTGCGCCTTGGTCAGACGCTTCGGCTGCTGCCGCCTCGCCGCGGCGGCACCCGCCTCGGCCTCGGCCGCCACCGTGTCGCTCTTGACCACCGTGCCGTCGGCCTGGGGCACCAGACCCGCCTTCGCCAGGTTCAGGAAGAACTTACGCTCGTTGTCGTTGCGGTCGGGCCCCTTGGCCACGATCGCTCCGACGATGGTCCGCTTTCGCTTGGACTTGACCTGCTCGTGCGTCGTGATGTTCTTCAGCAGACGCCCGAGGTACGCGTCCTGCGCCTTGCTGCCCGGTGTCGGGTTCTGGTTGATCACGTACATCTGCTGGCCCATGGTCCACACGTTGGTGGTCAGCCAGTAGACGAGAACACCGACGGGGAAGTTGATGCCCGTGACGGCGAAGATGACCGGGAAGATGTACATCAACATCTTCTGCTGCTGCATGTACGGCGTCTTGACCGTCAGGTCGACGTTCTTCGTCATCAGCTGGCGCTGCGTGTAGAACTGCGACGCCGACATCAGAAGGATCATGATCGCTGTGACGATGCGCACGTTGGTCAGCGACGCGCCCAGCGCCTCGACCTTCGAGCTGCTCTCCAGGAACTTCGACGCCAGCGGGGCGCCGAAGATGTGTGCCTTACGGGCGCTGTCCAGCAGGCCCTGGTCGATCACGCCCATCGTCTTGCCGTTGGCGATGCTCGACAGCACGTGGTAAAGCGCGAAGAAGAACGGGGACTGCGCCAAGATCGGAAGACACGAGGAGAGCGGGTTGGTGCCCGTCTCCTTGTACAGCTTCATCATCTCTTCGGACTGGCGCTGCTTGTCGTTCTTGTAGCGCTCCTGGATCGCCTTCATCTTGGGCTGAAGGACCTGCATGTTCCGGGTCGACTTGATCTGCTTCACAAAAAGCGGGATCAGACAGATCCGGATCAGCACCACCAGGGACACGATGGACAGGCCCCAGGCCCAGCCCGTGTCGGGCCCGAAGATCGCCCCGTACAGACTGTGGAATTGGACGATGACCCACGAGACTGGCGTGGTGATGAAACTGAAGAATCCGGCAATCGTGTCCACTAATCAGGCTCCTTGAGCTTTGGGCGAGGTCTCTGCGGCCGGACTGGGAGGTTCGGGGGCCGACGCCCCGGAAGGCACGCCGGCGACGGAGTGCCCGCTCTTGCTGCCCCGCCACGCGTTGCGCAGCAGTTCGTGCCAACGCGGGCGCTTGCGCGGTGGGACATGGTCCACACCACCTGGCGACCACGGATTGCACCGCAGAATGCGCCAGGCGGTCAGCGCCGTGCCTTTCACCGCGCCATGCCGGTCGATGGCCGTGTACCCGTAGTGCGAACACGACGGGTAGTACCGGCAGACAGGGCCCAGAAGCGGGCTGATCGTCCACTGGTACAGCTTGATCAGAGCCAGCAGCGGGTACTTCATCGCGTGCCCCCTCCCAGCAGCCGCTGAAGAGCGGCGTCCAGGTCTCGGGCCAGTCGTTCATATTCGGCGTCACCCGCTTCGGGTAGCGCCCGTACGACAACCAGGCTACCGGGGGGCAGCTCAAGCAGTCGGTCGCGTATGAGATGGCGAAGTCTTCGCTTCAGCCGGGTCCGCACCACCGCCCCGCCCACAGCCTTGCTTACGACGAAACCCGCACGTACCGGGGAAGCGCTCTCCCCAGGCGCGTGCGGGTCCGTTGCACCGCTGTGCAGATGGACGACAAGAAGCGGGCGTCCGGCCCGGCGTCCTCGGCGTACCGCGGTCGCGAAGTCCTCGCGCCGCCTCAGCCGATTCTCGGAAGGCAGCACGTCATGACCTGTAGGTGATCAGGCGGACAGACGGGCGCGACCCTTGCCACGGCGGGTCGCGAGGATCGCACGACCGGCACGGGTGCGCATGCGCAGACGGAAGCCGTGGGTCTTCGCACGACGACGGTTGTTCGGCTGGAAGGTGCGCTTGCTCACTCGAGGGCTCCAGAAAGTGATAAGTGATGGCGGGGCGTCGCCTGGCTGTCACCGTGCGCCCACGAGAAGCTCGCGTCCACGCCCGAGTGCACCGCTTCACAACCACAGATCGTGATCTTTGCCCATCGGAGGCAGGCGGCAGCAGCCATCGACAACTCGACCTGGTCACGGTACGCGCGGCTACGCCATCCGGTCAAACCAGTGAGCTGCCACCTCCCATTGTGCACAGGCTGTGGACAACGACTTGAACGTCGGACCCCGGCCTGACTACCGTGACGGAACTCCGGCTTCTTTTTCCGCCGGTCTTCCCACCCCGTCCCGAGAACCACATATTCGTGGGACCTGTGAGAGAGCGTGCCTTGTGGCTGATGTACCTGCCGATCTTGCCGCAGTGTGGCCACGAGTGCTGGAGCAACTCCTCAGGGAGGGCCAGCAGGGTGTGGAGCCCAAGGACAAGCAGTGGATCGAGCGCTGCCAGCCTCTCGCGCTGGTGGCCGACACGGCGCTGCTCGCCGTCCCGAACGAATGGGGCAAGCGGGTCCTGGAGGGCCGTCTCGCCCCCTTGATCAGCGAGACCCTGAGCCATGAGTGCGGCCGGCCCATCCGGATCGCGATCACCGTGGACGACTCGGCCGGCGAGCCCCCGCCCGCCCCCGCCGTACCGCAGCAGCACCGCTACCAGTCCTCGCTCCACGACGAGCAGCGGCAGACAGATACATACGACAACTACGGGCACCGCCCGCAGGACGACGGGATGCCGTCGGTACGTCCCGCCTACCCGGACTACCAGCAGCGCCAGCGCCCCGACCCCGGTGTGTGGCCGCAGTCCCAGGACGACCTCGCGTGGCAGCCCCGGCTCGGCGGCTACCAGGACCGTGATCCGTACGCGACCACCCGCCCCCAGCAGCCGCAGCACGACTACCGGCAGCCGCAGGGTCCCGACCGCTCGCAGTACGAGCAGCCGCACGAGCGCCACGACCTCCAGGACCCCCAGTCGCCGCAGCACGGCGGCGGGCCCAGCGGGGGCCGGCACCGGGGGGCGCCGGGGCCGCTGGGCGCGCAGCCCGCGCCGGCGCCGCGGCCCGGGGAGCCGCACGCCCGGCTCAATCCCAAGTACCTCTTCGACACCTTTGTCATCGGCGCCTCCAACCGGTTCGCGCACGCGGCGGCGGTCGCGGTGGCCGAGGCGCCGGCGAAGGCGTACAACCCGCTCTTCATCTACGGGGAGTCCGGGCTCGGCAAGACCCACCTGCTCCACGCGATCGGGCACTACGCGCGCAGCCTCTATCCGGGGACGCGGGTGCGGTACGTGAGCTCCGAGGAGTTCACGAACGAGTTCATCAACTCGATCCGGGACGGCAAGGGCGACACCTTCCGCAAGCGGTACCGCGATGTCGACATCCTCCTGGTCGACGACATCCAGTTCCTGGCGAGCAAGGAGTCGACGCAGGAGGAGTTCTTCCACACGTTCAACACGCTCCACAACGCGAACAAGCAGATCGTGCTGTCCTCGGACCGGCCGCCCAAGCAGCTGATCACTCTGGAGGACCGGCTGCGCAACCGCTTCGAGTGGGGGCTGACCACCGATGTGCAGCCGCCCGAGCTGGAGACGCGTATCGCGATCCTCCGCAAGAAGGCGGTGCAGGAGCAGCTGAACGCGCCCCCGGAGGTGCTGGAGTTCATCGCGTCGCGGATCTCGCGGAACATCCGTGAGCTGGAGGGCGCGCTGATCCGGGTGACCGCGTTCGCGTCCCTCAACCGGCAGCCGGTGGACCTCGGCCTCACCGAGATCGTCCTCAAGGACCTGATCCCCGGTGGGGAGGACGCGGCCCCGGAGATCACCGCGAGCGCCATCATGGCCGCGACCGCGGACTACTTCGGGCTGACCGTGGAGGATCTCTGCGGGTCGTCCCGCAGCCGGGTCCTGGTGACGGCCCGCCAGATCGCGATGTATCTGTGCCGTGAGCTGACGGACCTCTCGCTGCCGAAGATCGGGGCGCAGTTCGGCGGCCGGGACCATACGACCGTGATGCACGCGGACCGGAAGATCAGGGCGCTGATGGCCGAGCGACGGTCCATCTACAACCAGGTCACGGAACTCACGAACCGCATCAAGAACGGCTGACAGGGGCGGCCGGCCCCCTCCGAGGGCGTTGTAGGGCGTCCGGGAAGCACCTTCCCGGGCGCCCTTCGCCGTTCCGGCGCGCCCGCCGCCCGTACCGGCTGTTCGAACACCGGGCGCTCCCGCCGAGTTCTCCACAGACCTGGGGGTGATCTTCCGTCCACAGCCTGGGGACCCAGGAAGTTGTCCAGAACGCTTCCACAGGCGAGGCGGGTGCGGGATTATCGTTGCTGGTCAGGCGCCTGTGGATTTGTGCGCGACAGTTGTCCACAGCCTGTGGAGGAATTTTCTGTCCACAGGGTCGCCCGTACGTTGTCCACCGGCGGCCCACAGGGCAGGCCCTCTTACCCACAACTTCCCCACAGCACTGTCCACTGTTCGGCAACAAAACATCCGCCGTCGCTGAGTCGAGTGAAAGGCGTCACACCAAGACCCCCGGTTGGGCTGTGGGGAACGTGGGTAAAGCTGGGGACGGACCTGGGGGTAAGTGGCCCTCCCCTGTGCATCGGGTGTGCAGAACTTTTGCCCATCCACAGAGGGACCGAGTTGTCCACGGATGCCGCCCACAGGGCCGGTGGACAAAAAAGCGGGTCTGACCTGCGCAAACGACGTTATCCACGGTTTCCACAGGCCCTACTACTACTCCCACTCATAGTTAGCTAGGGATCCGTTTCGAAGTGGGCCCTGTGCACAAGTCGGCGAGGAAGCTCTCCGCCGCGCTCCCCGCGACTTGACCCGCAGCAGCACGGACTGTCGGTGCCGTACGTCAGACTGGTCCCCGGCATCAGGGCCGACGACGAAGGCCGGCAGGACGAGCGAGCAAAGCAGGAGGCGGTTCCGGTGAAGATCCGGGTGGAGCGCGACGTACTCGCCGAGGCGGTGGCCTGGGTGGCCCGGAGCCTCCCGGCTCGGCCCCCGGCGCCGGTGCTCGCAGGCCTTCTGCTGAAGGCCGAGGAAGGCGCCCTCAGCTTCTCCAGCTTCGACTACGAGGTCTCGGCGCGGGTCTCGGTGGACGCCGAGGTGGAGGAGGACGGCACCGTCCTCGTCTCCGGCCGGCTCCTCGCCGACATCTGCCGCGCCCTCCCCAACCGCCCGGTGGAGATCTCCACGGACGGGGTGCGGGCCACCGTGGTCTGCGGCTCGTCCCGGTTCACCCTCCACACCCTGCCGGTGGACGAGTACCCGGCGCTGCCGCAGATGCCGACGGCGACGGGCACCGTCCCCGGCGAGATCTTCGCCTCGGCCGCCTCCCAGGTGGCCATCGCCGCGGGCCGCGACGACACGCTGCCGGTGCTGACCGGCGTACGGATCGAGATCGAGGGCGACACGGTCACCCTGGCCTCGACCGATCGCTACCGCTTCGCGGTCCGCGAGTTCCTGTGGAAGCCGGAGGCCGCGGACATCTCCGCGGTCGCACTGGTGCCCGCCAAGACGCTCCTGGACACCGCCAAGGCGCTCACCAGCGGTGACACGGTCACCCTGGCGCTCTCCGGGGCGGGCGCGGGCGAAGGGCTGATCGGTTTCGAGGGCGCGGGGCGGCGGACGACGACCCGGTTGCTCGAAGGCGACCTGCCGAAGTACCGGACGCTGTTCCCGACGGAGTTCAACTCGATCGCGGTGATCGAGACGGCCCCGTTCGTGGAGGCCGTCAAGCGCGTGGCCCTGGTCGCCGAGCGGAACACGCCGGTGCGGCTGAGCTTCGAGCAGGGCGTGCTGATCCTGGAGGCGGGTTCCAGCGACGACGCACAGGCTGTGGAAAGGGTGGACGCGCTGCTGGACGGCGACGACATCTCGATCGCCTTCAACCCGACGTTCCTGCTGGACGGTCTGAGCGCGATCGATTCACCGGTGGCCCAACTGTCCTTCACGACTTCCACGAAGCCGGCGCTGCTGAGCGGCAAGGCGGATGTCAAGGCCGAGGCGGACGAAGCGTACAAATACCTCATCATGCCGGTTCGCCTGAGCGGCTGACCCCACAGGTGAGTGGAGGCGCCCGGGCGTAGGCTCGGGCGCGGGTACGAATCGCCTCGACGTTTAAGGAACCACTGATGGAGCTCGGTCTCATCGGTCTCGGCAAGATGGGCGGCAACATGCGCGAGCGCATTCGCCGCGCAGGCCACACCGTCGTCGGATATGACCGCAACCCGGACGTCGCCGATGTGCACAGCATCGAAGAACTGGTGAACACGCTCAAGGGCCCCCGGGTCGTGTGGGTGATGGTCCCGTCCGGTGCCGCGACGCAGTCCACGATCGACGAGCTGGCCGGTCTGCTGTCCCCGGGGGACGTCGTGGTGGACGGTGGGAACTCCCGCTGGACGGACGACGAGAAGCACGCCGTGGAGCTGGGCATCAAGGGGATCGGCTTTGTCGACTGCGGTGTCTCGGGCGGTGTCTGGGGCCTGGAGAACGGCTACGCGCTGATGTACGGCGGTACGCCGGAGGACGTGGCGAAGGCGCAGCCGATCTTCGACGCGCTCAAGCCGGAGGGTGATTTCGGCTCGGTGCACGCGGGCAAGGTCGGGGCGGGCCACTTCGCGAAGATGGTTCACAACGGCATCGAGTACGCGATGATGCAGGCCTACGCCGAGGGCTGGGAGCTGCTGGAGAAGGTCGGCTCGGTCACGGACGTCCGTGAGGTCTTCCGCTCCTGGCAGGAGGGCACGGTCATCCGTTCCTGGCTGCTGGACCTGGCGGTCAAGGCGCTGGACGACGACGAGCACCTGGAGCAGCTGAAGGGGTTCGCGGAGGACTCGGGCGAGGGCCGGTGGACGGTCGAGGCGGCCATCGATCACGCGGTGCCGCTGCCCGCGATCACCGCGTCGCTGTTCGCGCGGTTCGCGTCCCGTCAGGACGACTCGCCGCAGATGAAGATGGTCGCGGCGCTGCGTAACCAGTTCGGCGGTCACTCCGTCGAGTCGAAGCAGGCGAAGTAGCTCCACCGGGGAGGCCGGCGCACATCCATGCACGTCACGCATTTGTCGCTGGCAGACTTCCGGTCGTACGCCCGGGTCGAGGTTCCGCTCGACCCGGGCGTCACCGTGTTCGTGGGGGCGAACGGGCAGGGGAAGACCAATCTGGTCGAGGCGGTCGGGTATCTGGCCTCGCTCGGCAGTCACCGGGTGTCCTCCGACGCGCCGTTGGTACGGATGGGCGCGGACCGGGCGGTGATCCGGGCGGCGGTGACGCAGGGCGAGCGGTCGCAGCTGGTGGAGTTGGAGCTGAATCCGGGCCGGGCGAACCGCGCGCGTATCAATCGGTCGGCGCAGGTCAGGCCGCGGGATGTGCTGGGGATCGTACGGACGGTCCTGTTCGCGCCGGAGGATCTGGCGCTGGTGAAGGGCGATCCGGGTGAGCGCCGGCGGTTCCTCGACGAGCTGGTGACGGCGCGGTCGCCGCGGATGGCGGGGGTGCGGTCGGACTACGACCGGGTGCTGAGGCAGCGGAACACGCTGTTGAAGTCGGCGGCGATGGCGCGCAGGCACGGTGGGCGTGGCATGGACCTGTCGACGCTGGACGTGTGGGACCAGCATCTGGCGCGGGTCGGGGCGGAGTTGCTGGCGCGGCGGGTGGATCTGGTCGAGACGCTGCGTCCGCTGACGGACAAGGCGTACGAGCAGCTGGCGCCCGGGGGCGGTCCGGTGGGGCTGGAGTACCGCTCGTCGGCCGTGGAGGCTGTGGATGCCGACGGTGACGGCGGGGGGCTGGGTCATGGGCGTGAGGAGCTGTACGAGCGGCTGCTGGCGGCCTTGGCGGGGGTCCGGAAGCAGGAGATCGAGCGCGGGGTGACGCTGGTCGGCCCGCACCGTGACGATCTGGTGCTCAAGCTGGGGCAGTTGCCCGCGAAGGGCTACGCGAGTCATGGGGAGTCGTGGTCGTTCGCGCTGGCGTTGCGGCTGGCTTCGTACGACTTGCTGCGGGCCGAGGGCAACGAGCCGGTGCTGGTGCTGGACGACGTGTTCGCGGAGTTGGACGCGCGGCGGCGGGAGCGGTTGGCGGAGCTGGTGGCGCCGGGTGAGCAGGTGCTGGTGACGGCGGCGGTGGACGACGACGTTCCGGGGGTGCTGGCGGGGACGCGGTTCCTGGTGGCCGACGGCGCTGTGGAGCGGGCGTGAGCGGCGCGCGGCGGGGTGGCGGGGCGGGGGGTCCTGGCGGGTCCGAGGGGCCTCCTGAGCTGCCGGAGGCGGACGGGAGCGCGGCTGGGAGTACGCCGCCGGAGTCGTCCGGGGTGGATCTGGCGCGGGTGGCGTTGCGCGCGGCGAAGGAGCAGGCACGCGCGCGTGGGGATGCCGCGCAGCAGAAGAAGCAGGCCAGGCGGGGCGGGGGGCTGCGGTCGGGTGCCCGGGCGGACGGCCGTGATCCGTTGCCGCTGGGTGCGGCGATCAGCCGGCTGATCACGGAGCGGGGCTGGGAGGCGCCGGCGGCCGTGGGCGGGGTGATGGGCCGGTGGCCGCAGATCGTCGGGGACGACGTGGCGAAGCACTGCGTGCCGCAGAAGTACGAGGAGGACGAGCGGGTCCTGACGGTGCAGTGCGACTCGACGGCGTGGGCGACGCAGTTGCGGTTGCTGGCGCCGCGTCTGGTGGCGCGGTTGAACGAGGACCTGGGGCACGGCACCGTACGGGTGATCAAGGTGTTGGGGCCGACGGGTCCGCCGCAGCGGTACGGCCGGCTGCGGGCGCCGGGGAGCAAGGGTCCTGGCGACACGTACGGATGAGGTGTGGGGTCCGTGGTGGTTCGGTGCGGGGGCTCGTACGGCCTCTTGCGCGCCCCCGGGAGCCCGTACGCGCCTGTTTCGCCGCTGTCCATGATCCGCGCAGGTCAGCGGGGTGGGAGCGGGCCCGGCGCGGTCCCAAGAGGGTACGGGGGCCGGCGGTACGGGGCGGCCGGGCGGCGCCCCCGCGCGCGCGGGCGCGTGTTCCTCTCCGGCAGCGCTGTGACCTGGGGAAGCGTCCGGGGAGGGTGAGGTGTCCCTCACCGTAGCGGAAGGTTGACAGGCCGAAGCGCTCAATGCCCGTGTGAGCCTCTTGGAGCCCCTTCCCGAATATGGGGAGTCGGTAGGCGCTCATTCAGGGCGGCACATGAGGACTCAGGTACCGGCAAACCCCCATTCGGGTCGGCGCTACCGGTAGACTGGTAGGAAATCCCGCTGTGCTTGCGGGAGACGTCGCTACAAGCCGAACGACGCAGCCGTCCCCGCTTGCCGGTGAACGGCCTGTGCTGTGCCAGAAAGGGCGCTTCGTGGCCGATTCCGGCAACCCCAAAGAGAAGACTCCGTCCGCCTCCACTGGTGAGCACGGCGAGGTGACTTCCTCGTACAACGCCAGTGCAATCACCGTGCTGGAGGGCCTCGACGCGGTCCGCAAGCGCCCCGGGATGTACATCGGGTCGACCGGCGAGCGTGGTCTGCATCACTTGGTGTCCGAGGTCGTCGACAACTCCGTCGACGAGGCCCTGGCGGGGCACGCGGACACCATCGACGTGACGATCCTCGCCGACGGCGGGGTCCGCGTGGTCGACAACGGGCGCGGTATCCCGGTGGGCATCGTCCCGTCCGAGGGCAAGCCGGCCGTCGAGGTCGTGCTGACGGTGCTGCACGCGGGCGGAAAGTTCGGCGGTGGCGGCTACGCCGTCTCCGGCGGTCTGCACGGCGTCGGCGTCTCGGTCGTGAACGCACTGTCGACGAAGGTCGCGGTGGAGGTCAGGACCGACGGCTACCGCTGGACGCAGGACTACAAGCTGGGTGTGCCGACCGCCCCGCTGGCGCAGAACGAGGAGACGGCCGAGACCGGTACGTCGGTGACGTTCTGGGCCGACCCGGACATCTTTGAAACGACCGAGTACTCGTTCGAGACGCTGTCGCGGCGGTTCCAGGAGATGGCGTTCCTGAACAAGGGGCTGACGCTGACGCTGACGGACGAGCGCGAGTCGGCGAAGGCCGTCGCGGGCGCGGACGTGGCGGGCGCGGACGCCGCCGAGGACGCGGGCGAGGCGCCGGCCCGTACGGTCACGTACTTCTACGAGGGCGGCCTCGTCGACTACGTGAAGTACCTGAACTCCCGCAAGGGCGAGCTGATCCACCCCACGGTCATCGACATCGAGGCCGAGGACAAGGAGCGGATGCTCTCGGTGGAGATCGCGATGCAGTGGAACGCGCAGTACAGCGAGGGGGTGTACTCCTTCGCCAACACGATCCACACGCATGAGGGCGGTACGCACGAGGAGGGCTTCCGTGCGGCCATGACGGGCCTGGTCAACCGGTACGCGCGTGAGAAGAAGTTCCTGCGCGAGAAGGACGACAACCTCGCCGGTGAGGACATCCGCGAGGGTCTGACGGCGATCATCTCGGTGAAGCTGGGCGAGCCGCAGTTCGAGGGCCAGACGAAGACGAAGCTGGGCAACACCGAGGCGAAGACGTTCGTGCAGAAGATCGTGCACGAGCACCTGACGGACTGGTTCGACCGCAACCCGACCGAGGCCGCGGACATCATCCGCAAGGCGATCCAGGCGGCGACGGCCCGGGTCGCGGCCCGCAAGGCGCGTGACCTGACCCGCCGCAAGGGGCTGCTGGAGAGCGCGTCCCTGCCGGGCAAGCTGAGCGACTGCCAGTCGAACGACCCGGCGAAGTGCGAGATCTTCATCGTCGAGGGTGACTCGGCCGGTGGTTCCGCGAAGTCGGGCCGTAACCCGATGTACCAGGCGATCCTGCCGATCCGCGGCAAGATCCTGAACGTCGAGAAGGCGCGGCTCGACAAGATCCTCCAGAACACCGAGGTGCAGGCGCTGATCTCGGCGTTCGGTACCGGGGTGCACGAGGACTTCGACATCGAGAAGCTCCGCTATCACAAGATCATTCTGATGGCGGACGCCGACGTCGACGGGCAGCACATCAACACGCTGCTGCTGACCTTCCTGTTCCGCTTCATGCGGCCGCTGGTCGAGGCGGGGCACGTGTACCTGTCGCGTCCGCCGCTGTACAAGATCAAGTGGGGCAAGGACGACTTCGAGTACGCGTACTCGGACCGGGAGCGCGACGCGCTGATCGAGCTGGGCAAGCAGAACGGCAAGCGGGCCCGCGAGGACTCGATCCAGCGCTTCAAGGGGCTGGGCGAGATGAACGCCGAAGAGCTGCGCATCACCACCATGGACCAGGACCACCGTGTCCTCGGCCAGGTCACCCTGGACGACGCGGCGCAGGCCGACGACCTGTTCTCGGTGCTGATGGGCGAGGACGTCGAGGCCCGGCGTTCCTTCATCCAGCGCAACGCCAAGGATGTCCGCTTCCTCGACATCTGAGTCGGTCCCAGCTGACGGATTCGAAAAGGCCGAAAGGAACACTGACCAGCAATGGCCGACCAGAACACCCCTGAGAACGGCGAGTCTCCCGAGGCCGCCGACGGAGCGGCCCCCGAGGCCCCCATCATCGTGGAGACCGCCACCCCGGTGGAGGGGCTGGCGCTGCGCGTCGAGCCGGTCGGGCTCGAGACGGAGATGCAGCGCTCGTACCTCGACTACGCGATGTCCGTCATCGTGTCGCGCGCCCTGCCGGACGTACGGGACGGTCTGAAGCCCGTGCACCGCCGGGTGCTGTACGCGATGTACGACGGCGGCTACCGGCCCGAGAAGGGCTTCTACAAGTGTGCCCGCGTCGTCGGTGACGTCATGGGTACGTACCACCCGCACGGCGACTCCTCGATCTACGACGCGCTGGTCCGTCTCGCGCAGCCGTGGTCGATGCGGATGCCTCTGGTGGACTCGAACGGCAACTTCGGTTCTCCCGGCAACGACCCGGCGGCCGCGATGCGGTACACCGAGTGCAAGCTGATGCCGCTGTCCATGGAGATGCTCCGTGACATCGACGAGGAGACCGTCGACTTCAAGGACAACTACGACGGCCGCAACCAGGAGCCGACGGTCCTGCCGGCGCGCTTCCCGAACCTGCTGATCAACGGTTCCGCCGGGATCGCGGTCGGCATGGCCACCAACATCCCGCCGCACAACCTGCGGGAGGTGGCGGCCGGCGCGCAGTGGGCGCTGGAGCACCCGGACGCCTCGCACGAGGAGCTGCTCGACGCGCTGATCGAGCGCATCAAGGGCCCCGACTTCCCGTCGGGCGCGCTGGTGGTGGGCCGCAAGGGCATCGAGGACGCGTACCGCACCGGCCGTGGCTCGATCACGATGCGCGCGGTGGTGGCGGTCGAGGAGATCCAGAACCGCCAGTGCCTGGTCGTCACGGAGCTTCCGTACCAGACCAACCCGGACAATCTCGCGCAGAAGATCGCGGACCTGGTCAAGGACGGGAAGGTCGGCGGGATCGCCGACGTCCGTGACGAGACGTCCTCGCGTACGGGGCAGCGGCTGGTGATCGTCCTCAAGCGGGACGCGGTCGCGAAGGTCGTACTGAACAACCTGTACAAGCACACCGAGCTCCAGAACAACTTCGGCGCGAACATGCTGGCCCTGGTCGACGGGGTGCCGCGCACGCTGTCCTTGGACGCGTTCATCCGCCACTGGGTGACGCACCAGATCGAGGTCATCGTCCGGCGGACGAAGTACCGGCTGCGCAAGGCGGAGGAGCGCGCGCACATCCTGCGCGGCCTGCTCAAGGCGCTGGACGCGATCGACGACGTCATCGCGCTGATCCGGCGCAGTGACACGGTCGAGATCGCGCGTACGGGCCTGATGGGCCTGCTGGAGATCGACGAGATCCAGGCGAACGCGATCCTGGAGATGCAGCTGCGCCGCCTGGCGGCCCTGGAGCGGCAGAAGATCGTCGCCGAGCACGACGAACTCCAGCTCAAGATCAACGAGTACAACGCGATCCTGGCGTCGCCGCAGAAGCAGCGTCAGATCGTCAGTGAGGAACTGGCCGTCATCGTCGAGAAGTTCGGCGACGACCGGCGGTCCAAGCTGGTGCCCTTCGACGGTGACATGTCCATCGAGGACCTCATCGCCGAGGAGGACATCGTCGTCACGATCAGCCGTGGCGGCTATGTGAAGCGTACGAAGACGGACGACTACCGCTCGCAGCGGCGCG